>JAQBOP010000078.1 GCA_028287975.1 Mucilaginibacter sp. | reverse complement strand
AAAATCAACTAAATGCGTTTCTTAAGACAATTATACCGTCACTCCGTTTATTTGCATCCACACAACCGACATTAAAGCTGATATATTAAAAATAACCTTTTTTAATATTAGTTGCGCAACAACCACTTAGATGCAAAGTAACCAAACATCAAGTCAGCAGAGATGCTTCTTGCGCACGGGGCCATTGCCCTGCAAAGCCGGAAAAACCACGGGCTGCATAATTTTGCCCTGCGCTTCGCTCCCGCAAGGCTTGCACTTCTGCAAAAAGACGCTATGCCCCTGCCTCCGCACAAGGCCATCAGTTTTCCCGGCTTTCACCCGAAGCTTTTCTGCTGACGGAACGCCCCATAATTCCCACCTGTCATTGCTGTAAAGGTCAGGTAATTCGGTAACAGAAATAATAAACCTTACAGCAATGACTTGGTTTTATCGTGATCTTAAATATTTTATATATTCTCCCGATTTTATTTCAACTAAATCACTAATCGCACGGTTGTATAAATAAACCCAGCAGTTAATTGCTCCATGTGACGTGGAAACGGGTAATAATTCTCTGATAAATAAATTAGGCTGTTCCTGATCATTCCCAAAACCTTCGTAATCATCTAACACCTTTAGTGCTTGCTTTGGGTTATTTAACTTATAGATGCTACCTGAAATATCGTAAACATCATCATCGCCCACTATGGCACCGGGGTATTCGCCCATGTCGTACAATTTGCCTTTAAGTTTGCCGTGGCTGTAAAAAGTGGCATTATTACTTAAATAGTTTGCAAATTCATTATCAGCGCTTAACAACGAACCGTAAACAAATAACAAATCATTTATCATTTTTAAATATAAATTTTAGGTTAGGATAGCTATCTTGCTTAATATTGGGATGATTATTACCTATACCATGAACGAGCATCAAATTACAGCATATATACAAGAAAACAACGTACAAAAAATAAAATTTGCTTTTGCAGATACTGATGGCGTATTGCGTGGAAAGATCATCCACCCCAAAAAGTTTCTTGATGGCTTGCAAACCGGCTATGGTTTTTGCGATGTAGTATTTGGGTGGGATAGCAGTGATGTTTGTTATGATAACGTACAATTAACCGGCTGGCATACCGGCTACCCGGATAAGCCATGTCATATTGATCTGTCAACCTTCCGCACCGTGCCATGGCAGGATAATTTACCCTTTTTTTTAGGTGATTTTAGCGATGTGGATGGTAAAGGTTTAGCTGCGTGTCCGCGCAGTTTATTAAAACGTGTTACAAAGCAATGTGAAGCGATGGGCTATCACCCTGAATTTGCGCAGGAATTTGAGTGGTTTAATTTTAAAGAGACGCCACAAACACTGCAAGCCAAAGGCTTTGCCAATTTAGAGCCGCTTACCCCGGGGATGTTTGGTTATTCGATCTTACGTACTTCTGAAAACAGTGATTTTTGCAGGGATATAGTTGATTTGCTAACCCAGTTTAACATCCCGCTGGAGGGTTTTCATACAGAAACCGGTCCGGGGGTTTACGAGGCTGCAATATTGCATTCGCATATTATTGAAGCCGCGGACAGAGCGGCGCTTTTAAAAACTGCCATTAAAGAAATTGCTTATAAGCACGGCATTGTAGCCTCATTTATGGCCAAGTGGAATGAGAACCTGCCGGGATGCGGCGGCCATATCCACCAAAGCTTGTGGGACAAAGAACAAACAAATAACTTGTTTTATGATGGCGATGACGTCCATAAAATGAGCGAACTGCATAAACAATATTTAGCCGGACAATTGTACTGCCTGCCGCACATATTACCCATGTACGCGCCAACCATCAATAGCTATAAACGCCTGATAGAAGGGGCCTGGGCGCCGACAACTATTACCTGGGCAGTAGAAAACAGGACGGTCGCTTTCCGGGTAATAAATTTATCAAAAGGTTCAACCCGTTTAGAAACCCGCATACCGGGAGCGGATACCAACCCATATCTTGCAATGGCAGCCGCGCTGGCGTCTGGCTTGTACGGTATAAAAAACAAATTGAGCTTAGATATCCCGCAAACTATAGGTAACGGTTATCAAAATTCGGCCAACGGTAAAATACAGCCCAACTTGTACGATGCTACAATAGATATGAAAAACTCGGCCATTGCTAAAGAAATATTGGGTGCTGACTTTGTTGAGCATTTTACGCAAACCCGTTTGTGGGAGTGTAAACAATTTGCCAAAAGTGTGACAGATTGGGAGCTGAAAAGGTATTTTGAAATAATATAAACCAAATTATAACCCGTACTTCAATGCATTTTATTCAAAAGGCTGCTGCCTGTTTGCCAGTTATTGCTATGCTTTTTATTTCGCGGGGCGTAATGGCGCAAACCGATCAAAATACCGGTTGGCAGGTTTATGGCGGGTCAAAAAAATCCATCCGTTACTCGTCGCTAAAACAGGTAAACACCACCAATGTTAACCAGTTGCAGGTGGCATGGATATTTCATACCGAGGATGCCGATGCCAAAGGTTCGTCTCAAATGCAATGTAACTCCATTATTGTAGATGGGATATTATATGGGACTACACCACATCTAAGCCTGATTGCCCTTGATGCTGCCACCGGCGAAAAGAAATGGATGTTCAATGCCGAAAAGCACCTGCCTGCGGGAACTAATTTAGGGGTAAACAATAACCGCGGAGTTACTTACTGGCAAAACGGTAGCGATAAACGCGTATTGTACTGCGCAGGATCAAATCTATACGAGGTTAACGCCCTGACAGGCGAATTGATAAAAGGCTTTGGCAAAGATGGCGCTATCGACCTGCACGACAACCTTGAACTGGCTAATAAAAACTGGTACGTGGCGGGAACATCGCCGGGGATAATTTATAAAGACCTGTATATTTTAGGCAGCAGAGTAAATGAAAGCGCTAATGCCGCCCCCGGTAGTATCAGGGCGTTTGATGTACGCACCGGTAAACTACGATGGATCTTTCATACCATACCGCACCCCGGCGAATTTGGCTATAACACCTGGGAAGATAAAGATGCCTGGAAACATATAGGAGGCGCCAACTGCTGGACAGGTTTTAGTATGGACGAAAAACGAGGCATATTATATGCACCAACAGGTTCGGCATCCTTTGATTTTTATGGCGGAAAGCGATTAGGCTCGGGCCTGTTTGCCAATAACCTGCTGGCTTTGGATGCCGCAACCGGTAAATTAAAATGGCATTACCAGGTTATCCACCATGATATGTGGGATAAGGACTTGCCCGCCGCGCCGGCATTGGTCACCATTAAAAGAAAAGGCAAGGTAATTGATGCCGTAGCCCAGCCAACCAAACATGGGTTTTTATTTATACTGGATAGGGTAACAGGTAAACCATTATACCCTGTTCACGAAAAACCGGTAGCGACGGTGAGCGAACTTGATGGTGAAAAGCCATGGCCCACACAACCCATCCCGACGCTGCCGCAACCTTATGTAAGACAGAGTTTTACGGATAAAGAAATTAACCCATACATATCGGCCCAATCAAAGGCCGAAGTGTTGAGCAGGTTAAAAGGCTACCGAAATGGCAGCATGTTTTTACCACCGGGTAAGATCCCGTCGGTGATATTTCCAGGGTTTGATGGCGGTGCCGAGTGGGGCGGCCCGGCTTACGATCCGCAAACAGGTTTGCTGTATATTAATGCTAATGAAATGCCCTGGATCCTGACAATGGTTGACGCTGTCAAACCACCCGACAAGGTCGAAACCTTCGCCGCTGCCGGCGAGCGCCTGTTTGCCAAAAATTGCATGGCCTGCCATGGGCAGGATAGGAAAGGGTCCGGCAATTATCCGTCGTTGATCAATATCGAAAAAAAATATAATAAAGACCAGATCCTGGCATTGCTTGAAACCGGCAGAAGGATGATGCCATCTTTTAAAGATGTTTCGTCGCAGGAACGCGAAGCTATTGTGGCGTTCATTACCGGTGATGAAAAAGAGGGACAACGTAAACTAACCAGCCCTGCGCCGCTTGATCCATACCTTGACCTGCCTTATGAAATGACGGGGTATAACAAGTTTTTAACGTCCGAGGGTTTGCCGGCTATCTCGCCGCCCTGGGGTACTTTAAATGCCATCAACTTAAATACGGGTAAAATAGCCTGGAAGATCCCGTTAGGCGAAGACGAGAATTTAACGAAACAAGGTTTGCCGATAACCGGCACAGAAAACTATGGCGGTCCGGTTGTTACCGCGGGCGGGCTGATATTTATTGCGGCTACCAAGGATGCCAAGATCCGCGCGTTTGATAAACGCAACGGCAAACAATTATGGGAAGCCAAACTGCCAGCGGCAGGTTTTGCAACACCAAGCGTGTACCTGTTAAATGGTAAACAATACCTGGTAATAGCCTGCGGTGGCGGTAAATTGGGTACACCATCGGGCGATGCTTATGTGGCTTTTGCGTTACCCGGTAAATAGTAAATTAAAAAATCAATCCTACTAAATCAATTGTGTTATATCTTTGCGGTCCTTTGAATATATAAACCGAATGGACTATTCTATAATTATAAAAAAAGCGTGGGAAGGATATGATGCTTCAAAAAAAATAAAAAATATTGAAGATATCAGTGCGATGGTTTCAACCAATCGTGTATTCAGGATTACATTTGATGATGACGATATTATTATAGCCAAGCTATCTTATTTTGGTAAGTACGAGCATTTTAAAGAAGATCATCGCATTATACACAGCTTATCAAACAACCTGCTTTACCCGTTTGAAAACTTTCTTGCAAAGTCATTATTAAAAAACAACAGGGTATATATCCACCACTATAAACATGGCAAAGTTGATGCCTGGGTGGTGTTTTATAACCCGACACGCATTTTTGACCGGATGCCGCGCCGATTGGAGGAAAGCCATATCCGCAAGCTGGGCCAGCAGGTAGGCAAATTTCATAAAGCTTGTTCTCGGGTAAAGAACGTACTGCCAAAATCATCTAAAACGTTGCGTACAGATATTTATTCGCTGATGCATCAGCTTGAAATAAACGAGAAGAAATTTGGTACCGCCATGCAGGTTGATTTTTTAAAATATCATTGCGAAACATTCCTGCGCAACCGTTCTAAATATACCATGAGCTCGTTCGAGATCATCCCGGTTTTTATCGACTGGAACATCGGTAATTTCTCTGTAGACAGTAACCTTAATCTCTATTCGCGCTGGGATTACGATTGGTTCAGGATGAGCTACCGGATCCTTGATTTTTATTTTTTAAGCAGGGTGGTCTCAGATATCGGCGACCGTACCGTGTTTAGTTACGGCATAAATACCTTGATGGAAGACCGTTTTATAATCTTCCTGGAAGAATATCACCAGATCAATCCATTAACTGCTAATGAGATCAGATTTTTGAAAGAAGCATATCGTTTTTTTATTCTTAATTATGTAATTAAAGACGGAAAATACTTTTTTAACGAACAATACGCCAAAAAGCTGCAAAGCGAGGCATTTGATTTGTACCTGCCATCAGTAGACAGGGATTTTGATGCGGAAAAGATTGTT
>JAQBOP010000086.1 GCA_028287975.1 Mucilaginibacter sp. | reverse complement strand
GGCTTCAGGAAGCTGCACCTTGGCACCTGTTTCTTTACCTGATACGTTTAATACTTTAACTTCCATCTTATTTATCCACTATAACGAATGAACCCTTAGCCCCTGGGATGGAACCTTTAACTACTATCAGGTTTTGCTCAGCATAAACTTTCAAAACCTCTAAGTTTTGAACCTTTACACGCTCATTACCCATTTGACCTGCCATACGCATGCCTTTAAATACACGTGAAGGCCAAGATGAAGCACCTAATGAACCCGGAGCACGTAAACGGTTATGCTGACCGTGAGTTTGCATACCCACACCACCAAAACCATGACGTTTAACCACACCCTGGAAACCTTTACCTTTTGACGTGCCAACTACATCGACAAAATCACCTTCAGCGAAAATCTCAACGGTAACAGTGTCACCAAGAGTTTTTTCATCTTCAAAAGATTTAAATTCAACAAGTTTACGTTTTGGGGCAGTACCGGCTTTTAGGAAATGGCCTTTTAACGGACCAGAAGTATTCTTCTCCTTTTTGTCGCCATATGCAAGCTGTATAGCTGCATATCCGTCTGTATCAACAGACCTTACTTGTGTTACTACGCAAGGGCCAGCTTCGATAACTGTACAAGGGATGTTCTTCCCTGAGTCGTCGAATATGCTGGTCATTCCTACTTTTTTACCAATTATTCCTGACATTTCTTTATGTTGTTTGTGCCCATCGAAGCAGTAGGGCTTCGTTCAAGGCATATAATTTCCCCCCGAAAGGGACGGCAAAGATAGCAACTTTACTTTAATTGTCAAACACTTAACAAGATATTTTTTTATAAATATTTTGTTAAGTGTTTTGATGGGGAAGACAACGGGTTATTGAGCATGGAAATAACTATTTTCATATATGTATTTGATAATAAAATTGAAACATTCGACTGGTTTTGAGTAATATAGCCGCTTATTACAACTTAACCCATCACAAACTATGTCAATTGTACTTATCAAAAATGGCTAGGTCGAACTACGCAAAGAAAATGGATCTCTAATTCGGACTTTTGGCAGCGGCCATGCTGTCGATGCAAATCTTAATGCAGACAGTAGTCTTATCTTGATTACTTTAAATAATGGACGTGTAGAATTACGTAAAGAAAATGGCTCGTTAATTCGAACATTTAGTAGCGGCCACGCCAAAGGCGCTAAATTTAATAGTCAAGATATTTTAATTGCTTTAACTACAGGTAAACAAGAATTAAGGAAAGAGAACGGTTCGCTAATCAGAACTTTTTAATGAACGATATTCAATTTTGCAACGATTCTATTATTTATGAACAAATAATAGAGTTAATTTCTAAAACGATTTTGCCGGTATTTCAAAGGATGGGATAAAAAGAATGTATAATACTTGGTTTGCCAATTTTTAATCCAACAATTGCTGAATTGGTTTTGCTTCAATCTTACCTTCCTGGTGTAGTTTAACCCATTTTACAGACTCTTCCAGATCATCCAATATCTGCTGCTTTTTTTACCTGTCTTGCCCGGTTTCTTATCCGTACCGGTTGAAATCACCTTCCCTCCTAATTGATTAATCAAGTCGGCAAGCGTCTTTTCAACTTTATCCGAAATTTCAATCGTAAGGGTTGTCATACATCAAATTTTAGACGATCATTTTTACTGGCTTTAACAGGATAAGCCTTACTTATTCTCCGCGTCTGTCTTTTTCTCTTGATATTCTTTAATTATATCATTCAATTGTTTAACCGCTTCCTGTTTTTTAATATTACCAATCTCAGATTTATCGTAAATATTAGTTAACAAAATAGTTATACCATCGTTAGTCTTCGTTAAATGATAATATAAAACTCTGAAACCACCGCTTTTACCAGTGCCTTTACTTTGATCAGCAACACGAACCTTGAAAATACCATTTCCATAAGGAACTCCCAGGTAAGGATTTTCAACCAGGGCATTATGTAAATTCTCGATGGAGTGTTTAAGTGTATGATATTTTTTAGCTAATGGCTTTATATCACGTTTAAATTCGGGCGATACTACTACGATATTAGTCATTCCAAAGGGCTGATATAGGAATAGCTTTTACTTTACCTTCCTTTATTAGCAATGCCTCTTTTAATCCTCTTTTAATAAGCTCCAATTCGGCAGCGGTCAAATCCTCGTCATCAGCATTTACAGACACAACATTTCCTCCTTTAGCCTTAACGATACTGGATATATCAGCGGCTTCACTATCGGGGATTTCAATTACAAGTGTTGTCATATAACAAATTTAAACAATTATTTTAAATAGTGATTGATCTTCCGCTAACAACACATTTTATAAACCTATGTAATCATTCATAAATATTCCTAAATTTATATCAACCTAAATAAAACCAATGAAACGTCTTGTTTTCCTTATCGCGTTAGCTTGCTTTAGCGTGGCAACCCATGCCCAAAAGCCTATAGTTATAAATGTCGAAAAGCTTAAAAAGCCCGAAAAGCTTTTATCCGTATATGATTATGACGAGATATTAAAACTATTGATCCGAATAGATCATGGTGTCTATGGTTTCCCGCCGGCCAAACAAGCACAGCTCGACCCGAAATTCAACATTGTAGCAAAAAGTAATGTTACCGAAAACCTGGTTTACCTGGGGATGGGTACTCATTCATTTTTTAATGGTATGTACCACGCTTATGCCGAGCACAGACCGTTTACCCTGTCGCCTGACATGATATGGCTGATCATTTGTCAGGGATTTGCCGAGCACGTTAACAATAACAGCGAAAGCCTGCGCAACATGTTTGTTGACTTTACCGGAAAAACTACTTTGATCGTTCAAAATAACAAGATCCGTCTTGATGACCCTAATAGTCCATGGCAGGAGGTTTTTCCTGAGTTTAGCAACCAAATAAGCAACTTTACCGGCAAAGCTCTTACCGACGCATTGACCGCCGATTTTAGTACAACCACGCCCACAACTAAAATAGCATCGCAGATCACCGCTTTATACGCTATGAGATCTTATTTCGACTTTATAACCCTAAACATAGGCTGCGGCATCCCCCAGGTGACCCTTGAAGGCACGCCCGAAGATTGGCAGAAAGTATTGGACAAGACCGAAGTTCTGCGAAAATACAAACTGGATTGGTGGATAGACAAAATGGAACCTGTTTTAAAAAAAATTGTGCAGGCGTCAAAAGGAAAAAAAGATAAAGAGTTTTGGCAAACCATGTTCAAATATCATTCTTTGAAAAGATATGGTGCACCAACTATTATAGACGGATGGATAGTAAAATTTTTTCCATATAATAACTCCGGGCACAGGCTAAATCTTGAAGCATTAACGTCAGGCACAGACTTGCCGGAAGAAATAATTAAGGTAGATCTGAAATTTCTTTCGGCCGATGGAAAAGGAAATTTTGTTACAACACCGTTGGAGTTGTGGGCAGGTTTTATAGGCTTAAAACAAAACGAAGACGATTTTACTTTGAGGCCGGAGATAGGCTGGATGATTCGGAAAAAGGATACAGATGTTGAAGATAAAAAAACAACAGAATTGCGCAGGGAAGCAGCCGAAGGCATACAGATCCGCGCAAATGCTGTACCGGAAGAATTAATGGACATTGGGCCTATACGCTCATTAACCATTGAATTTACTGACAAGATCAACATCCCTGATGAATTAGCTAAAGTGCAGATACAAAGGCTTACATTAAAAGGTGTTATTACGGATGACGGCATAAAACGAATCAGAAAGCTATTCCCAAAAGCAGATTTATATATAAATAACAATTTAATACCTAATTGATGGTTTATTGATATTGCGTTATCTGTGTAACAGAATGTCAACTTAAAATTCTGATGTATCTTTACCCATATACATCAACATGAATTTCTACACACGCAAATGGGTAAAGCCCGAAGATTTGAACGCACATGGCACCCTGTTTGGCGGCCGACTATTGGCCTGGATTGACGAAGAAGCAGCTATTTATACGATAGTTCAGTTAGGCACCAATGGTTGTGTAACTAAATATATGTCCGAAATTAATTTTATCAACTCGGCCCGGCAAGGCGATATTGTGGAGCTGGGTATAAAGGCTATTGGCTTTGGCCATACGTCTATTACCCTAACCTGCGAGGTGCGTAACAAGATCACCCAAAAAACAATCCTGACCATTGATAAGATCGTATTTGTAAGCGTGGACGAAAACGGCAAACCGGTTAAGCATGGCCGCACGGAAATTACTTATACTGATGAGCGGTTGAGGGAATGATTACCCGATAGCTTATTTAATATTTTGTATGCGGATCAGTATCTGTTCTTCAGCTATAGTGCTTATATCAGATTTATCATAAATAGATATCAAGAAAACCTCTTCATTTACAAATTTAACGTGAGTAATTATTCGTGCGCCTCCTGACTTACCTTTGCCCTTCGAAGAAATGCTCATGCGTATTTTATAGCAATTATTGCTAATAGATTCGCCTGCTTGGGGATTTTCTGCTAATTGATTGATGACCTTACTTAAGTCATCTTTTAAAGACCGCTGTTTTTTGTAAAGCTTTTTAAATTCCTTTTCAAAAAACGGTGTATAACTTATGCTAAAGCTCATTTAACAATTGATCGATTGATTTAGCTTTAACTTTACCTTGCTGATGTAATTTCACAAATTCGATTGACTCATCTAACCCCTTCAAAAACTCCTCCTCTTTTCGGGATAATTTTACGTTGGCTTTAGACTCTTTTTTTTTATTTTTAGAATCTGTAGTGATAACCTTACCACCTAACTGTTCAATTAAATCAGCCAGTGTTTTTTCGACTTTATCCGGAATCTCTATCGTAAGCGTTGTCATATAACAAATTTAAACATTTAATTTTATTTAACTAATATTTGCGCGATCACTTAAATCCAAACTTAAAATTATCCTGTTATTAATTTTCATATCAATCTGCAGCCCGTTCCGTTGTCCTTATAACGGTTTTTAAAGAATTTGCTTAAGCCAAATAAAAACAATTTACAATCATTTGATAATCAATAAAATAAAGCAATTTTACAGCTAATCTTACTGACTTATGCTTTGTTTCATTTTGTTTCACCGAAAAATAGTAAAGAACTCACAATCAAATAATTGATTAAAAAACTTGTTTCACTTGTTTCATTTGTTTCACACTTTCGTGAAACAAACAGCATAGTTTTATAACCGCTTATTCGGTCATTAACCTTCTGATCAGCTCGGCGCTTTGTTTGTTGCCTTCTTCAAGCCTTCCTTTAAAGAAAGCCTGCACATCATTAAAGTGTTTTTTGTAGCCTTCCATATCGCCATAGCCAATAATTGACGACCACTCGCGCACCGCCGAATGAAACTCCAAGTCATCGCCGCGGATGGTTTTGTCGTACAGCGCGGCCTGGATAGATTCTTCCAACAGTTCTTCATCTTTGAACAGGTATTCGGCAATGCCTAACCGCAGGCGGAATGGCGGTGTCTGGCAGATCAGGTTATCATACGGATTAACGCCTAAATGGTACCAGGCATCAACCATACTTAAAATACTTAAGTGCGAATTTGGCTTTTGCTTATCATGGTTTTGCGAAAGCGAGAACTCCTTCATCACTTTATCGCTCAGCATGATAGGTTTGCGGCTTTCATGGAAGACAAAATCGCGGGCGCGGTAAAGCCGCTCACGAAACGCGGCTTCTTCTTCCTGGATCATCAGTTTAAACAATTCGGACTCCGACACCGCGTATTGCCTTACCTGCTGCCTGGCATACGGGTTTAAAATAGCCAAACCGGCGTATACGTGCGCTTTATAGCTAAATATGCGCAGTGTGGTCAGGATCTTCACATTATCTATCCCGCCAATATACGACGCGTTTTCCCATGGGAAGAAACCGGCAGCTTTCCAGGCAGTTCCCATACTCTCAAAGCCTACGTGGGTTACGGCCTGGGTATCGGCAACAATTTTATCATGCTCGTGGTAATCGGCCAACTCAACTATGTCAGAACCTATAGCCGTAAATAGGTCGATCATCTTTTGCCGCGAAGCATCATCCGCGCGATGAGGTATCAATATCAGCGTTTGGCCCTTTGGCTCAAAACCCGGGCCATGCATGCCATGAAAAGTGATGATCTGCGCGCTTTCGGGCAGGTATTTTTCAAACGCTAGGATCTCGGGGGTCTTAACAGAAGTTTGCCCGGCAACTATCGCGCCCGGCTTGGTATATTGGGCATTCTCTGCAACTACCTTGGCTATTTTCTCAGCCTCGACAGAGTAGACGATCAGGTCGCTGGTTTCTGATACTTCCTTGCCGCTATCCAGTACTTTAATATGGTAAGGCGCAAGGTCCTGCTGCAATTGTTGTTGGTTTGATGGCAGATCGCATCCGGTTACAGTATACCCTGCTTTGGCAAAAGCTTTGGCGTATAAGCGCCCCATATCGCCCAGGCCGATAATTCCAATATTCATTCTGCTAATATAACTATGTGCGGCAAAAATGCGTATTAAGGTTTACATTAGCTGCGCTATACCGCTTAAATGGCCAATAAAACCTACTTTTTACTGTTTTTTTAATAGATGATTGTCTAATTTTACAATTATGAAAAACAACTTCATGTTGAAACTATCACTTTTAATGCTGATGCTGACCGTTGGCTCACTATTAACCCACGCGCAGGACAGTGTTAAACATACTGTTGTTAAAACTACTGTTGTAAAACCCGCGGCTCCCGGGCATATCCCCATCAACCCTAAAACCGGCAGGCCTTACAG
>JAQBOP010000391.1 GCA_028287975.1 Mucilaginibacter sp. | reverse complement strand
TGCGCTTATCCCGCCGAACAGTTCAAAAAAATTAAAGCCGGCCGGCGAGTTTAATGAGTCGCGCATTATTGTAAAAGGCAACCACATAGAACATTGGCTAAATGGCGCCAAAATCGTCAGCGTTGATTTGGGGAGTCCGGAGCTGCTTGAGGCAATAGCAAACAGTAAATATAAAGATGTACCAGGTTTTGCTAAAAAGGAAAAGACCCATATTCTGCTGCAGGACCATGGTGATGAGATCATGTTTCGGAACATGAAGATCCGTAATTTATAAGATATACCATTTGCAAAAAAGCTGCGCCGTTGTTGGTGTTGTCACCAACAACACGGGTGAGGTAAAATTTGCGGATTACAATGCAGTAATTGTTGGTGACAGCACCAACAATGGCGGTAATATTTGGCCTCTGTGATCTTCGTGTCTTCTTTGTGCACTCTGCGGTTTCTTTTTAACCACAAAGCTCGCAAAGGAGGCACAGAGAAGCACGGAGTTTTTAGTAGCAAAAATTTAATTTTGTTCTGCTTCTTATGATTCAAGACTTTTGAGACAGCTTCTTTTTTATATTTGAACTTCGCTTATCCCGGTAATCATTGATTCCCAACTTATAATCCTGATAAAAAATGAAAAGATCATTAACCTATACTTTTAAATGCGCGGTTATTTTGCTGCTCACTTGCAACGCCGCATTTGCCCAGGTTACGCTACCCGCCATATTTGGCGACAACATGGTGCTGCAACGCGGCATCCATGTGCCTGTTTACGGTTGGGCCATCGCAGGCGAAAAGGTGCAGGTTGATTTTATGGGCAAAACCTACAGCGTCACTACCAGTGCCGATGGTAAATGGCTGGTAAAGCTGGGCAAATACAAAGCAGGCGGCCCGTATGAAATGCACGTCAAAGGCAGCACGACGGACTTTACTTATAAAAATATATTAATAGGCGAGGTTTGGCTGGCATCAGGCCAATCAAACATGGAGTTTGGCATCCAGAGCGAAAAACATGGAGCCGACGCTATTTCAAAAGCTACCGATAACCTGATCCATGTTTTTTATGTGCCGATGGCGTTGTCGTTGCAACCGCTTTATGATATCGCCAAACAAGCCGCCGATTCGCCAAATGGCAAATGGCTGGTTTGCTCGCCTGATGTAATGGCGAACCCCAAATTTGCCTGGCATGGTATTACGGCGGTAGGTTATTATTTCGCGCAACAGATCCGTAAAACTACCAATGCGCCTGTGGGCCTGATCGGCAGTTATCGTGGCGGTACCCCCGCGCAGGCCTGGATCACCGAGGACGGCTTAAAAGAAAGCCCTGCCTTTACCAAATACGTAGATATCCACCAAAAACTGGTTGATAATTATGACAAGGCGAAAGCTGCCTATCCGCAAAGAATGGCCATTTACCAGGATAGCATGAAAACCTGGTACACCGAAGTTAACAATCCTTATATCGAAGCCGTGAAAAAATGGGAAGCTGATGCAGCACAGGCAAAAGCAGCTAATCAGCCCGTACCGCCACGGCCCCAGCCATCGCGCCGTGCGCCCATTTACCCGACTGACCCGTTGGGTGGATATGGTTCGCCTACCATTTGTTACAATGGGGTTATTGCGCCACTGGCCGGCTACGGCATAAAAGGGGTAATATGGTACCAGGGCGAAAGTAACGGCGACAACCTTGCCGATGCTGTGGAATATAAAGACCTTTTCCCGCGGATGATCAATAACTGGCGCTCAAAATGGGGTCAAGGTAATTTTCCGTTCCTGTTTGTGCAGTTGCCAAATTTCAGGCAGCCGGCCATGACACCGTCCGAAGGCAGCTGGGCATGGGTGCGTGAAGCGCAGCAAAAAACATTGGCCCTGCCTAAAACAGGTATGGCCGTTATCACCGACGCCGGCGAGTTTCAGGATATCCACCCAACCAACAAACTGGTACCGGGCAACAGGCTTGCTTTAGTAGCGCGCCATGATATTTATGGCGAAAAAGTAGTTTCTTCCGGCCCTGTATATAAATCAATGAAGGTTGATGGCGATAAGATCATCATCAGCTTTAATGAAATAAATAAGGGGTTGGTAGCGGCCAACCTTGTGGGCGATGATGTGGTAAACGCCGATGGCCAGGAGCTGAAAGGCTTCGGCATAGCCGGCGTGGACCATGTATTTGTTTGGGCCAAAGCGGTTATAAAAGGCAATACCGTTGTGGTTAGCAGGGATGTTATTCCAAACCCGCAGGCGGTAAGATATAACTGGGCAGACAACCCGCCGGGAAACTTATATAACAAGGATGGCCTGCCTGCAAACCCGTTCCGTACAGACGATTGGCCCGCCATTATTAAATGATTATTGAAAATAAATAAGCGATTTTAGCATAAAATGATGTTATTTAGCAAATAATTCTGTGTGATGTATAATCGGCAGAATAATGCTATTAAAAACAATTGTATAACAAAACAAACTTGACTTCATGAAAAAAAATCTGTTATTTGGAATCGCGGCCATCCTGGCAAGTTTCCAATATACATCGGCGCAGGAACGTAAAGCGCCTTCTTATCCTTTGATCACGCACAATACTTATTTCAGCGTTTGGTCAAACTCTGATAAACTGGCCGAATCAACCACCACCCACTGGACCGGCGCGGACCAATCATTAATAGGTATTATTAATGTAGATGGCACTGATTACAGATTTTTAGGTAAAGAGCCTGAGTTATACAAAACCATATTGTCAGCGTCTGACGAAAGATCATACCCTGTAAAATATACCGAAACTAAGCCTGATGGCGACTGGACAACTTTACAATATGTCCCTACCGATTGGAAAGACGGCGCATCGCCGATAGGGGACAGTCATGGCGATAAATTGAAATGGACAACCAAAGATATCTGGATAAGAAGGGTATTTACTATTTCGCAAACTGATGATATCAATAAATTACTTTTGAAATTATCATGGGATGATAACGTAGAAGTATCATTAAACGGCGAGCAGATCTTTAACCGTGTAGGTGTAAGCAAGGGTTATGAAATGACCCCGATAGACAAAAGCAAACTTAAAGTTGGCGATAACATTATTGCCATGCACGTGGTAAACACAGGCGGCGGCTCGCGAGCCGACGTCGGTTTGGTAGATAAACAAAAACCGGCCATAGCCAAAGAACTTGAAGTTGCCGATCAAAAAAGTGTAAATATCAACGCTACACAAACCGTTTACCGCTTTAAATGTGGCAACGTTGATCTGGACCTGACTTTCACATCGCCATTAATATTATCTGATCTGAACCTGGTTTCAAGACCGGTATCCTACATCACTTACAAAGTAAAAGCAAACGATGGCAAAACGCATGATGTTAAAGTGTTTTTCAGTGCGTCAACAGACCTGGCGGTCAACCAGTCAAAACAAGCCGTTACTGCTTCAAAATACAGCACCGCTTCATTATCTATGCTTAAAGCCGGAACAGACGAACAGCCTATCCTGCAAAAAAATGGCGATGATGTGCGGATAGATTGGGGTTATGTTTACATAGCTGCTCCAAAAACAACCGGCGCTACCCAATTTATCACCACCGCTAACGAGGCGGTTAACGCGTTCCGTAAAGGCAGCAATGAAACAACTGTTACCCAGGGCACAAACCTGGCTTTGAATACGGTTATCCCGTTTGGTAAAGTTGGCCCGGCCGGCGCGTCAAAATTTATAGAGGTAGGGTATGATGATATCTTCTCTATGCAATATTTTAAACAAAACTTAAGGCCATGGTGGAACAACTCGGGTAAAGAAACTTTTGAGGGCCAGTTAACCAAAGCTGCTACTGAATATCCTGCAGTAATACAAAAATGCGCCACGTTTAACAAAAGTATGTATGCCGATGCTGTAAAAGCAGGCGGTAAAAAATACGCTGACTTGTGCGTGTTGGCTTACCGTCAAAGTATAGCTGCTCATATCCTGGTAAAAAGCCCGCAGGGCGAGATCCTTTGGTTCTCTAAAGAAAACTTTAGCGGTGGCTTTGTTAATACCGTCGACGTAACTTACCCATCGGCACCTTTGTACCTGATCTACAACCCTAAATTGATGCAGGGTATGCTGAATGGTATTTTCTATTTCAGCGAAAGCGGTAAATTCGATCATAAATTTGCAGCGCATGATCTGGGTAGCTACCCGCACGCTAACGGCCAGACTTACGGCGAAGGTATGCCGGTTGAAGAATCAGGCAATATGATCATCCTGACCGCTGCCATCTGCAAAGCGCAAGGCAGCCCGGCTTACGCTAAACTGCACTGGAAAACCTTAAGCACCTGGGTTGATTACTTAGTTAAAGAAGGTTTTGACCCGGCTAACCAATTATGTACTGATGATTTCGCGGGCCACCTTGCACGTAACGCGAATTTATCTGTTAAAGCTATTGTTGGTATCGGTTGCTACGCGCAAATGGCAGAATCGTTGGGCGAGAAATCAGCAGCTAAAAAATATCATGCCATTGCCAAAGAAATGGTAGGCAGATGGATGAAATTAGCTGGTGATAAAGACCACTACACCCTGACGTTTGAAAACCCGGGCACCTGGAGCCAGAAATATAACTTGGTTTGGGATAAGGTATTGGGCTTAAACTTGTTCCCGCAATCAGTTTATGATACCGAAACCAAATTTTACCTGACTAAACAAAACGAGTTTGGCTTACCATTGGATAGCCGTAAAACTTACACAAAGTCCGACTGGATTTTATGGACCGCTACCTTTGCGCCAACCCGCAAAGAGTTTGACGCCCTGGTTGACCCGATTTACAAATACGCCTTAGAAACGCCAACCCGCGTACCACTAAGCGACTGGCATGAAACCACTAATGGAAAACAAACAGGTTTCCAGGCACGCAGCGTTATCGGCGGTTACTTTATGAAAGAGCTGCATGATAAGCTACAGGCAAAAAAGTAGTTAAGATAAAAAGCTAATAGTATAAAGCGCCCCTGGTTACAGGGGCGCTTTTTTTTATGTCCAATATCAGGTTATGGGCCGCAATAATATTTGATTTTATCAGATATTATTATTTACTTAGATTAATAAACCAATAATAACCTATGGATTTGTCCGGCTACCCCACCGGATGATTTTATAAATATTTATTATTTACTGTTAATACATTTTAGCTGCTTACTATAGAGTGAATAACTGATATGTAATATAAGTATATTAACCTTTAACCTTATCCTGAACCTATGAAACAAAAATTACTTAACTGTCTTGTACTGCTGCTTTTTGCTTTTGCCACTACAGCGAACGCGCAATCAGATACTGCTAATTATGATCTTGGCCGTTTGCCGCTCCCAAAGAAATTTACGCAGGCCGTTACTATTAAAGCTGCCGATTTGGAAAAGATGCCATTTACTGATCTTAAGGACGCTATTAATGTTTATGTTAACGGCATTTACAGTGCCAAACAAAATTATGCCTTTGTTATCGACGGTATTCTAAATACCGATATTAATGCCTACAGTATTTATGATATTGATGAGATCACTTTTGTGCAAAATGCTGTTACCGTATTAAATGGGGCAGATGCCACACGCACCTTGATACTGGTGAAAACTAAAAAGGGCGGCCCTGCAAAATCAGGAGTAAATGTAGCGGGCCAAACTAATTGGGTAAGGCTAAGTACAACTTATGGCATACCTCCGGGAGTGACCGAACATAGATCGGCAATCAATACCAGCCTTTATCATCAATATTATATCTCCGGTTATATAAATACAGATAATGTAAAGGCTGGCATTTCCGCGGATATCCAGCATAACGTGTTTCCGCAATTTAGCGAGCAAATAAGTTTCAACGCAATTAATCCGGTCAACAGTAACCGGTTTAAGTTTAACGGCTATCTTGATGCAAAGCTTGGCGAGCGTAATGTGTTAAGCATTAATAGCGGCTATGTGCCGCAACGGGATGCAGAAAATCAAACCATGGGGAGCGGGCAATCTGTTAGCAAAGGAAGTTATTACAGCAGCCAAAATTTATTTTATACAGATGTTAAATTAAAAACTACAACGGATGTATTTGTCAATAAATTAAGCGCGGGTTTTCAGCGTTTACGTAATGACGGGCATATAATTGTGCATGATGATAACTTTCTTCCTGCAGTTCAGCACGAGGATACCGTAAGCGCTATAAACAGTTACTTTATTAAGGATGAGATCAATTTCCAGGCAAAGGTTGGCGATTTTACCATAGAGCCTA
>JAQBOP010000351.1 GCA_028287975.1 Mucilaginibacter sp. | reverse complement strand
CGGGATAGTAATCGACCGACAGTTGTATTACTTCAGGCATGCAGATACAGGCATAAACCGCGAAAACGTAGTAATGATACCGGTCCACAATACTTTTGGCGATAATTATCCGGCATTTAAGCAGGATGTACAGACATTAAGCGGCATTGAAAGTGCTGCCACTTCGCATTACGCCATGTTCCACGGATACGATATGATCTCCTTTAATGGAAAGACAAAGGATGATATCATAATGGTTTCCTCATTAACGACCGACGATCAATTTATTAAAACTCTTGGTCTACAATGGAAATACGCGCCTGCAACCGATCAAAAACTTGCCGGCATGGACCAGGTAGTGATCAATGAAGCTGCTATTGAAACCCTACACCTGCCGGTCAACCCCATTGGCAGTTATGTGCAATCGGGCGATCAGAAACTCAAAATAATCGGAGTGTTAAAGAATTTTAACTATAGCTCGTTGCAATCAAAAATATCGGCCTTAACCCTGTTTATCGCCCCTGCTAACCTTCCATTTTTTACCAGGGACGGATGTAACCTGTTTGTCAAAATAAAACCTCATACCAACCTGCCAACCTTGTTGAGCAAAATGCAAGCCCTCTACAAAAAGTATGATACCGATACCCCTTTCGACTACACTTTTATGGACGATGCATTTAACGCGCAGTACCAGGCCGAGGACAGGCTTTCATCAATATTTAGCGTGTTCACCTATATCACTATAGTGCTGGCAACCTTAGGCTTATTCGGACTTGCCGCTTTCACTATCGAACAACGAACAAAAGAAATTGGCATCCGCAAAGTTTTAGGGGCAAGTATAATATCGATCAACAAATTATTGTCTGCCGATTTCCTAAAGCTGGTGGTATTGTCTATTGTCATCGCCTCGCCGGTAGCCTGGTGGGCCATGCATAATTGGCTGCAAAGCTTTGCATACCGCATAAATATATCATGGTGGATGTTTGCATTTGCAGGCATAATAGCCATTTTAACGGCGGTAGTTACTGTAAGTTATCACGCGTTAAAAGCAGCATTGGCAAACCCGGTTAAAAGTTTAAGAAGTGAATAGAAATTTAATCTCATACGGTCATGATAAAAAGCTATTTCAAAACAGCGTATCGTACGCTTACAAAAAACAAAGCTTATAGCTTTCTTAATATTTTTGGCCTGGCTATAGGCATAGCTTGTACCGCGCTTATATTTTTATGGGTGGAGGATGAAGTTAATTTTGATAACGTAAATGCAAAAAAAGGCCAATTATATCTTTGCCGCGAAAATGAAAAATATGACTCCTACATACTAACGCATTCGTCAACGCCAGGCGTAATGGGGCCAGCCATAAAAGCTGAATTACCGGGTGTGGCAAATGTATGCCGTACTTCTGATGGCGGCACCTCTTTATTGCTAAGCGTCGGCGAAAAATCTGTTTATGTCCCGGGCAAATATGCAGAAGCATCTATTTTCAGCATGTTTACATTGCCTTTTCTCCAGGGTAACGCCGCATCTGCATTCGCGCAATTACGTTCGATAGTGATCACGGAAAAAACTGCAAAAAAGTTTTTTGGAAATGATAAAAATATAGTAGGTAAATCGATCAGAGTAGCCAACACCCGCGATTATATCGTATCCGGTGTGATTAAGGATCTACCTGCCAATTCCTCCATGCAATTCGAATGGCTTATGCCATTTAAAATATATTATGACCAAAGCCCCTGGTTATGGAAATGGAGCAACTATTCATTAACCACCTATGTCGAATTAAAACCGGGCGTAAACCCTGAAACTGTAAACAAACTGCTTTATAACTACATACAAAAACGTGAGCCTGCTGCCCTGGGTCATACTTTCTTATTCTCCATGAACGACTGGCATTTACGTGATTCTTTCAGGGATGGTAAAATGACCGGTGGCGGCCAGATAGAATATGTACACCTGTTTACACTGATCGCCTGGATAATACTATTTATTGCCTGCATTAATTTCATGAACCTTGCCACTGCCCGGAGTGAAAAACGGGCACGCGAGGTTGGTGTACGCAAAGTGCTTGGCGCGGGTAAAAAGCTGTTGATCATGCAATTTATAGGCGAAGCTTTATTTATGGCACTTATTGCCGCTATCGTCGCTGTTGTTATCATTACGCTTGCTTTACCGGCATTTAATACACTGGTGCAAAAACAATTGTCCCTTAATATTGGCAATCCATACCATATCATCAGCTTGTTGGCTATCACTATCATCTGTGGTTTGGTAGCGGGTAGTTATCCTTCTTTATACCTATCGTCTTTTAACCCGATTTCAGTATTAAAAGGGCTGAAACTAAAAAACAGCGGCGCGGCCTATATCCGCAAAGGGCTCGTTGTGGTTCAATTTAGTGTATCGATAATTTTGATCATCTGCACGGTTGTTGTTTACCAGCAAATACAGCATGTTAAAAGCAGGCAATTGGGGTTCAATAAAAACAACCTTATTGAAATGGATATGCAGGGGCAAATGGCGGCAAATTATAATGCCATAAGACAGGACCTGTTAAATACCGGCGATGTTGCTAATGTAGCCTTGTCTGATCACGCCTTGATCTATGGCGGCAATAACACCAGTGGCATGGTCTGGGACGGCAAGCCGGCAGGCTCATCTGTCCTGGTATCTCAGCGTTATGTAACTCCCGATTTTTTTGAAACATCTGGCCTAAAAGTGATTGAAGGCAGAAACCTTACTGTAGCTGATACAGGGCGGCCAATACGCATGTTGGTTACCAAATCAATGGCAACATTAATGGGCAAGGGAAGCGCGGTCGGCAAAACCATGCATTACGAGAGTGATACCACAATGGCAACTATCGTGGGCGTTGTAAACGATTATGTATATGGAAATATGTATGGCCAGCCTGATCCGGTAATGTTCCTGATCACACCGCCAAAAAATGCTTCGGTGATGTACGTCCGAATAAATCAGGGCAAAAGCATAGAGAGATCTTTAGCAGCCATACAGGCTGTAATGAAAACTGAAAATCCTTCTTATCCATTCGATTACCGTTTTGTGGACGACCAATTTAACCAAATGTTCTTGAGCGAAATGCTGGTAAGTAAACTATCGCGTGTGTTTTCGGCATTAGCTATTTTAATTTCATGTTTAGGCTTATTTGGATTAGCCGCCTATACCGCAGAGCGCCGGACTAAAGAAATAGGTATCCGTAAAGTGTTAGGTGCCAGTGTGGGCAATGTTACAACGCTGCTTTCAAAAGACTTTTTGCAGTTGGTTGTTTTATCGTGTGTGGTCGCGTTCCCTACTGCTTATTGGGTTATGTTTAACTGGCTCAAAACTTATCCATATCATATTAAAATTCAATGGCAGGTTTTTATCGTGTCAGGATTGGCGGGGATATTCATCGCCTTAATTACCATCAGTTTTCAATCTATAAAAGCCGCATTGGCAAATCCGGTTAAAAGTTTAAGAAGCGAATAATTAAAAACCCTATCGATCATGTTAAAGAATTATATCAAAACCGCGTGGCGAAACATCGTTAACAAGAAGTTATACAGTGCTATAAATATCATCGGGCTTACCGTTGGTTTAGCTGTTGGCCTGCTGATACTGCTTTGGGTACAGGACGAAACCAGCTACGATAAATTCAATACCAAATTAGACCGCATTTATAAAGTAAATGCTTCTATAGGTGCCGGTGCGAGCAAACAGGTTTGGGGTGGTGTACAACCGCCGGTGGCATTTTATGCTTTAAAAGAGGTGCCCGATGTCGAGAATGCCGTAAGGGTAATTGGCGACTGGGACTACAGCAAGTTCAGGTATAAAGACAAGATGCTAAGGGTAACCAACCCAATGAAATTTGTCGACGATTCTTTCTTTTCTATATTCGATTATAAACTACTCAAAGGCGATCCGAAAAAACCTTTCCCTAACGATCAGTCGGTGATCTTGTCAGAAAGTGAAGCAAAGAAATATTTTGGCGATACTGATCCGATAGGTAAAGTTTTGAGAGCTGACGATAAGGACCCTTATACTGTATCGGGCATCATGGCAGATATACCCGCTAATTCATCTATTCAAGCCGGTATGCTTTTCTCGACTAATGTAAGAAAAAAACAATATGATGGTAAAGGCATGTGGAAGGCTATGGATGAGGATTGGGGCGACTATTATACCGAAACTTATTTACTGATAAAGCCAAACGCATCTACCACCGCTATAGCCAATAAACTGACCCGTATACACATGTCGCAGCAAAAAGGCATTAAGCCAACCGACGGTGTCTATCAGTTGCAGTCTTTAGCCGATATACATTTATTCAATCCCGATGGCACTTCATCAGGTGCGCAAATTGTAAAGATATTCAGCATTGTTGCAGTATTGATCTTGCTGATTGCCTGCATTAACTATATAAATCTGTCTACCGCAAGATCTGTTTTGCGCAGTAAAGAAGTAAGTGTACGTAAGATCATCGGTGCAGAACGTAAACACCTGTTCTTGCAGTTTGTGTTTGAGACGGCCCTATGTTTCCTGATCGCCCTTGTTCTGGCTTTCGCGCTTATTTACGCTATTATGCCGGTTTATAATCACATAGCCGGTAAGGAGATGCACTTTGATTTGTTTAGCGCCAATGTCTGGAAAGTAGTAACCCTCACTGTGGTTGCTACATTGACTGCGTCAAGTATTTATCCTGCAGTTCTGTTATCATCATTTCAACCTATTGACGCATTAAGAAGCAGAGCAACCGGTGCAGGCAGCGGAGCATTTAGAAAAGTGCTGGTAGTCTGCCAGTTCACTTTTTCAATCGGTTTAATCATCGGTACGCTGGTAATCAATCGCCAGCTTAATTATATACAAACCGCACAAGTAGGTTTTGACCGAGATCATGTTTTTTCAGTAAATATGGGGGATAATATGTTCCCTCACCAGGAAGCCGTTAAAGCCGAGTTATTGCGCCACCATGAAATATCAGGCGTGGCTGTTGGTGATAACATAGTTAACGGCGGCTCATCAACCGGGGATACAGAGTGGGATAACAAACCGGTAGATGCAAGCATGATCATTCATCCATTCTTCGTGGATAAAAATTTTATCGATGTATTTAAAGTGAAGTTTGTGGCCGGCGGCAACTTTACGGGCTCAAAAAAGGCTGATAGTACACATTTCATCTTAAATGAAACCGCAATCCGCCAGGCGGGCATTAAAAACCCTATCGGTAAGCGCTTTAAGTTATGGCAAACCGATGGTATCATCATTGGTGTGGTTAAAGATTTCCATTTTGCTTCATTAAAGCAAGCTATTGAGCCGGCCATATTTACTTATACTGAGAAATCGGGGCAACTTTTTGTTAGAACAACGGGTAAAGATGCCGCAGCCGCTATCAACTTAGTAAAAAGCTATCATGAACAATACAACCATGGCGATCCGCCTTTTGAATATAAATTTTTAGACGAAGACTTTAATAACCTCTATAAAACCGAGGTGAACACCAGTGCTTTATTCAACATTTTTGCCTGTATAGCCATATTTATTTCATGCCTGGGCTTGTTCGGTTTGGCTACATATACCGCGCAGGTAAAAGTTAAAGAGATCGGCATACGCAAGGTGCTGGGCGCAAGTGTAATGAACATTACCACCATGCTATCAAAAGACTTTTTATTGCTGGTGATCATATCACTTGTAATAGCGGGGCCTATAGCCTGGTATGCCATGGACAAGTGGCTGCAGGACTACGCGTATCGTGTTTCATTAAGCTGGACAATAATTCCATTGGCAGGTATTTCTGCTCTGTTGATAGCATTGGCGACTATCAGTTTCCAAGCCGTTAAAGCCGCATTGACAAACCCGGTAAAAAGTTTAAGAAGCGAATAAAATTATCTGATCATGATCAAAAACTATTTTAAAATAGCCTGGCGCAATTTAAAACGCAACAAGGCATACGCGTTTATAAGTGTTACCGGTTTAGCGCTGGGCGTTACTTGCGGGATATTAATATTTACGCTGATAAGCTATCATTTAAGTTTTGACAACTTCCATAAAAATTCTGACAGAGTTTACCGTTTTTATACCGAATGGCATGATGAAACCGTGGGCAAAGCCAGCGCTGTACCTCAGCCTATGGGAAAAGCTTATAGGGCTAATTTTAACCTTTCTGAAAAAACAGCTCGGATCATTAGTTTCAGCAGGACACTTATTACGTTACCAGGCAAAGACATTAAAAAGTTTGAAGAAAAAGATGGCGTAGCATTTACCGAACCTGAATACTTTGACATCCTGAATTTCCCGCTGGTACAAGGCGATAAGAAAAACATTCTCGCCAAACCTAACCAGGCATTGATAACCGAAAATATCGCTAAAAAATATTGGGGCACAAGTAATGCTATAGGTAATATTATCCGCCTGGATAACAAGATCAGTTTTACCGTTACTGGTATATTGAAGGACCTGCCTGCCAATACAGACCGCAAGCAGGAGATCTATGTATCGTACGCCAATTTAGATGAGTATACCGATAAAGGGCGCGAACAAAACTGGGGCGGTGTTTATAGCGGAAGCCAGGCATTTACCCTTTTAAAACCAAATGTAAGTGTTGAACGGGTTAATACAGCGCTTGCACAGTTAGTAAAAATGAATTTTAAAGGCCGTGATGCCAAAGTATGGAACTTCAAAATACAGCCACTTTCTGACATCCACTTTAACGCTGATCTGGATGGATATGCTGATCGTAAGTATTTATGGGCATTATTTTTCATCGGACTGTTTTTAATTATAACTGCCTGCGTAAACTTTGTTAACCTGGCCACAGCACAGGCCCTTAATCGGGCTAAAGAAGTAGGGATCCGTAAAGTATTAGGTAGCTTGCCCCACCAGTTATTCTGGCAATTTATCGCGGAAACAGCTTTGATTACTTTGGTTGCCACCATTGCGGCGGTTATATTGGCCGAGGTTTCCTTGCCGATGATCAATAATCTTTTTCAATCGAAAATGCAATTTAACTGGGCTTTGTTAGGTCCGTTTATTTTAGTTATCACCTTAATTGTGGTATTCTTATCAGGGTCATATCCCGGTTTGGTATTGGCTCGATTCCAACCTATCCTGGCTTTAAAAAGCAAGCTTTCGCAAAAACATATCGGTGGCTTTTCGTTACGAAGGGTATTAGTTGTCGTTCAGTTTTCCATTTCGCAGGTATTGATCATAGGCACCATCATCGTAGTGACTCAATTACATTATTCGCAAAACACCGATCTCGGTTTCAATAAAAATGCCATTGTAATGGTACCGTTGCCAACAGATGATCTGTCAAAAATGAATACCTTATTAAACAGGTTTAATGAAATAAACGGCGTCGAAAAAACAACGCTTTGTTACTCGGCACCGGCCGCCCAGTCAAACAGCACTACCGGTGTAAACTATGACCACCGTGCCGAAGATGAGCATTGGGGCATAAATGTTAAAGCCGGCGATGTTAATTACTTATCATTATTTGGGTTAAAACTGGTAGCAGGCCGTAATTTCTTCCAGGCTGACACCACGCGCGAGCTATTGGTGAACGAAACCTTTGTTAAAAAACTTAACCTGAAACCAAATGACGTCATCGGCAAAATTTTAAGTATTGATGGCCGTCACACTACCGCGCCCATAGTCGGCGTGGTGAAGGATTTTTATAACTATTCGTTTCACACAGAAATTTCGCCGATATGTATCTCGCCTAATTACCACAACTATTCAAACGTCGCTTTAAAAATCAATATGCACAGCGCAAATTCGTCACTTGCATCTATTGAAAAGATCTGGAACAATACCTTCCCCGAAGAGCTTTATTCATACAGCTTTTTGGATGACAGCATTGCAAAATTCTATGAAATGGATAATATCCTGCTTAAACTGATTGAAGCATTTGCTGCGATAGCCATATTAATTGGCTGTTTGGGCCTATACGGACTGGTATCATTCATGGCTGTCCGCAAAACAAAAGAGATAGGTGTGCGCAAAGTTTTGGGGGCTTCTATACAACATATTTTATGGCTGTTTGGTAAGGAGTTTTGCAAACTATTGCTCATCGCCTTTTTTATAGCCGCGCCAATAGCCTGGTGGGCCATGAACAATTATTTAAAAGACTTTGTGTACAAGATCTCTATAGGCCCGAGCATATTCTTGTTGTCAATTGCATCGACATTTATTATCGCAGCCATAACTGTTGGCTACAGGGCAACCGTCGCAGCAGTTACCAACCCTGTTAAAAGTTTAAGAAGTGAGTAGAACATGTAAAACGTAAAGTCATGATAAAGAATTACATTAAAACAGCCTGGAGAAATCTCTGGAAAAACAAAGTTTTTTCAGCCCTCAACATAGCCGGCCTTGCAGTAGGAATGGCCGCCTGTATTGTTATTATGTTATTTGTTTTTTTCGAAAAAAGCTTTGATAATTTCCATACCAAAAACATTTACCGCGTAAACGAGGTGCAAACCTTTCAGGGTATGGCGCCTCAAAAAGTTGGGCTGTCTATGTCGCCTATGGGGCCCACTTTAAAGCATGAGTTCCCACAGGTAGAAAATTTCACCCGGGTAAGATGGCTCAATAAATATGCATTTACGCACAACGACAAGAAGCTGTATCTCCCACAGATCTTCGCAGTGGATTCGACTTTCCTGCAAATGTTTGATTTTGCCTTGATCAGTGGCGACCGCAAGACAGCGCTTGAAAAGCTCAACAGTATCATACTTACTGAATCTACCGCAAAAAAAATATTCGGCACTACTGATGTATTGGGCAAAACCATCCCACATTATGGCGACAATAAGGGCGATACCATCAATTTTGCAATTACCGGCATTTTAAAGGATGTGCCAAAGAACTCGCAGATGCAATTTGATGCGCTTTATTCGATAAGCAGCAGTGCCAAGGCTGCAGATTTGATGGCTAACTGGGGCGGCAATTGGTTGGATACATACGTAGAGCTTGCTCCAGGTACCGATATAAAAAAACTGGATGCCAAATTTCCGGCGTACCTGACTAAATATTCGAACGATCAAAATCTAAATAAAATTATTCATCTGTTTCTCCTTCCGTTAAAAGATATTCACGCCGGCGCTTCTGATATCGGGCTGGATTATATTAACTTCAGAAAGTTTGATCAAAAATCAACCAACCTGTTTGCGATAATAGCCTTTATTGTTTTGGCTATCGCTTGCATTAACTTCATGAACCTGTCAACCGCGCGCTCAGCCGAGCGGGCTAAAGAGGTGGGTGTGCGTAAATCAATAGGAGCCGGGCGTTATGAGTTGGCTATTCAATTTTTAAGCGAAACGGTTTTGCTGGCACTTATTGCCATGGTAATAGCTTTGATTATTGTTTGGGTATCCTTACCCTATATCAATCAGTTAAGTGATCGTGAGTTGAGCCTTAACTTTTTACAAAATCCGTTGCACGGGGTTGCTATTATTGGTTTTACTATTATCGTTGGTTTGATCTCGGGTATTTATCCGGCTATCTATCTTTCATCATTCCACCCAATCAAGGTATTAAAGGGCAGTGTTGAAACGGGTAAGAACAAGGGAACATTCAGGAACATATTGGTAGTTGGTCAGTTCACCAGTGCTGTCTTTCTGATGATAGCTACTGTTTTTGTTGTAAAGCAACTGCATTTTATGCAAAAACAAGATCCCGGTTTTACCCGCGAGCAGATAGTTACTGTTCCGCTAAATGGTAATACAGACGCAAAATATGACGTGATAAAACAACAATTATTAACCAACTCATTAATAAAAGACGTTACCGCCGCACAGGATGTGCTGGGCAGCCACCTCGACCAAAGCGGTGTAACCTTCAGGCCATCAAACGGTCCGGCTAAAGATTTTGGATTAACCCGTTTAATAGTTGACAACAACTATCTTAAACTATTCAACATCAAAGTATTAGAAGGGCGCAATTTTTCGCCTGAAGTAGGTGCTTCAGGCCGTGAATATATTATCAATGAACAATTAGCGCACGAGTTGCTAAAAGACATGCCAAAAAATACACCGATGTCAGCATTGATCGGTCAACGTTTTGGGATGGATTCATTAGGAACCATCACCGGTATCTGCAAAAACTTCAACTTCAATTCGTTACATTACAAGATACAAACCTTGTATATAAACTACAGGCGCGATTGGGGTTATAGCCAGTTATCGGTAAAAATAAATGGTAATCGCCCCAGCGAGGCTGTTGCCTTTATCAAATCAATATGGGATAAAAATTTCCCGGACAGGCCATTCGAATATCAATTTCTTGACGACCATTTTAACGAAGTCTACAAGGCCGATAACCAGGTGAGTAAAATTGTAGGTATACTGGCCGGGCTGGCCATAATGATATCATGCCTGGGACTGTTTGGCCTGGCCTCCTACTCGGCCGAACAACGGGTTAAAGAGATCGGCGTACGCAAGGTACTTGGTGCATCGGTGCAAAATATCGTGTTGCTGTTATCAGGACATTTTTTAAAGCTTGTTTTACTGGCAAACTTACTGGCTTGGCCATTAGCCTGGTACACCATGAATAAATGGTTGGAAGAGTTTGCTTACCGTATAGATATCAAATTAAGTGTTTTCATTATCACTGCCTTAGCCTCTGTGTTTATCGCGGTAGTTACCATAAGTTTTCAATCTGTAAAAGCGGCAATTGCCAATCCGGTTAAAAGTTTAAGAAGTGAATAGAAATCCGAAAATCTGTTGATCATGATAAAGAACTATTTTAAAATAGCCTGGCGGAACCTTTTAAAAAACAAGGTCTACAGCGCGCTAAATATTGTTGGCCTATCTGTTGGGATGGGTGTAGCGTTGTTGATCGCTTTATGGGTGTTTCATGAATATTCCTATGATAAGTTTTTACCGGATACCGATCAGCTTTACCAGGTAAAAGTAAATTTCACCAGCCAGCATACAGGCAAACACACACAAGATGCTCTGGCACTTCCGTTGGCCGAAGTTTTGAAAAAAGAGTACCCTGAGATCAAATACGTAGCCCAGTGCGACGGGAATGGCACACATGGTTTAATAGCAGGCAATAAAAAACTTTATATGGACGGCTCAATGGTAGGGCCAGACTTTTTAAAGATGTTTCAATTTCCGTTGGTCAAGGGAAATGCCGGTACGGTTTTAAAAGATACTTATGCTATCGTCTTAACCCAATCAACAGCCAAAGCCCTGTTTGGCAATATCGACCCAGTAGGCAAAGTTGTAAAAATAGACAACCAAACTAATGTGAAGGTTACAGGTGTATTGAAAGACCTCCCTGCAAATTCTTCTTTTAGCTTTAATTATTTAATGCCGTTTAGCTTTACGGAAAAGCAACAGGGATGGGGCAATACCAGCACAAATTGGGGCAGCAATTCTTTTCAGCTATTCGCAATGTTACAACCGGGCGTGAGTTATGAAAAAATAGCGCCTAAAATTAAATGGATCATTCGCGACAAAGGAGCCGTAATGCGCCCCGCTAAACCCGAAGTGATCATGCAACCGATGAAAGACTGGCATTTGTATTCTGATTATAAAAATGGGGTGCCTGTTGGTGGCTTTATTGATTATGTGCGCATGTTTAGTATTATTGGTATTTTGGTATTGCTGATTGCCTGTATCAATTTCATGAATCTATCTACCGCCAGATCAGAAAAACGCGCCCGCGAAGTTGGGGTCCGCAAAGCGATGGGATCGCAAAGAAGCTACCTGATATTTCAATTCTTAACCGAATCCGTTTTGATAGCCTTCTTTTCATTTGTACTGGCTATCGTTTTGGTGCAGTTAGCCTTACCATCTTTTAATGAGCTCACCGGCGATCTGATAACCATACCTTATAGCAACCCCGTGTTTTGGCTGATCATGATCAGCTACATATTGTTAACCGGTTTGTTGGCGGGCAGCAGGCCGGCTTTTTACTTGTCGTCATTCAATCCTGTAAAAGTTTTAAAAGGCACCATGCAGGTGGGTAAAACGGCAACGCTGCCACGCAAAATATTGGTTGTCGCGCAGTTTAGTTGTTCAGTAGCCTTAATTATCAGTACTGTAATTGTTTATCAGCAGATCCAACATGCTAAAGACCGGCCACCGGGCTATGATACAAACCGATTGGTAATGGCCGATATGAGCGATGACCTTAACGGTAATTACGATGCGTTGAAAAACGAACTATTGCAAACAGGGCTGATAGAAAATATTGCCAGAGCGTCGAGCCCGGTAACCAATATTTACAGCCATACTTCAGTA
>JAQBOP010000324.1 GCA_028287975.1 Mucilaginibacter sp. | reverse complement strand
TCTGATCAAATTCCTGTGGGTTACGCGCAAGGGCGTGGATTAAGTTCAAACCCGATTACTTTCCTAAAGCCAGGTTATAGCCCTTATGAATTCTTTTTGCCGCATTATACCGGCGTAGATGCAAGCGGCAACCAAACTTTCGACGGAAAGACAATCGCACAGGTTGCTTCGCCTCCGGGCCATTATATTGACCCTAGCCCTAAATTCAATTATGGCTTAACCAATAGCTTTGATTATGGCAACTGGAATCTTAATTTTGCTTTAAGGGGAATTTACGGCCAGAAAATATTCAACAATACATTGCTTGATGTTGAAACAGTTACACGTCTTCCGGGAAACAACGTAACGAAGGAAGCTTTGACAAATGGCATTAAGGATGCGCCGGTAGCTTCCGACAAATGGCTTGAAAACGCATCGTTCCTGCGCATGGATAATATCACATTAGCCTACTCATTTAAAAATCTAAGTTTTACAAATACGCTTAAAGTGTATATTTCGTCGAACAACTTATTTGTGATCACCAAATACCGCGGACTTGATCCGGAGGTTAAAACAGAAAACCAGGGCGGCGGAAGTATTTTATTCAACAGTAACGTGAACGGTTCCCAAAACCAGGCATACATTGATGCTAACTATGGCAACCAGGCCTATTATCCTAGGGTAAGGACATTTGTATTAGGTGTAAATGTTTCATTAAAATAATAATTGTTTTAAATCATATAATGATGAAAAGAAAGAGAATTTTAATTATTGCTTTCACCACGTTGATGGTGAGCAGTATAACTGAATCCTGCACGAAGCTTAATCTTAAGCCTTACAGTGTGGAGCCGGCTAGTAATTTTTACCAAACGCCTGACCAGATAGCAGCTGGTATAGCGCCTGCATATACCGCCCTGCAAAATATTCCGGATGGGAACGTAAACCAGATGAACGAGATCACTACCGATGAGATCATCGTACCAACCCGTGGAAATGATTGGTACGACGGCGGCCAGTGGCAGGGACTTTGGCTGCATGCTTTTAAACCCGACGTTTTTGTTGACGGTGGATGGAGCGATTTGAATAACGGTATCGGAAAAGTGAATTTTACCCTAAACGTATTAAATGGTTTATCAGCCAAACCTGCAAATATCGCTTCAATTAACGCCGAATTAAAGGTATTGCGTGCTTACTTCATTTTCCAGTTTATGGATATGTTTGGTAATATCCCGCTTGTGACCGATTATAATACGGATCCAAGTAAGGTAACCCAAAAAACCCGCGCCGCGGTGTATACATTTCTTGAAAGCGAGCTGACAACCAATGTACCGTTGCTGTCAACTACTGTTGACAAAACCACTTATGGCAGGGTTACGCAGTATGCCGGCTATATGTTGTTAGCCAAGTTGTATTTGAATGCCCAGGTTTATACCGGCACACCACAGTGGGCCAAGGCTATTGCCGCCGTAAACCAGGTTATCAACTCAGGCAAGTATAACCTGACAGCTAATTATTTCGACAATTTTTCGCTAGCTGACAGAACAGCGTCAACAGAGAATATTCTGGCCGTGCCATTTGATAATGTGAATATTGGCGGTAACAATTGGGAAATGCAAACATTGCATTATCAATCACAAGCCACATTCGGATTATCCGGTCAGCCCTGGAACGGGTTCTGCTCTACAGCCGATGTTTTAAACAAGTTTACCGGCTCAGATGTACGAAAAACCCAGTTTTTGGTTGGCCAGCAATATGCTGCCGACAAAGTTACCCCGCTGAAAGATACCCAAACTGGCTTGCCTTTGATTTTTGACCCGAATATTACAACTTTATCATCAGCCGCAGATGCATTCCGTTTGGCAGGTGCACGTAATATAAAATATACACCGCAGTCGGGTACTTCGGGCAACCAGAGTAACGATATGGTTATTTTCCGTTTGGCAGATGCTTACCTGATGCTTGCCGAAGCTTCAATGCAAAATGGCGATCCGGTAACCGCCTTAACTGCGGTTAATAAAGTACGGGCACGTGCCGGTGCAACTGCGTGGCTGCCTACTGACTTAACTTTAGCCAGTTTGTTAGACGAGCGCAGCCGGGAATTGATGTGGGAAGGCTGGAGAAGGAACGACCTGATCCGCTTTCAAGTGGCTACAGGTACGCACTACTTTACAGGGGCACGTACTCCGGCTAAGGGAGACGATGTCGATACGCATACTTTTTTATTCCCGATACCTTCACCTGAATTAAATTCAAATAAGAATTTAACTCAAAACCCAGGGTATTAATTAAATAATTTCGAACTTTTTGAACAGAGTAGTGAGCAATTGCTACTCTGTTTTCTTATTTTTATAGGGATATACCATATATGCACATCCGGAAAGTTACGCTGGTTTTTACTCTACTTATTTTCTTCCTTATTTCCTGCAACCAAAACGACAAACGTCATTTTGACCATAAGGATGCTTTGTTCCAGTTAATGCCGTCTTCAAAAACGGGTATAACATTCAGCAATAACGTTACCGACCTTGGCAACTTCAATATTTTCAATTACCGTAACTTTTACAACGGCGGCGGTGTAGCCATTGGCGATGTAAACAATGATGGAAAACCGGACATATTTTTTACTTCAAACCAGGGCAGTAACAAACTTTATATTAATAAGGGCAACTGGAAATTTGAAGATGTAACGGAAAAAGCCGGGTTAGGTGGTACGGGTAAATGGCATACCGGCGTCACTATGGTGGATATTAATGGCGATGGCTGGCTTGATATTTATGTTTGCAACAGTGGCGCTTTGAAGACGGGCGAAAAAGGGAACGAGCTGTTTATTAACCAAAAAGACGGCACATTTAAAGAAGAAGCCGAAAAATATGGTTTATCAGACAAAGGGCTTTCAACACAGGCTATATTTTTTGATTACGATCACGACGGCGACCTGGACTGTTTTATATTAAATAACAGCTATCGCGCAATTGGCAGTTTCGGTTATGACCGCCACCTGCGCAACATCCGCGACCTTAAAGGGGGCCACCGGCTTTACCGGAATGATAACGGCAAGTTTGTGGATGTGAGCGAAAAAGCGGGGATTTACGGAAGTGAGATTGGGTTTGGATTAGGCGTGGCGGCCGGTGATTTTAATAACAGCGGCTGGGATGACATGTATATAAGCAACGACTTTTTTGAGCACGATTACTTGTATATCAACCAGCATAACGGCACTTTTAAAGAAAAGAGCGATGAAGCGATAGGGCACATGAGCACATCGTCGATGGGATCGGATATGGCGGATATCAATAACGACGGTTTCCTGGATATGGTTACCACGGATATGCTGCCCGAAAACGACTACCGGTTAAAAACCACCACAAAATTTGACGATTATGATGTATATAATGCCAAATTAAAAAATGATTTTCATCACCAGTTTACGGCTAACTGCCTGCAGCTTAACAATGGTGACGGTACTTTTAGCGAGACAGCGCAGTATGCCGGCATCCATGCTACCGATTGGAGCTGGGGAGCGCTTTGCTTTGATTTTAATAATGACGGATGGAAGGATGTTTTTGTTTCTAATGGCATCAGCAAAGACCTTACAGACCAGGATTTTTTGACTTTTTTCAGCAGTGATGAAGTATTAAACCATGTAAAAAAAGGGGGATTTAAATTTAAAGAGCTGATCGATAAAATGCCATCGCGCCCTATTCCTAATTACGGCTTTATCAACCAAAAAAACTTACAGTTTAAAGATGCGACGGAACAACTAGGCCTTGGTACGCCATCATTCAGCAACGGCGCAGCTTATGCCGACCTGGATGGCGATGGCGACCTGGATTTGGTTGTCAGCAATGAAAACGGCGAAGCCTTTATATACCGGAACATGACATCTGAACGGACACATGCCCATTATCTTAAAGTGAACCTGAAGGGCGCCGGCATGAATACTTTTGGGATAGGTGCAAAGGTGACAGTGTATACCAAAGGCATGCAGCAGCTTATTGAACAAATGCCGACAAGGGGTTTTGAAAGCAGTGTTGAGCCGGTATTGAATTTTGGGCTGGGCGCCAATAAAAAAGCGGACAGCCTGCGTATTATATGGCCCGATATGAAAATGCAGGTGATTAAGAATATCGCCGCTAATAACACGATAACACTTTATCAAAAACAAGCCGGCAGGTTATTCATGCCGGCATCAAAAAAAGTGCAGCCTTATTACGAGAATGTAACCAGCAGGCAGTTATCGGGCAATATTTATCATAAGGAAAATGACTTTAAAGACTTTGATGTTGAAAGGCTGATCCCCAAAATGCTTTCCACCGAAGGCCCTAAGCTTGCAGTTGGCGATGTGGATGGCGACGGATTGCCCGATTTTTTTATGAGCAATGCTGCCGGAGATACGGCCAAATTATTTATCCAGCAGCGTAACGGAACTTTTATCCAAAAAAAGCAATTTGCATTTGAACGCGATAAGGACTTTGAAGGTATAGGAGCGGAGTTTTATGATGTAGATCACGATGGCGACCTGGATTTGATTGTAGTGTCTGGTGGAAACCAGGAAAAAGAAGGGTCGCTAAGCCTATTGCCAAGATTATATATTAATGATGGAAAAGGAAATTTTACGCGCAGATTTAACAATTGGCCGCAAGTATCTGTAAATGCCTCGTGTGTAAGGGTTAATCACCAAAATGGGGATATTTTTATTGGTGCGCGCAGCGTACCCGGATCTTATGGCGTTATCCCGGCAAGCCGACTGCTAAAAAATGATGGTCGTGGTAATTATACCGATGTTACACAAAACCTGGCGCCGGTTTTAGGCAAGCTTGGAATGGTTACTGATGCGCAATGGGTAGATATTGACGGAGATGGAAAAAATGAACTCGTCGTTGTCGGCGACTGGATGCCGTTAACCGTATTGAAATACGAAAACGGAAAGCTTGAAAAATCATACGAGGTGCCAAATTCGTCGGGATGGTGGAATTGTTTGACCGTAGCAGATTTGAACGGCGATGGAAAACCTGACCTGGTTGCAGGCAATTTTGGGCTTAACTCTAAAATTAAAGCCGATAAAGACCATCCCGCACGATTGTATGTGAGCGATTTTGATAAAAATGGACAAACGGAGTGTATACCGGTATATTATAAATCCGACGGCAAAGCTTACCCATTTAATTTGCATGATGATCTGTTAAAACAAATACCTGTTCTTAAAAAGAAATTCCTGCGGTATAAGGATTACGCAGGCAAATCTATCGACGAAATATTTACCCCCGATGAGTTAAGGGACGCCTCCGTTTTAGAAGTAAAGCAAACGCAAACCTGCGTTTTTTATAATAATGGGAAAGGAAATTTTAGCATGAAGCCGCTGCCTGTAAGAGCCCAGCTTTCACCCGTCTACAGCATTTTAGTAACGGATATAAATGGCGACGGCAGGAAGGACATGTTTCTCGGCGGGAACTTTTACGGGGTTAAGCCGGAAGTCGGACGTTTCGACGCTAGTTATGGCGTGACATTTTTTGGTAACGCCTCGCATGGGTTTGATTACATCCCGCCTGCGAACAGCGGTATATTTATAAAGGGCGAAGTTAGGGATAGCAGGGAAATTAGCGGCAAAACCGGAAATATAATACTTATAGCACGAAATAACGATGCGTTACAGGTATTCAGGAAATCTAAAAAGTAGTGAAATTGATTTGGATATTAATAATATCCGATTCATTTTGAGGTAGTTTATTGTCAAGATAAGTTTCAAAGGGTGGAAGCGGCATAGCCAGTTGCCGGTCATTAAAATACTGCTGCAAGGCTGCATATACTTTCATCCTGTCTTTAAACTTTCCACGAAATCTGACGGTATAAAGACTACCTGTTTGGGGCATTCTCATAAACGCGATCGGATATTGTGCACTTACTTTTCCGTTAATAGGAATGCCGATATTCACTTCAGAAGAGTCGCCGGATTTCGGAAAAAATTGTGCGATCAGCGGCTGGGTTTGCTTCAGGCCTTTTGGATCTATAAATCGTTTTAATGCAATGAGCGTTTTTGCGGCTTCGCTGAATTTATTTTTACCTAAAACCACTTTTCTCAAAACAACAACATTGGTATCTGTTACTTTTCTCTTGATAATTTTAT
>JAQBOP010000269.1 GCA_028287975.1 Mucilaginibacter sp. | reverse complement strand
AGTTGATACGATACTTCTCATCAATAGCAAACTTCTCTTTTAATTTATCAAATACATGATCCTTACCCTCCGCATTATAAGTGGCAACCATTAAATCGGTCATCACCTTAGCATCAAATAGCTCTGTATATTCTAAAAAGCTGGCAAACAGGTAATATACCTGGAAAAAATAATCCTTTTCGGGATAGATCACATTATCCAGCTCAAATACAAAGGCGCTCTTATTTCTATCCAGGTCACTATATTTCATTGCCTTTTTGTATCTCTATATTGTATTCTGCAAATAGTTGTTTCGATTCTATTAAAAGCACGGCTTCTATTTTATCCAATACGTAAATAACATCAATAGCTCTATCCAGGCATAGCGTAAGCATTTCATGCGTGTATGCTATTGATTTAGGGTTGGGCAATTTTATCATTTTGCCCGTCGTAAGCATAAAATCCGGCAGATCCTGGTAATCACCCAAAATAACATTATCAGCAACCAGCCTACTTTTTAAACGATGCGCCTGTGCAGATACAGCCGAGGTAATTAAAATATTCACGTTATTGAACAATTAAGCCGTCAACCATTAAGATCTTACGGTCTGATATATCGGCCAGGTCCTTGTTATGCGTAACAATTACAAATGTTTGGTTGAACTCATTACGCAGCTTAATAAATAGTTCATGCAGATCACGCGCGTTGGTCGAATCAAGATTGCCCGATGGTTCATCGGCAAAGATCAATGCCGGGTTATTGATCAGTGCCCGTGCAACTGCTACCCTTTGTTGTTCACCTCCTGACAAAGTATTTGGCTTGTGATGAAGCCTGTGGCCCAATCCCAGCAATTCTAAAAGTTCAGTAGCCCGTTTTTCTGCCTCTGGCCGTGATGCACCCGCTATAAAAGCGGGTATGCATACATTTTCAAGCGCAGTAAACTCGGCCAGTAAATGATGAAATTGAAATATAAATCCTATTTGCCTGTTACGGAAACTGCTTAGATTTTTGTTGCTTAATTTATTTAGTTGAACGTCGTTAATAAACAACTGGCCCGAGTCCGGCTTATCCAATGTACCCAATATATTAAGCAAAGTACTTTTACCAGCACCCGAAGCACCAACTATCGTTACAATTTCTCCTTTTTCAACTTCAAAGTCAACTCCCTTTAAAATTTGAAGCTGGCCGTATGATTTATTAATAGCTGTTGCTTTAAGCATTGCCAAAAATAATGATTAGACATCAGAGATTAGCGATTAGTTAGTGAATTTTATAAAAACCACACCCTATTATGTAATTTTTTTATTGATTTTAGGTAACTATATCATACGGCATACCGAACTAATCATAACAAAGTAAAAACTAATCTTTAATCTCCCTTGGCTAACCTATTATATTAAAACAAAATCTGTAGATTTACCGCAAATTCTTCGAAAAAGCATATATGAATATTCACGAATACCAGGGAAAACAAATATTAAAAAGTTTTGGTGTTAGGGTACAGGAAGGCATTGTTGCCGATACACCTGAACAAGCTGTTGAAGCTGCTAAAAAACTAAAAGAAGACTACGATTCGAGCTGGGTTGTAATTAAAGCACAAATACACGCAGGTGGCCGTGGTAAAGGCGGCGGCGTAAAACTGGCTAAAAACTTAGATGAGGTTAAACAAAGAGCGACCGATATTTTAGGTATGCAATTGATTACCCCGCAAACCGGCCCTGAAGGTAAATTGGTACGTAAGGTATTGGTTGCCCAGGATGTTTATTACCCGGGTGAAAGTGAAACTAAAGAATTTTATATCAGCGTTTTGCTTGATCGTGGCAAGGGCCGTAACATCATTATGTACTCTACCGAAGGTGGTATGGACATAGAAGAAGTTGCCGAGCATACACCGCATTTGATATTTAAGGAAGAGATTGATCCGAAGGTTGGCCTGCAAGGCTTTCAAACCCGCAAGATCGCTTTTAACTTAGGTTTATCCGGCGAGGCTTTTAAAGACATGACCAAGTTTATCGCAGCATTGTACAAAGCTTATGATGCTACGGATTCTTCGATGTTTGAGATCAACCCGGTTTTAAAAACATCCGATAACAAAATTTTAGCGGTTGATGCTAAAGTAAATTTAGATGATAATGCTTTATATCGTCATGCAGATTACGCCGCTATGCGTGATACTAATGAAGAAGATCCTACCGAGGTTGAAGCAGGAAAATCAAACCTGAACTATGTGAAGCTTGACGGCAACGTTGGTTGTATGGTTAACGGCGCAGGTTTAGCTATGGCTACTATGGATATCATTAAAATAGCCGGTGGCGAGCCTGCTAACTTTTTAGATGTTGGTGGTACTGCAAACGCGCAAACGGTTAAAGCCGGTTTCAATATCATATTGAGCGACCCTAATGTTAAAGCGATATTGATCAACATTTTTGGCGGCATAGTACGCTGCGACCGTGTAGCTCAAGGGGTTATTGACGCTTATAAAGAGATTGGTAATATCCCGGTACCTATCATCGTACGTTTACAAGGCACTAATGCTAAAGAGGCGAAAGAATTGATAGACAATTCAGGTTTAAAAGTTTACTCGGCTATATTATTAAAAGAAGCTGCCGAAATTGTTAAGCAAGTTTTAGCTTAGTTATTATTGAGTAATATAAATATTAGAGGAGAGCAATTAGCTCTCCTTTTTTGTTGACATCAATTATGAATTTAATTCGCTAGCATAAGCACTGGCCTCTGTAGCACTTACCTGGCTTATTTTTGTATAATCGGGCACAAATGTTTCCGCACTGCTTATCGCCATATCCATTTCAAAAATTAAAGGATAAGGCGTGTTTAATAAGCTACCTTTGGGTACGTAAGGAAAAAGCTCGGCATAAGTTTGGATCTGGCTATGGCTTACGCGGCGATAAATAAACATACGATGGATATCATTAGGATGTTGTAAACCGGCTGCACCTATCAGTTGTATCGCACTGCTTACCGTCTGCTTATGAAAGTTAGCCACTCGTGTTTTTTTATCATTTACAACCAATCCTTTCATTAAGGTTTTGTCTTGTGTGGCCACACCCGTAGGGCATTTATTGGTATTACATTCCAATGCCTGTATACAACCCAGCGCGAACATCATCCCGCGGGCGCTATTACACATATCTGCCCCTAAAGCGAAGTTTTTTACCAGGTCAAACCCGGTAGCTACTTTGCCGGATGCTATAATCTTGATATGTTTTTTTATATCAAAACCTGTCAGGGCATCATATACAAAAGCCAAAGCCTCACGCAGCGGCATACCTACCGAGTTTGAGAACTCTAACGGTGCCGCACCGGTACCACCCTCGCCCCCATCAACCGTAATAAAATCCGGGTAGATGCCTGTTTTAAGCATTGCTTTACAAATTGCCAGAAACTCGCTTTTATGACCGACACATAATTTAAATCCAACGGGTTTTCCTTCGGACAACTCGCGCAATTTTTTAACAAACTGCATCAATGCTATGGGGTTATTAAAGGCGGTATGATAAGGAGGCGATATTACATCCACGCCCATCTCTACTAACCTGATCCTCGATATTTCAGGTGTAACCTTAGCGGCAGGTAAAATACCACCGTGGCCAGGCTTCGCACCTTGTGAAAGTTTTATTTCGATCATTTTAACCTGTGGCAGGACCGCCCGTTTGGCAAACGCGTCAAAATCAATAGTTCCATCTTTATGCCGGCAACTAAAATAGCCTGTACCTATCTGCCAGATGATATCGCCACCCGGCTGCAAATGGTAGTCGCTTAAGCCACCTTCGCCGGTATTATGTGCGAAACCACCAATTTGTGCGCCACTATTTAAAGCTAAAATGGCATTCTGACTCAATGAGCCAAAACTCATAGCTGATATATTAAATACACTGGCCTCATATGGCTGTTTACATTCCGGTCCGCCAACTGTCACCCTCGGCGCTAAATTAAGTTTACTATGATCTATTGCCGAGATACTATGATTTAGCCACTCGTAGCCATTTTGATAAACATCCAATTCAGTACCGAAAGGGCGTGTATCATCAACTTTTTTTGCGCGCTGGTAAATAACGCTCCTGTTCATCCGGTTAAAGGGTGTACCGTCAATATCGCTTTCTATAAAGTATTGGTAAATTTTAGGGCGAAGATCTTCCATTAAAAACCGCAAGCGGCCAAATACCGGGAAGTTGCGCTCGATGGTATGCCTGGTCTGCAACAGGTCATAGATACCCAAAGTAAATATGGGCACAAATATTACAAATGACCAAACTGCGGGTGGCCAGATAAAGGTCCATCCTACAAGCAAACCTAAGATAATTATGGTGGATGCGATAAAAAGCTTTCTCATAAGTAGAATTGTATGATTTATGTAAATCTAAAAAAATGAAGTAAACATAAACCCATTTTCTAAGTTAATAAATGCACATTGTCGACATAATGTAAATATAATAATTAGTTTACATGTTTAAACATCTATTGTATTATCTTTGTCTTACTAAAATAAAACAATCAATATCATGGCAACAACAAAATGGGTATTAGACCCAATGCACTCAGAAGTACAATTTAAAGTAAAACACTTAGTAATCTCAACAGTAACAGGATCTTTCAAAACATTTGAAGGCGATTTAACTACAGAAAATGACGATTTTACAGGAGCGGATATCAGTTTTTCATTAGATGTCAACAGCCTTGACACTAACCAGGAGCAACGTGACGGCCACTTAAAATCAGCTGAATTTTTTGATGCTGAACAATATCCAACAATTACTTTTAAATCAACATCTTTTGATGGTGAAGAATTAAAAGGCGACCTGACCATAAAAGGTATTACCCAGCCGGTTGCATTAGAGGTAGAACATGGTGGGTCTGCAACCGACTTTTATGGTAACACTAAAGCAGGTTTTGAAGTAACCGGTAAAATAAACCGTAAAGATTTTGGCTTAACCTGGGATGGTGTAACTGAAGCAGGTTCTGTAGTATTAGGTTCTGACATAAAATTATCCATCAACGTTCAGTTTGCTAAACAAGCTTAATTATATCGGATTTCGAAGGTTTAATTTCGGATTTTAGAAAACCTACTTGCATATTAAATGCTTATATCAAAAGCGATTGTACGAATGTGCAGTCGCTTTTGACGTATATTGCAAAAAATTAAATCCGAAATCAAAAATCCGATATTCGAAATATCTATCCAATGTTAATCAAGATCTATCCTGAAAATCCTAACGAAAAATCGATCGAACAAGTAGTGCAGGTACTGCGTAAGGGTGGTATCATTATCTACCCTACCGATACCGTTTATGGTTTAGGTTGCGATATAACCAACCATAAAGCTATCGAGGCTATCTGTAAGATCAGAAATATAAAGCCCGAAAAAGCAAACTTTTCCTTTATATGTTATGATTTGAGCCATATATCAGATTATATCAAACCGATTGATAATACTACGTTCCGCGTACTAAAAAAAGCTTTGCCGGGGCCATTTACTTTTATATTTAATGCAAGCCACAACGTACCAAAGTTGTTAAGCTCAAATAAAAAAACAGTTGGTATCCGTGTGCCTGATAATGATATAGCACGCTGTATTGTAAAGGAGTTAGGTAACCCTATCCTGTCTACATCTATAAGAGACGAGGATGATATTATTGAATATTCAACTGATCCGGAGTTAATCTACGAAAAATACGAGGGCCTGGTTGATATCGTAATAGATGGCGGCTACGGCGATAACATTGCATCAACTGTTGTAGATTGTACATCCGGAGATTTTGAAATTATCCGTGAAGGTAAAGGGGAACTGGAATTGTATTTATAAAATACTTGCCTCATCAAACCTGTTTTTTACCAGGTTAAACATTTTATCAAACAATTCGTCGATATTGAAGGGCTTGGGTACGTAATCATCCATTCCGATTTCTATGCATCGCTCGCGTTCGCCTTTTATGGTATGTGCGGTCATGGCCACAATTGGAACTCCCTTTTTATTGTTTTCTAAATTACGGATAATACGTGTCACTTCATAGCCATCCATTTCAGGCATCTGCAGATCCATCAGGATAATATCGTAATCTTTGTCCTTAAGCATATTTAAAGCGATAATTCCATTATCTGCTACATCAACTTCAAATTCGCGCTTTTGCAAAACCTTTACAATAAGTATTTGATTGATGCCATTATCTTCGACCACCAAAACACGGATACCTTTCCCGCTCTTGCCGGGTGTACGGATAATTTCCACTCCATTTTCTTGTTCCAACGCCTTCTTTAATTGCCCGTTCTTAGCCTTTAAAAATGGCAAGGTAAAATGAAACTCAGAGCCTACATTAAGCTCGCTTTTTACAAAAATCTTACCGCCCTGCAATTCAACCAGCTGTTTAGAAATACTTAAACCCAGCCCCGTTCCGCCAAATTTTCTTACGGTATCGGTAGTGGCCTGCTCAAAGCTTTCAAATATTTTTGCCTGTTTTTCAAGCGGGATCCCGATGCCTGAATCCTTAATTACAAATTCGATAACGATTTTATCGATATCTTCATCAATGGTAGCTATAGTTATATTTATTTCTCCATTCTCAGAAAACTTAATAGCGTTTGAGACAAGATTTAATATTACTTGACTTAGTCTTACTGAGTCACCAATAATTATTTTCGGAATGTTTTTATCGATTGCAGACTTTAGCTTAAGCTTTTTAGAAAATGCTTTGGGTTCCATCATAGTTACAATCGAATCAATCGTGCTCTTCAAATTAAATGATTCCATTTCGAAATTCACCTTACCTGCTTCTATTCGCGAAAAATCAAGGATATCATTTAAGATCACCAACAGGTCGTCGCCTGATTTTATGATCACCTTAATATATTCCTGTAACTCTTTATCAGTGAGCGATTCTTCCAATAACCTGGCAAAGCCCAATATAGCGTTCATTGGGGTACGGATCTCATGGCTCATGTTCGCCAGGAAAAGCTGTTTAACCTTCTCTGAGGCCTCTGCCCTGTCGCGCTCCTTTTTTAAACTTTCCTCGGCACCTTTTAATTCCTGTATTTTACTTTCAAGCGCGACCGTCATGTCATTGAAAGCCTTAGCAAGTACTCCTATCTCATCATGCGAATAAACTTGAACACGGGTATTAAAAAAACCTTGTTTAATTAAAGCGGCGCCATCTATTATGGCTTTTATGCCTTTTTCAATGCCCCGGCTAACAGATACGGTAATTAATATGCTTATTGTCCCTATTGTGAGCGACAGTGCCAATAAAACCTTCAATACGGTCCGCTCCAGCCAACGGGAGACTTCCCCTAATGTATAGGAAAACCCATCCACCATTTGGCTTAACTTGCTGTTTATGGCCTCGATCTGATCCATAACTTGATTAATATCAGCCTGCGATGCGGTTTTGGAATTGATCATATCGTGCATCTTAGCGGCCAAAGGTATCAATTGCTGCATTTCAACATCAGCATGCTCCCAGATGTCAAAAGCTTTGCGGAGATAATAATAATCAGAAAAGCGCATGATCAGGTTGATCATGCCATCCATATCATCCGGATGGTTTCGGCCCGCCAAAAGACCTTCTTTTGCAATTTTAAAATCAGGTTTACCTTTTGATAGTTCTATCAACGCTTTTTTATCGCCAAGCGGTACCGATAAAAATTTTCTGAAAGATTGATAATCTTTTTCATTGTGCGAGGATGCATAGATCCGGATCCGATAAACCGCGTCTTTTTGTGCTTTTGACCATAGCCCCTCTCCTTCAACAAATGACCTTACCGCCGAAAGCGTATTTATAGCGACCCCTAATGTAGTTAATTCGATAACCACAAGCACCGCCATTATGCCAATTGTAAAATACAATTTCCGGGAAATGGAAGTATCCTTTAATTTTTTTCGCAGGGAGGAGAAAATCATATCAGGGTTAGGGTATTAAAATTTTTCACTATAATCAATATCAAAACTGCTGCTTCGATGCAGAAAAGATAAGGAAAAAGTTTTGATAAGAAATGCGAGTTGTTTTAGAAAGATATAAACAAAGTAAAACCTGATAAAAAAGTATCTATAAGTTAATCAAAGTTAACCTAAAAGGAAAGTCACATCTATTGACACAATATTTTAACTCTCCATTCGAATAGATTTAACAAATCCGGAAATCTGATCCATGTAATTTTCACTTTCAAGCAACTTTACAAATTTGCTGCCTACTATGGCTCCATTTGCATACGCGCAAGCCTTTTTAAACGTCGCATTATCAGATATGCCAAAGCCAATTATCGTTGGATTTTTCAGTTCCATGGCTTTAACCCGTGTATAATAAGCCTGTATGCTGTCAGAAACATCTAAGTTGCCGCCGGTTATTGACGATGACGAAAGCAGATAAATAAAGCTATTACTCAACTCATCTATCTTTCGGATCCGTTCAGGTGATGTTTGGGGGGTTACTAAAAATATATTGCTCAAGTTGTTATCCTTAAAGAATTCGGAATACATGGTTTCATATTCATACATAGGCAAGTCCGGTACTATAATACCATCTACTCCTACTTCGGCTGCTTTTTTGCAAAAAGCCTCAACACCATACTGAACTATCGGATTAACATAGCCCATTAATAATATAGGTATAGTAACCCGTTTGCGCAGGTCTTTTAACTGTTCAAACAGCACATTAAGCGTCATTCCATTATTCAATGCCTGTTGTGAACTGTTTTGTATGGTCGGGCCGTCAGCTACCGGATCAGAATATGGAAAACCAACTTCTAAAAAATCGACGCCTGCTTTTTCCAAAGCCCCGGCAATATCAACGGTGGTATTAATTTCAGGATAACCTGCTGTATAATATATGGATAATAAATTATCTTTCTTGGTATTGAAAAGATGGTTTAGCCGGTTCATATTCTTTTTGTCGATAGTCCATGGACGATGGTCCATAGTCTTGTTGTTATTAATTTAAAGTCCCTTTTATATACCATGGTCTATGGACTATCGACCATGGACTAAATTAGTAATTAAAATATTTAATATAAGTATCCAGGTCCTTATCACCACGTCCCGAAAGGCAGATCACTACATTGTCGTCTTTTTTGAATTTCATTTTCTCCAGTTGCGCCAATGCATGTGCCGATTCGATGGCCGGGATAATTCCCTCTAACTGGCAGCATAATAAACCTGCCTGTAAGGCTTCATCATCGGTAACACTTGCATACTGTGCACGGTTGATCTTATATAAATGTGCATGTTGAGGGCCAATACCCGGATAATCCAAACCGGCAGAAATAGAATAAGGTTCAACAACTTGTCCGTCATCAGTTTGCATTAATATGGTACGACTGCCGTGTAATACGCCCTCTTTTCCTAAAAAAGTTGTAGCTGCAGAATGGCCGCTATCAACACCTTTACCGGCAGCTTCAACGGCTATTAATTTTACACCTTCGTCATCCAGGAAATGATAAAACATTCCCATGGCATTGCTGCCGCCACCCACACAAGCCATTACATATTCAGGTAATTCTTTGCCGGTATGCTCAAGTAACTGTTTTTTAGCCTCTAACGATATGATAGATTGAAAACGCGCCACCATATCAGGATAAGGATAAGGCCCTACAACAGACCCGATAATATAATGCGTATCAACCGGGTTAGCTATCCAGTCACGCAGTGCTTCATTGGTAGCATCCTTTAACGTTCGGCTGCCTGATTTGGCAGGAACTACTTTTGCACCAAGCATTTTCATCCTTGACACATTTGGCGCCTGGCGTTCCATATCTATCTCGCCCATGTAAACTACACATTCAATGCCTTTTAAGGCACAAACAGTGGCTGTGGCTACACCGTGCTGGCCTGCGCCTGTTTCTGCTATAATGCGCTTCTTGCCCAGGCGTTGAGCTAATAGTATCTGGCCAATGGCATTGTTGATCTTATGTGAACCGGTATGGTTCAGGTCCTCACGTTTTAAAAAGATATTAGCGCCGTACTTCTCTGAATACCGTTTTGCATAATACAACGGAGAAGGCCTGCCAACATAATCCTTTAAAAGCTGATCGAATTCGGCTTTAAAATCAGCATCGTTAATAATTGATAAATATCGCTGCCTTAATTCTTCAACATTAGGGTACAGCATTTCGGGCACGTATGCACCACCAAAATCGCCATAATACCCTTGCTCGTTAACTCCGTATTTCATGCGTAGTATATTGTTTTATCAGGCCAAAAGCCGTTTTTAGTTTTTCTATGTCTTTTAATCCGGGCGCAATTTCAAACTTACTGTTCAAATCAACACCGTAAAATTGGGGATGCGTGATCTTAGTTATCTGTTCTAAATTATCCAAACTTAACCCACCGCTTAAAAAAAATGGTACGGATAGTTTATAGTTATTTAAAATATTCCAATTAAAGGTTTTGCCTGATCCTCCATGTGCGTCTGTTTTTGTATCAAACAAAAAATAATCTACTTTACCTACATAATCATTCAATTGTTCAAAATCAAAATCTTCATTTATGCCGAAAGCTTTGATCACTTGCACCCTGCCTATAAACGCATTTGCAAAATCCGGAGTTTCGCTGCCATGAAGTTGTATAGCGCCGAATCCAAGCTCATTTATCAGGCGATTTATTTCGCCTTCGGTTTCATCAACAAAAACAGCAGTTTTAACAATTGATGTCGGTATCTTGTTCAAAGTATCAACAGCGATATCATTAACAAACCTTGGTGAATGGCCATAATAGATAAAGCCAGCATAGTCGGGGGCCAGATCTGTTACCGCGTAAATATTGTCGGGGTATTTTAACCCGCAAACCTTTATTTTCATTTTAGTTTCCAACCAGGTTTTTAAAACTTGCAAGTGCCTTTTTACTAACCAGCGATTCTTCGGCTTCGTAAAAACAATCGGCAAAACCACGCTGCGGTTTAATTGTTTTTATAGCCAACGCCGCGTTCGCCAAAACCACACTGCTTTGTGCTGTTGTTGCGTCGCCCGTTAATACCCGCATAAAGATACCCGCCGATTCAGCCACTGTACTCCCACCTGCAATTGCATGCGGATCTAAACGCTCAAAGCCAAGGCTTTTTAATGTATTAATCTTCTCCCCATCCGGGGTAAATGTTTTAAAATCGCAGGTAAGCGAGATCTCATCATAACCCTCAAGCGCGTTCAGGATAGTGTATTGCTTATCAGACTGCTGATAAAGATAGGCATACATCCTTGCCAGCTCTAAATTATACACCCCAACCAGTTGATTTTTTGGCATAGCCGGATTTACCATTGGCCCAAGCATATTAAAAAATGTTTTAACACCCAGTTCGCGGCGGATAGGCGCTACTGTTTTCATGGCCGGGTGAAATAACGGTGCATGTAAAAAACAGATATTTGCCGTATCAATTGTTCTTTTAAGATCGTCAATATTATTGGTAAACTGGTAACCCAGGTACTCCATCACATTTGATGACCCGCAACCCGATGAAACGCCATAGTTGCCATGCTTAGCCACTTTATAACCAGCCCCCGCAACCACAAAAGATGCCAGTGTCGATATATTAAACGTATCCTTACCATCTCCCCCCGTACCGCAAAGATCTATCAACTCGTCGGTTCCCAAATCGACAGATAAACATAGTTCAAGCATGGCGTCCCTGAAGCCTTCCAGCTCGGTTACGGTTACCGTTCGCATACAGTAAGCCGTCATAAATGCGGCCATTTGCGAGTTGTTATACATGCCCTGCGATATGAGCGTTAAAATATTCTTGGCTTGCTCGCGGGATAAGGTTTTGTTCTCAAAAAGATGGTTTAGTATCTGCTTCATGTTTAACCCCCAAGGGGAGAATTAATATTAGTATTTTATTTTTTACAACCGGCCATCCAATAAACTCCCCCTTTAGGGGGTTGGGGGGCTAACAAAAAAGGGTTACCATACGGCAACCCTTTAAATATATTTATAATAACAGGAGTTTGCCTTACGATTTAATCGTTAAGCCACCACCAATTATTATTTAAACTTTTAATTATCATTATGCAGCAAATATGGAAATAGTTTTTTCTAAAAGCAAGCAGAATGATAAATTTACAAGGGTTTGTTTATTGGTTGATAAAAACGACCATTCATTTAATCAACTTTATCAACTCACTTAACTTATCCATTTACTAAACTTATTTAACTATCTCCAAATCATGTCAATACATAAAAGAAAATTCAATCCCGAAGACGATCTTGGATTTGGCACCCAGGCCGTGATGAAAAGCCAGCGCCTGGTAAACCGGGATGGCTCAATAAATGTAAAACGCAAGGGGTTATCATTCTTTAATACGGCAAACAATTACCATACGCTTATTACCATGAGCTGGGGTAAGTTTTGGCTGTTTGTGTTATCGGGGTATTTGGCTGCCAACATCATATTTGCTTTTATATATGTGTCTTTAGGGCCGGGGACGTTGGATGGTGCTGTTGGCAACACCTATTTTTATCGTTTTATGGATGCCTTTTTCTTTTCGGCACAAACCATATCAACAGTAGGTTACGGTCATATCAGCCCAAGGGGAATGGCGGCAAACTCAATAGCGGCATTAGAATCAATGGCGGGGCTTCTGGCGTTTGCTTTAGCTACCGGTTTATTATACGGCCGTTTTTCAAGACCATCGGCAAAAATAAAATATAGTGAACATATAATAATTGCCCCTTATCTTGAAAACAGCAAAGGATTAATGTTCAGGCTTACCAACCTGCGCCGCAATACTTTGATAGACCTGCAAATGGAGGTTATATTTTCATACAATGAAGATGTCAACGGGAAGAAAGTGCGCCGGTTTTTGCCCCTGGAATTGGAAAGAAAACGGGTAAGTATACTCACTTTAAGCTGGACAGTGGTTCATCCGCTAAATGATGACAGCCCGCTTAAAGACATTACGCCCGAGGATTTGGCAAGCACCGAGGCCAGCTTCGCGATTTTATTAAAGGCTTTTGATGATACATTTTCGCAAACGGTACATTCGCGTACATCTTACCAATATGATGAAGTTGTATGGGGTGGCAAATTTAAGCCCACATTTG
>JAQBOP010000241.1 GCA_028287975.1 Mucilaginibacter sp. | reverse complement strand
AGGAGGAGATAGGTTTATTGATCTGTATTGACGCGGATATTCCCCTTAATGGTTAGTGCACATGTTTTGGGCAGTTAGTTTGTTATAGTGGTATGGCATGTACTTCTGAACCGTTTACTAATATCCACGAGATTCCCCTGCGATAATTGCAAACCGCTATATTAATCACCTAAAACTTATATCTTTAAAGCTACAGCCCATAAGTAAAGTCAATGTTGAAAGAACAATCTGTTAGCCAAAGCAAAAAAGCAATCGGTATTTATTTACTGTTCACGTTAATACTAAGTGCAATTGTTTGGGTTGCCACGCTGCACGCCGGCGATACCGGCCGAATTGGGGGGAGGATATTTGGTTATGGCATTATGTGGTGCCCGGCACTGGCAACATACATAACCTGTAAAATATTAAAATTCAAAATAAGCAGCCTAAGCTGGCAATGGGGAAATCCAAAGTATCAGCTTTGGGCGTACCTGATTCCATTAATTTATGCTTTTATCAGTTATCTTATAATATGGGGAACCGGTTGGGGCGGCTTTTATGACAAAACGTTTGTAACCAAAGCCGCTCATGAATTAGGCTTAGGCAATTTGCCGCAAAGTGTTTTTATCGCTGTGTTTTTCATCATCGAGGGAGTGATCGGAATGTTTGGAAGCATGTCGACCGCGTTGGGTGAGGAGATTGGCTGGCGCGGGTTTTTGGTTCCGCAATTGAGCAACATTACTTCGTATACCAAAACATCGTTAATTAGTGGTGCAATTTGGGCGGCATGGCATTTTCCTTTACTCGTTTTCGGCAATTATAATAATGGCACACCGGCGTGGTTCGGGTTTAGCTGTTTCACGGTTATGGTGATAAGCATGAGTTTTGTATTTACCTGGTTCCGCTTAAAATCAAATAGCCTGTGGACCGGCGTAATGCTGCATGCCAGTCATAATTTATTTATCCAGGCTTTTTTTACGCCGATTACCACCAACACCGGTCGCACTCCATATTTTATAGATGAGTTTGGTGCTGTAGTACCTGCGGTTACATTGATTTTTGCGGTTTATTTTTGGAGTAGAAGAAAAGAGGTGGAGGCAGTATCATAACCGCTTTCGGTTGGAGAGGGGGCATAATTGGGGAACGGAGTTACGCTATCACTAAACTTCGACCAGTGGGAGATGGGAAATTAAGACACTATAATATAAGTGACACTGATAAAAGTTAAAGGCTTAGCGTTTATCCCTGACCCTTACTTTTTGTTCTTGACTATCCCAATAAAGCCGATCGCGATTAAGTTCGAACCAATTTTTCCATTTCTTATAATCATTTAATGTAGGTTGGTATCTTCCTATATAGTCACCATTAGACTCTGATCTAATGCCCGTAGTTTGTTCTAAAAACAATATAGCCGGTTCAATTTCATTGAAATTCAAGGTAGAATCATGGCGTACCTTTTGTTCAATAATGTATAATTTCTCTTCTATGAGTTTACTTGCTTTTTGAACTCTGCATCCAGCAAGTAAAAAGGATAGTGATAGTAGGAGACTTAATAAGTGATTGTAAATTCTCATTTCTTGTCCTGTCTTGTAAGCCATTGAATATTATCTCCCTTTGCTGGTGCGTGTCGCGTGTTCCTGTTACTGATGATTTAACTTTTTGCAATCAACCTAAGTATATCTGCGTAGCATTAGCACACGCGACACGTGTGTGTCAGTGAAGGCAAGGAAAATTAAACAAGTGACTTTCCATAAAATAAGATGTCAATCAAAACATTAATTATAATCAGGATAATTCCTGTGTTTTTCCCCCATTTTTCTTTACTAAATAAAAGGAAACCTCCGATAACTAAACCTCCGAGAAACATTAAACAGCCATTCACTGTACTTGAAATCACCCCGTGAAATCGGCCTTCTCTGATTTTGTATATGTCTAAAATATTGATTACATACAAAAAAATAATGTATAAATATGCTAAACCCGCAATTGCAATATATATCTTTCTCATCTGAGAATCCTTTTAATTTCTTCCTTAGAAATTGTTTTATTTTCCCACGCTGGTGTATGCGTGTCGCGTGTTCCTGTTAGGTTGTTTTTATTGATGATTTAACTTCTTGCAATCAATCTAAGTATCCCTACATAGTATTGGCACACGCGACACGTGTGTGCCAGCAAAGAGGAGATTATTGCTGCCATTTTTTACCTTTGCTGGTGCACGCGTGTCGCGTGTTCTTAATTGATTTTTGCTGATGAGGTTGATCTCTCGCAACCAACATAAGTATCTAAACATGGCATTGGATACACGCGACACGCGTGCACCAGCGATCAATCGTTGTCGCTACAAATCCATCGGAATATTTTTATCCTTGATAAAAGATTGCTTCGGATAAAGTGTTGCCTTGTAGTCAAAACCGGGTCGCCCCGCTTTTAATTTGGTTATACTAATTATTCCGTTACGGCGGGAAACCTCTAATTCAAATATATGACCGTAGTATTCTTCCTTTTGATTTTTCTTGTAAAGCATGAAAGGCTTGAGCTTAAAAAGGTAAATCGTGTCTCTTTCGGCTATTTTTACGTTTGAAAGCTTGATTGAATCACCTCTATTATAAAACTCCGTGAATTTCAATGTTGTTTTCCAGGCATTTCCTTTGCTTTCACGAAAGTCAAAAAGTTTTTGCTCATGTTCCTCCCCATTATGAATGACAGGAACAAGCATGATAGAGTCATTTAATCTTCTAATATAGCCACTTAGACTGAAATAAGATTCTTGATCATTTTTGAGTTCCCAATAGTTTTCGCCATTTATCCTCGTAGGCTTTGCGACAAGGCCGAACGATTTTATAAAATAGAATCTGCTGTTAACTTTCACATCGTCGAACCGGTCGCTCATGCCATTAAAAAAGTCACGCTTTTGTTTGGTACACGCTATTGACAGTAAAAAGATGAAAATAATCGCAATGCTACTTTTTGTTCTTCTGATGCTCTTTTTCATAGTTAATCATGTAGTTTAAATCACTTATATTTAACTCCACGCTGGTGTACGCGTGTCGCGTGTTCCTATTACTGATGATTTAACTTTTTGCAATCAACCTAAGTATATCTGCGTAGCATTAGCATACGCGACACGTGTGTGCCAGCAAAGAGGAGATTATTGCTGCCATTTTTTAAACCTTTCTAAATTCTCTGCTTTAACGCGGCTATCAATCTGACTTATAGTATTAAGATAGTTCTCTTTATTTAGCAATTCTGCTATTTTAGTAAAATTGTTTCTTAAAAATTCATTGTATTCGACAACACTTTTATAAGTAAAATTATTAGGATCGGGAATATTTATTTTTTCTAATCTATTAATATAATTCTTTATCGTCAGGACGAAATACCTTTTTTGGGGGTCATAATTACTGGCAACGTCAACAAATAATTGATTCCTGTCTCGTATGTAAGAGATTAGAAATTCTCCCGCTGAAAATGTAATGATATAATCACGAAACATATGAGGATAATAGTCTTCTTTTATTTTTTGCAGGTTCAATTCCTTAGCTAAAGCACCGTATAGCAATTCTCTGTCTTCAAATTCGATTATATCGTTCATGTTTTTATAATATGGCCTATTTAATAATGTTGTATGCGTCTTCACAACCTCTTAACTCAATTTACCGCCTGCTAAGTTCCTTTTACAACACCGGGGTTAGCCTCAATGAACTCGGCCTTTAATCTATCACTAAGCAACCGGGATGTATTTCGATGGTTTTTTTGGTCGAAGAGTTCAGAAATTTTATCAAAATTGTCTTTCAGAAATTCATTCTGCTTTAAAATGCTTTCAAGACCAAACCCATCCCCTTCATCAACATTCAATTTCTCAGCTCCTGTAATGAGCCTTTTTACGAATATAAAAGCATGCCATTTTATCGGCGGAAAGACACTTGCAACATACAAGAGCAGTTGAAAGCGGTCATTATTATACTTAATTAAAAGATTTCCGACAGAAAATGTAACTGTATAATTTTCAAAACGCTGTTCTTCTATTATTTTTTTTAAATTTAAATCTTTTACCAGCGATCCGTATAACAGTTCTCTATCTTCGAATTTAATTGTATCTGCCATACATTAAATGTATTAACATTATTTAATATAAATAATATTTAATAGGGGGCTGTTTTACACCCTCAAAGTGGTAGAAATTAGCCATAGCCTAACTTCGATCCCATCTGCTGGTGCACGCGTGTCGCGTGTTCTTAATTGTGCACCAACGAAAGGGGGATATCAATACTTTATTTATCTTTTACATAGCGACAAGCTATTTTATCTTATAAGACCCAAGCAAAGTTTCCCCTTGCAACTCGTCCAAAAGCTTGATAAAACTGCCATAGTTCTTTTCGTCCCATGCTTTGTTAACATCTCGCAACTTTTGTTCTTTCAACAAGTTTTTCGTGTAAACGCGGGCTCGTTCAGAAGTAAATTCTTCAAGCTTTTTCAATTCTTCGAGATCACATCCGAGTATGCCCCTTGCACCCTGCTCGAAGAAAGCTCTTAAGTTATTTATAAAATCATTTACAGTAACTTCACTGAATTTTAAATTTGATTTGAAAAATGCCGCTGCTAACTCATTGTCTATCCCCATTTGATGTGCATCTTTTCCCTTCCCGCCAAGCCAAAATATACACGCGCGTTCTCTTGGAACATATACTAATTTAACCACTAAACAATGAGACTCCAGTCGCAAAAAGTGATCTTGTTTCTCGATAATGTTGAATTTTGTAATAATAGAATAGATGTTCTAAATCATTGATAATACGCTGCGCAAACTCCATTTTAATCGGTTTATAATTAATGAGGCGGCTTCCCCCATGCTGATGCATGCGTGTCGCGTGTTCTCGTTGTGCTGATGTTGTGATCATTAGAGGCGAAAATTGTAAGTCAATAACGCATATAGCATAAAAGCAAAAAAAACGAGGTATCGAATTGTTATTTCGTAATTGTACATTAATATCTGCCCCTCGGTCTTGCTAAAAAGGCGATACGAAATAGCTTGTAAGGAAGCCGCCATTATGTATAAAACGATCAAAATAAGTAAAAGTACAATAGATAAATCTACATTCATTGACCTCAACAGGAGAGAAATCAAAGAAGAACCAAAGAATAAGCCCAATAAAATTGAGTAAATACCATTGAATTTAGTGGACTTGAGCGTATAGAACCCCAATGGAAAATATAATACTATTAACAACAGAAAAACAATCATTATAGCCCAACTGCAGTCTGCGATATTTTCACTTTGAACAAAGTAGCCTATTACAAAAAAAAAGTAATAAAGTCATCTCTACTATGTTGATTATCCTGATTTTCATTCCATTTACTGGTTCACGTGTGTCACGTGTTCTTATTGATTGTTATTTTTGCTGATGAGGCTGATCTGTCTATATGGTATTATAGTATTGATGCGCGTGCATACATTAACTATAAGATTCGAGAAACTCGTCTATAACATCGTCACTATCCATGTTTTGAATAGCATTAGCTAACTTTATTTGTCCTTTAGCTAATGCAATGGCTGTTAATGCTGTTGATGCCAAATCTAAATTCCAATATTGGCCCATGGCAAGCTTAGCAAGGTCTGCTAAATCTTCAATAGCTCTGTTATAGTTTGGCTTTAAAAAGCTTGGTATCTGTGGATTATTCTTGTGTCTTTGTAATTCAATAACCGAAACCAGGCCAAGTATATTAGAGTCTGCAATTTGTTTATGTAAGTGCTATTCTAACCAAATGGGGAACAGAATAGTATGATGCCAGGCCGACATCTCCTTGATGATGTAGTTCGTTCCATAACTCTTGATAAATAAGGCTAACCGCTTGCTTATTGTCCGCAAGTTCAAGTTTTTTTAGAGCTATTGAAGCATCATACAATGTCCCTTTGTAACCACCTTCTAATGTCGCCCACCTTGGGTCATCAAGTTCTAATGTTGGTTCATCTACTGACTTCTTTGGAAAGAAGTCACCTAATTTGATTGTCATAAGGTTATTTGTTTCTCAAAGATATATAAACTATTAAAGTGAAATGTCGCTTACTACCGCAAATTTGCTGATTTATGAGCTGTATGTTAAACATTTTATCAATTACGCTTTATTAATACCGGCAATTGATCTATTCCTAAACATCCTCCACCCCAATTCAATTTCCCCATCCAATCCTACTCACAATACCTTATATTAGTGTAAGTTTTCATAACCAGTCAATTATACACCCGGTTCCCCATTTGTTATTTAAAAAAGCTGAAGATGAAAAAGCTATCGCTGTTATTTATGTTTCCTGTGGTATTGTTTGCTACATATTTATTCGCGTTCCAGGCCAAAAGAGCGGCACTGCCGGGCAAGTTAAAACCCGCAACCCCGGTAATGTGCGGATCAGGTACAGCAGATGAGGTGGATACGGCGGGGAACGGCAAATTTATACCGCATTTACCCGGCTGGGGGCACTACAGCTATACTATAACTGCCCGTAACGATAGCGCCCGGTTTTATTTTAACCAGGGTTTAACTATGTATTACAGCTACCATATGAAGGAGGCATTTGCATCGTTTAAAGAAGCGTCGCGCTTTGACCCTTCGGCTGCTATGGCCTGGTGGGGGCAGGCTTTAAGTCTTGGCCCTTACTATAATGCCGGCGGACCTTATGTTGCACCTGCCGGCTTGCCCCTTGTTTTAAAACAGATGAATGCCGTTGCCGGTAATGCCCCCGAAAAGGAAAAGGAACTGATTGCGGTGATGAACCTGCGTTACCCGGAGGCCGGGAGTAAAGCCAGTGATAATGATGCCTATGCACAGGGCATGAAGAAACTGATGCAGGCTTACCCGGCCGATGCCGACCTTAAAATGCTCTACATTGATGCCGTGATGCTCATTCACCCCTGGGATTTTTGGGCCCCCGACGGTACCGATAAACCCTGGACTGCCGAACTGGTTACAATTTGCAGAGGTGTTTTAAATACGAGCCCGGAACATCCGGCAGCGCTGCATTATTATATCCACTTAACCGAGGCTTCGCGTAATCCCGGTGCTGCGCTGGCTAATGCGGGGGCTTTAAAAAAGTTGTTCCCTGGTATCGGGCATATGGTGCATATGTCAAGCCATGTTTACCAGCGCACAGGCTTGTATTTTCAGGGGGTAGATGCCAATGAAAAGGCGGCTAAATGTATAGTTACCTATGCTAACCTGGTAAAAAACTTAGGTCTTACTAAAATCAACTCGCACTTTTACGCAGTCGAAACGCTTTGTGCTTTTAACGGCGCCATGTATGAAAGAGGCATGGACGCTGCCCTGCGTTGCCGTAACGCGGTAAAACCTTCAGCAGGCGATACTTATTCACAATATCTTTATATGATGCCGGTGCTTACCATGGTTCGCCTTGGCAAATGGCACGAGCTGCTTAAAGACAGCATTGGCCCCAACCCTCAATGGGCTTACGCGCAGGTACTGCACCATTTTGCCCGCGGACTGGCATTTCTGTACACCGGCGGGCAGGATTCGGCGGTTGCCCAGCTTGCATTGCTGCGGGGCGGACTTATCGACCCAGCTTTAAAACGGCGGCACATCCCTTTTAACACCGCTCTGGAGGGGGCAACCATTGCCGAAAATATATTGGACGGCGCCATTTTATTGGGCCGGAACAGGTTTGACGAAGGTATGGCCGCCTTTAAAAAAGCAGTGGAAGTAGAAGATAACATGATTTATGCCGAGCCTACCGAATGGCCCATCCCGGCACGGCAGTTCATGGGCGCTTACCTGCTCAAAACCGATTA
>JAQBOP010000422.1 GCA_028287975.1 Mucilaginibacter sp. | reverse complement strand
ATCCCAGGCGCCGTGGTGCAGGCTCTGCGCCCTCCGGTGGACCTGGCCGGGATCGACCCGCGGATGGACCGCGTGCCCGCGGTCGGTGAGCACACCGAGCGAATCCTGACCGAACTGGGACAGACGGCAGCCGAGATCGAGGCCATGCGGGCCGACGGCGTGATCTGACAACCCCTTCGGCATTCGTCATCGAGCGAGGAGAGAAACACCGTGAGCACCCTGGACATCCTGTCGGCCGACGAGCGGTTCGTCGTCGAGACCGTGCGCGACTTCGTCAACGAGGAGGTGAAGCCCGTCGTTCGGGAACTCGACCACGCCGATACCTACCCCGAAGCCCTCATCGAGCAGATGAAGCGGCTCGGGATCTACGGGCTGGCCATCCCCGAAGAGTACGGCGGCAACGCCGTCTCCATGCCCTGCTACGTCCTGGTCACCGAGGAACTCGCGCGCGGTTGGATGAGCCTGGCCGGGGCCATGGGCGGCCATACCGTGGTCGCCAAGCTGCTGCTGCACTTCGGCACTGAGGAGCAGAAGCGCCGCTACCTGCCGAAGATGGCCACCGGAGAGATCCGGGCCACCATGGCGCTGACCGAACCCGGCGGCGGCTCCGACCTGCAGGCCATGCGCACCACCGCCCGCAAGGACGGTGACGGCTACCTCGTCAACGGGTCCAAGACCTGGATCACCAACTCCCGGCGCTCCCGGTTGATCGCTTTGCTCTGCAAGACCGACCCCGACGCCACCCCCGCGCACCGGGGCATTTCGATCCTGCTGGTGGAGCACGGGCCCGGCCTGACGGTCTCCCGCGACCTGCCCAAGCTCGGTTACAAGGGCGTCGAGAGCTGCGAGTTGGCCTTCGACGACTACCGCGCGCCGGCCGACGCCCTGCTGGGCGGCGTCGAGGGCAAGGGGTTCGGCCAGATGATGAAGGGGCTGGAGACCGGCAGGCTCCAGGTCGCCGCCCGCGCGCTCGGCGTCGGGCGCGCGGCGCTGGAGGATGCCCTCGCCTACGCCCAGGAACGTGAGGCGTTCGGCAAGCCCATCTGGGAGCACCAGTCGGTCGGCAACTACCTCGCCGACATGGCCACCTCACTGACGGCGGCGCGCCAGCTCACCCTGTACGCGGCCTCGGAGGCCGAGGCCGGGCGGCGCGTGGACATGGAGGCGGGCATGGCCAAGCTCTTCGCCTCCGAAACCGCCATGCAGATCGCCCTCAACGCCGTACGGATTCACGGCGGATACGGGTACTCGAGCGAGTTCGACGTCGAGCGGTACTTCCGCGACGCGCCGCTGATGATCGTCGGCGAGGGCACCAACGAGATCCAGCGCAACGTGATCGCGAGCCAGCTCGTCAAGCGCGGCGGGCTCGATGCGTGACGGCCGGACGAGGGCTCCGAAGCCCGGCGGGGCCGGGGTACAGATCGATGCCGCAACGGCGGCACACCACGCCGAGCTGGTCAGTTCTCCCCACGGTGGATGTGGTCGACCAGCGCTTCATGGTGTGCGTGGAGGGCATTGAGCAGCGCGTCCCGGTCGTGGTCGCGCACGGCGGCGACGATGGGTTCATGGAGGCCGATCTGCTGCTCGAACTCCTGGCCCGCGAGCCACTTGGGCGGTTCGTTCGCGAGGATCCAGTGCGCGTACGCCTTGCCGACGACCGCCCCATGTGCGCTGTCGAAGAGGCTGGTGAGATAGCGGTTTCCCGCCAGGCGCACGAACTCGACATGGAAGTTCGTGTCGGCAGCGATCCACTCCGGCGCGCTTCCCCTAGCGCGGCGGAGCCTGGCGAGGGCGTCCTCGAGTGCCGAGATGTCGCGGGCGGGCCGGGAGAACTGCGTCGCGTACATGATCTCGCTGCCCGCTCCCTGTTCGAGCAGATAGCGGAGCTTGGCCATCTCATCGAGCGACTCCGGCGCGAGTCTGATCATCATCTGAAAGCTCTCATCGACCGCGACGCCCGGCCTGCGCAGGACGAACGTGCCCGAGCCCGGTTTGATCTCGATCAGACCCATGACGGCCAGGCGCCGCAGGGCCTGGCTCACCGTCGGACGCGAGCTGCCGACCAGCTCCGCCAGGCGCCGCTCGCTCGGCAGCCGCGAGCCTTCGGCCAGGTCGTTGTCGATGATGTAGTTGCGGACCTGATCGGCCACCCGGTCCGCGATCCGGCTGACCGGCTCCGCCCGGAAGGCCCGAACGAACTCGCCGTCGTCAGCCGAGCGCTTCGCCACCCTGGGGCCAGTGCTCTTCGCCGCGTCGTCTACCACGGGTGGGTCCGGCGCACAGGTGCGGTGGTCAGCATGGGAATCATCATTTGCTCACGCCCAACTGGTCTGGTGGCTTTACCGAAGATCGTATGGCGGCGGTGAGTGCGTGGTCAATCAAGGCGAGCACCGCGTCAGGCTCCGGCGCAGCCTGGGATGGCCCGCGTGAGCACGCGATCCGGCCGGACCGCCCACTGGTCAATGCCGCCCTGCCCCGCATACACTGAAGTGGTCAGGTGGCTTGGCCAATTTAGGAAGAGGTGGATGTCGGATGGACATTGGTGTGGGGTTGCCCAACACGGTCGAAGGGGTCACACGGCGGCGGCTGCTGGACTGGGCGGTGGGCGCGGAAGCACTGGGTGCGAGCAGCGTGGCGTGCACGGACCGTCTGGTCTACCCCAGCTGGGAGACGCTTACCGCCCTCACGGCCGCGGCGGCCGTGACCGAACGCGTCAAGCTGCTCGCCAACGTCCTGGTCTCGCCCTTGCGCACGAACACGGCTCTGCTGGCCAAGCAGGTGGCAACCGTGGACGTCCTCAGCGAGGGCCGGCTGGTGCTCGCGGTAGGCGTAGGGCGCCGGCTGGACGACTACGAGCACTCCGGAGTCGACTTCACCCGGCGCGGCGCGATCCTCGACGCCCAGCTCGACGCACTGGCGGCGGTGTGGGCGAAAGCGAGCGCCGGGGCGGCGGACGCGGTCGGGCCCTCGCTGCATGGCGGACGTCCGGCCGCCCGTCTCCTGATCGGCGGCCAGTCCGATGCCACCCTGCGCAGATTGGTGAGCCACGGCGAGGGCTGGATCGCGGCCGCCGGGCTGGGCGGGTGGGCCGGTGCGCTCCATTTCGCCGAACGTGTCCGCGAGGCGTGGACGCGGGCGGGACGGCCGGGGCGTCCGCGGCTGGTCGCGACGGTCTTTGCCGCAGGCGGACCGCGCCCGCGCGAGCGCGCCACCGCCTATATGCGGCGCTACTTCGGGTTCCTGGGCGCCGAGCTGGCGGACGAGCTGGCGAGCCATGTCCTGACCAGCACCGAGCGGCTGTCGGGGGCGGCGGAAGAGCTGTCCGCGGCCGGGTTCGACGAGCTGGTCCTGCTGCCCACTTCGGCCGAGGAGGACGACCTCGAACCCCTCGCATACCTCGTGGAGAAGGGCTGCTGAGACGAAGAGGGGCCGTATCCGCGACGCGGATACGGCGGCCCCCTCTTCGCTGAGCTACTGGAGGGTGCCCAGGTACAGCTCGGCCATCTCCTCCACGTTGAGCCACCCCGGCGGCAGGCCCACGTCAGCGATTGGCCAAGTGGCTTAGCCGGTATTTCGGCTGCAGACTCCAGACCAGCAATGAGCCTGGACTCGGTCTTGACAGGCGACCCAACCGGGGATGAAATTGGATATGCCACCTTGCCGGTTTTGGCAGGCCCGCGGTCCGAGGGGACGACATGATCGCCACACCGCCTTATCCCACCGTCACCAAGCGGAGCGGACGGCCGAGGGAGGAGACGGGCCACGCCCGCCGCGGCGCGTGAGCGGGCGGAGAGGCGAGTGATGGGGCACGACGGTCGAGACGGCCGGGAGGAGACAGTGGCGCTGATGAGACGAAGACGGGGGACCGGCGAGCCCGGCGAGTGGTTCACCTGCATGCGGTACGGCGTGGTGGAGGAGGGCCTCGACTGCCTCGCGAAGGACCGGATGTCCCCTACCCGGGCCGGAGCGCTGCCGCGCGCATCGAGCGGTGGGAGACCGACCTCAACCGGCACGACCGCGGCCGGGCGAGGACGAGGAGACCTCATA
>JAQBOP010000220.1 GCA_028287975.1 Mucilaginibacter sp. | reverse complement strand
TTCTTCGTTTTTGGTTTTGTAACCTGGTTAAACGGTACACTCATTCCGTTTCTGCAGTTAGCCTGCCAGCTTAATACTTCGCAGGCCTTATTGGTAACTTCGGCTTTTTATATGGCTTATTTCTTTTTATCGATACCTTCATCGCATATACTTAAAAGAACAGGCTTTAAAAATGGAATGTCGCTGGGTTTGTTTGTTATGGCTATAGGCGCATTAATATTCATACCTGCCGCTAATACCCGTACGTTTCCGTTGTTTCTTATTGGGCTATTTGTACAAGGCATGGGTTTGTCATTATTGCAAACAGCATCTAACCCATACATAGCTATTGTAGGCCCGATTGAAAGCGCTGCACAACGCATAAGTATAATGGGCATCTGCAATAAGGCGGCCGGGGCACTTAGCCCGCTGATATTAAGCGCACTGGTGCTAAAAGGTGCACAAGGAATTGAAAACCAGTTAAAAACAATTACAGATGCAACGCAAAAAGAAGCTTTATTGAGCCAGTTGGCCATGCGCGTTGTGTTGCCTTACATAATAATAGCCGTTGTGCTGATTATACTGGCATTATTGATCAAATATTCGTCACTGCCCGAGATCAATACCGAAAAAGACCATGTAAACGAAGATGGAGCGATTGTCGCTTCAAAAAGCAGTATATTTAAGTATCGCAATCTTAACTTGGGTGTACTGTGTATATTCTTGTATGTAGGGGTTGAAGTTATGGCAGGCGATGTGATTGGCACCTATGGCAAATCTTTGGGCATGGGGCTCGACCAAACCAAGATCTTTACCTCGTACACACTTGCATCGATGGTGATCGGTTACATCATCGGTATTATAACCATTCCCAAATATATCAGCCAGGAAAAAGCACTAATGATTTCGGCCATTGTTGGTATACTGTTTAGCATTGCGGCATATCTTACCCATGGTTATATTAGTATTATGTTTATTGCCTTGCTGGGTTTTGCTAATTCGTTAATGTGGCCAGCTATTTTCCCGCTTGCCATTAAAGGCTTGGGTAAATATACTAAGCTGGGTTCAGCCCTGCTGATCATGGGGATAGCCGGCGGCGCGGTATTACCGCAGATTTACGCCGCTTTAGCTAAATCAATACCAACGCAATTGGCCTTTTTAAGCTGTATGCTGCCTTGTTATATTTATATATGTTATTATGCTGTATCGGGTCATAAAACGCTGCCAGGTAAGCTTTAAACAAAAACCAAACACTTCCCATCCACCCAAACGGATGGTATAACAACTATACAATAAATATGGAACGAAGAACATTTTTAAGACACAGCGCAATAGCTGCCGCGGGTTTTACCATACTCCCGGCAGGTAGCCTTTTTGCATCTGCAACCAACAAAGTAAAATTAGGCTATATAGGCGTCGGTGCACGTGGTATGAGCCACGTAACCGAAGGTTTATTGCGTGATGATGTTGAAATTGTGGCGGTATGCGATATCCAGGAAAGCTCATTAAAGATCTTCAGGGAGTTTGTAGCCAAAAAGGGTCACACACCTATAAAAGAATATACAGGCGGACTGGACGCTTATAAACAATTGCTTGACCGTAAAGACATAGACGCGGTGATCATAGCTACACCATGGCAATTTCACCATCCACAGGCAATTGATGCCATGAAGGCCGGCAAATACGTAGGCTGCGAGGTGATTGCAGGCCTTACAGTCGAAGATCATTGGGATATAGTACACACTTCCGAAAAAACCGGCATGCCTTATATGACGCTTGAAAACGTGTGTTATCGCCGTGATGTGATGGCTGCCCTGAATATGGCGCGCCAGGACCTCTTTGGTGAAATTGTGCATTTGGAAGGCGGCTATCAGCATAATCTGCGAGGCGTGTTATTTAACAATGGTAAGCAGTACAGCGGCGGCGGTGTTGAATTTGGCCCGAATGCTTTAAGTGAGGCCCAATGGCGCACCCAGTTTAATATAGATGTTGACGGCGATATATACCCAACCCACGGCGCAGGCCCATGTATGCATTATGCCAACATAAATGCCGGAAACCGCTTTACAAACCTGGTGTCAGTTAGTTCAAAAGCGAGAGGCTTGGCGGCTTATGTTGAAGAGCAGTCACCGGGTAATAAAAACGCTAAGATCAATTACAAAAATGGCGATGTAACTACCACCATGATCAACTGTGCCAACGGTGAAACCGTTTTACTGAGCCATGATACCCACTTGCCACGGCCGTACTCGTTAGGTTTTAGGGTACAGGGTACCAAAGGCCTTTGGATGGATGTTGCCAACAGCGTTTATATCGACCATAAATCAAAAGAGGATGATTCGTGGGATCCGGCGCAAACCTGGTTTGACAAGTACGATCATCCGCTTTGGAAAAAATATGAAAAATTTGCCGAAGGTGCCGGTCACGGCGGCATGGACTGGTTCGTATTTAATGCTTTTGTTGAAGCCGTTAAACAAAAAAAACAAACTCCAATTGATGTTTATGATTCTGTTACCATGAGTGTTATTACACCGTTATCAACAAAATCATTAAAAGAAGGAAATGCGCCGCAGGAATTCCCTGACTTTACCCAAGGCAAATGGAAAAATAAGAAGAATACATTTGCGCTTGACGATAGCGGATTTTAATAATATTTAGAAAGTATTACGTAACATTTTGATAAAAAGGCAGATAAGAATATTGCAGACACTTTAATCAATAAGATATTACCCCAAAAACCTGTAAATATTTCTATTTACAGGTTTTTTTTATTTGTTTTAAACTTTCCTGAAATCCGTTTGTTATTATAGTTAATAAACCATTAATCTATGGAAACAATAAATCAACAGAAAAAGAGGTCGGATAAAACAGGAGATAATAAAGTTGCTCGTATCCGTAAAAAGTCTGTATCAGTACTAACCAATGAGAGCAGCGTGGCGGCAGAACTAAAAAACCGTGAACACGGTAACGAAAAACCGACCCGATAATTTTTAATCTACATAAGAGAAGGATATACGATTTAAGAATTTATCAGACAATGAACGAAATTATATCATTAGCAGAAATTGCAGCCAAGGCATTAACTACTGACGTTATACACATATTAAAAAATGAGATCGGCGACCAGGGAACGGTTGCCAGCCTGGGTAACCAGGTATTGATCAAGATCAGTCAAACCGATTTTGAGCTTCGCCTGGGCAATCTGTTACAGCAGATCTACAGGGTGATCGATCAGCATTTCCCAAACCGGAATGAACATTTGTCTATCATCATCCGGGACACCGATGCGCGCTATGAAAACGTGTTTAAGATCTGGAAATCAGTTTAGTTATTGGCATGAAAAAACACACAGTCCCAAATGAACCGGAGGAAATACCGATTGAACCCGAGCATCCGGAAATAAAACAACCTGCCGACCCAAAGGAGCCTGAAATACCTCAAAAAGAAATACCGGAACTACCCGAAAAAGAAATCCCCGAGACGCCACAAGAGTTACCGCCGATCAAAAGTCTTAAAGATAACTACTCATATTTTTCAGGATTTACATTAATTGCTGATGGCGGTGCATTGCCGATTTTGCTGCCCCATATTTTATTTGGCCTTGGACCCATTTGCAGGGTTAAAACCCCACCCTTAAGTAACTCGGCATGTGTGAACCAAGGCTTATCCAAAGATTTACCGTTTAACATAGCTTTTTGAATGTACACGTTTGTTTTTGAGTTATTTACCGCGTTAATGGTAAATGATTTACCTGAAGGTAGTTTTATAATCGTTTCATTAAATGACGGGCTGCCGATATTATAAACCGGTACACCCGGCGTAACAGGGAAGAAGCCCATCATTGACAATACCACAAAAGCGGTAGTGCCGCCGCCATCCTCATCGCCCGGGATGCCAAATACATTATCCGGGTACCAGGTATCTATCAGCATACGGATGCGTTTTTGAGTTTTCCACGGCGCGCCCATATAGTTATATAAATAGGGGATATGATAACTGGGTTCATTACCCATTACAAATTGGCCCACCAACCCGGAAGCATCCGGCTGGTTTAACCAAAACAAAAATTTTGGCAAACCCAAATCCTCCCTGAACAATTGGTCAAGCTTGGCTTCGGCTTTTTCGTGGCCGCCCATTTTTTTAAATAACCCTGTCAGATCATGTTTAGGCGTCCAGTTATAGGTGTACGAATTGTTTTCAGTTACATATTCGCGCCCCAGTAATTTTGTGTTATAAGGGTAGATCCAGTTGCCTTCTTTATCCTTCGGCCAAACAAAGCCTTCTTTTTGATTATAAACATTGGCATACCACCCGGCCCTTTTCAGAAATAATGGCTTGTCTTTTGCATAACCGGCAGGTGTCGCCAATTGTGCTATGGCCCAATCGCAAATACTCCACTCTAACGTGATAGAAACGCCTTCATTACCCCGGCCTTCCCACCATTTATTCATATCCACGCCATCTTTGCTGCCACGTTCTTCGGGGTGGGTAGAGTAGAGATAACCATGCGTATTATAAAAAGAATCTATAGCCGTTGCGGGTCCGTTTCTCCATGGTAACAAAGTCCCTTCCAGCGAATTTTTCTTTAAGCCTTCATAAGCGGTTTTTACATCAAACCGCAAGCCTTTTGCCCAGGCGTCGGCCATCCATGATGCGGCATGATTGCCCGTCATTGCCGGCCAATCGCCTGTTGCCAATGCAAATGCCGGCATCCAGCCGCTTTGTTTGTACATGGTGATGTACGAATTTATTTTTTGTACCTCTTGGTTCGGGTCTAAAATGGTGTGTAAAGGTTCGTCGGCAATGTACATATCCCAGATCCAGTTATCTACAAAAAATGGTTGATTGCTTTTATGTACATGGTGATCGTAAGCGCTGTAATATTGACCGTATTCGTTAATGTCGACCATACGCTCATAGGTGCGATAAAGCGAGGTATAAAAAGTGCGCTTTTGTGCGGTTGTACCACCTGTTACTATAATTTGGCTTAATTTTTTATTCCAGATGCTTTTTGCTTTCTCTTTTACAGCGTTAAAATCCCATGCGGGTATTTCAATATTTAAGTTGATTTTTGCCTGTTCAATACTGATGTAAGATATCCCGTATTTAAATTTCACCTGTTGACTGTTAAAGTCTGCCATCATGTGTTTTTTATCGGCTTCATTCTGATATTTTAGGTCGGATATATCCTGGTCTGTTTCTGCGTAGAAGTATGCTTTAAGGCCTGATATTTCTTCAGTTCCGGTTATTACCCGTTTGCTTTGTTGTTGCACGTTCCCGGCATTGCCGTTTAAGCCGATCCGCAGATAATTATTACTTTTATCTTTAAAATCGATATTAAAAAAACCGCTTTTAGCGCTTGCGGTAAACTCTATGATCATACCGCTATCCTCATCTTCGGCCTGGTAATAATAGGGTGTGGTTTTTTCGGAAGCCACCGTAAATTTTTTAGCCCAAAAACTATCATCCTGTTTGCCTTTTAATGGCAAAAAAGAAAACGCGTATTCGGTACGGTGAGAAACTACCGTTAACGGAAAAAAACTTATCTGGTCATCCAACTGATCCTGCTTCATCGGGAATACCCTTAACATCGAATTTGGCAGATGCACAAGTGGACGGGTAGGTTGTAAAACTATACCTGATCCGCCAATGTTTGGATCGACGTAATCAAGTGGAGAAACTTCTTTAACGCTAATTTTTTGCTGCGCATTAATGTTTGCAGAAAGGCATAATACTAAAATGGCAGTTGCAGTTAGGCTTATATAATTTCTCATCATCCTACCATTTATTATTTAAGTAAAGCGAGTTACCGTCTGATGGAGGAGTGTCTTTAGCTGCGCTGCCCCAGTTACGGTTAGGTTTGCTGCCCATTTTAAAATTGATTGTAGCGCCATTAACCAGGTCTGTATGTGTAAACCATGGTCTGTTTAATTCGGCACCGTTTAAAGTGGCGCTTTGGATATATTTACTATCGACCGAACTGTTAGGCGCGTTAATCGTAAATATTTTACCATTTGGCAGGTTGATAGAGACCTTTGTAAATACAGGGCTGCCGATATTATAAACCGGGATACCCGGGGTAACCGGGAAAAATCCCATCATGGAGAATACTACAAACGAGGTCATACCACCACCGTCTTCATCACCGGGGATACCAAACAAGTTGTCGGTATACCAGGTATTAAGCAGCATACGGATGCGTTTTTGCGTTTTCCATGGCGCGCCCATATAATTATAAAGATAGGGGATATGAAAGCTGGGTTCGTTACCCATTACAAACTGCCCGACAAGGCCCGAAGCGTCGGGTTGTGTTTTCCAAAAGATGAATTTTGCGGTACCCAGATCTTCTCTAAACAGGTTATCTAATTTATTTTCGGCTTGTTTTGTTCCGCCCATCAGGTTAAATAAACCCTTCAGATCGTGTTTTACCACCCAGTTATAGGTATAAGCGTTATTCTCGGTAAAGAACTCCCTGCCTACACTTTTCGGGTCCATGTTATCTATCCAGTTACCATCTTTATCTTTTGCCCACATAAAGCCTTTATCTTTTCTAAACACATTCTGATAATTTTTAGAACGGCCCATAAAAAGGTCTTCATCTTTAGGCAGATTTAATTCGGCAGCTAAGCGGCCTATGTTCCAATCGCTAAAGCTGTTTTCTAAAGTGACCGATACAGCCTGTCGTTTTTCCCAAACGTTTTCTACCTGCGGCACAGTTTCAGCTTCGCCATAATGTAAGCCCGGCATATAACCATGCTTGTTATAAAAAGAATCCAAAACCGTTGCGGGCCCGTTGTTCCAGGGTAATAAAGTCGCATCCAATGAGTTCTTTCTCACTCCCTCATAAGCTGTTTTCAGATCAAAGTTACGGATGCCTTTAAACCAGGCATCAGCCATCCATGAGGCTGCGTGGTTACCTGTCATCGCCGGCCAATCACCAAAAACCAGCGCAAATGACGGCATCCACCCGCCTTGCTGGTACATGGTAATATATGAATTGATCTTCTCTGCTTCCTTTGTAGGATTAAGTATCATTTGCAGCGGGCCTAAAGCTATATAAGTATCCCAGATCCAGTTATCCACAAAAAATGGTTGAGTGTTTTTATGTACCTGGTGATCGTAGGCACTGTAATATTCGCCATGCTCATTAATATCCACCATCCGCTCATAACAGCGGTAAAGCGATGTATAAAACACCCGTTTCTGTGCAAGCGTGCCACCCTCAACGTTTATTTGCGACATTACTTTATCCCACTCACGGTAAGCGATGTTTTTAACTTTGGCAAAATTCCAATCCGGAATTTCCTTTTGCAGGTTTTGCCTGGCCTGCTCAATGCTGATGTAAGATATAGCGTATTTAAAACTTACGTTCTTAGGCGCTTTAATCAACAAGTCTTTTTTATTGGCAGATGTTTTACTGGCTGCTTCAGCGATATCGCCGTCTGTTTCGGCATAAAAATAGGATTTCATACCTCTGAAAACTTCGGTGCCTGTAAGTGTGCGTTTATCAGCTACGGTGATCTGACCGTCTTCGTTAAGTATACCTAACCGCAGGTAGTTATTGGTGCTTTCTTTAAAAGCGATCTTAAAAAAACCGCTTTTTTCTGATGGCGAAAACTCTATCAGGTTACCTGCATCGCCCAATTCAGATTTATAATAATAAGGTGTAAGCACTTCATAGTTATAAACTTCTTTTTTATTCCAAAGCGTGGCTTTATCCGGCCCGTTAACAGGCATAAAACTGAATAAGGACACCACCCGGTGCGATGCTACGGTTAGCGGGAAATAAGAAACCTGGTCGTCCAGCTGATCTTTCCTTACCGGGAAAACCCTGATCAATTGATTTGGCAATTGTACAGTAGGACGGGTAGGTTCTAAAATAAGACCTACACCACCGATGGATGGATCAACATAACTTAAATTAGATTTTTTTTGCTGTGCAAATGCACTAAAGCCAAATGCCAGCAAACAGATAAAAACTGTGATAAAGTTTTTCATTTAGTAATCGTTTTATCAGAATTAATTGGTTGTGCGCGATAGGTTAAATCGAACAATCTGCGATAAATATAGATTAAAAAAATATATCTTGTATATACAACTTTAAAGATATATGTTTTTATAATCGGTAGATCATACAAATTATATAAGCCAATATCAGGCTGCAATTTAAACATCGCTACCTAAAATTAAACAGTACTATGTTGTCTTTTCGAGCTATCTTTAATAATACAATTTATAGTACTTTTTGTGATGGATTTAGTTATGAAGCCAATATTGTATCAAAATTGGCTATTTATTGAAAGTTTTTAATTACTCATTGTTCTTTCTTTGTAGTAATATTATAAACCAATATTGTAAACCTTAATAAAACGATGAAAAAGTTACTTTTTATCCTAAGTGGTGTTTTGTTTGTTTTTAATTGCTACGCACAACAAAACGAAAAATTTAATGGCCTTGATATGAACCTGGGCAATTTATCAAAACTATCCGATGCTCAGTCGCGCTCTATAAGCCCCGAGAACTTTACCGGCGAAAAAGGTAAGGGCGGAATGGCTGACCCGGAGAAAGATAAAGGCAAGCGAAATGTTGCCAATGCATCAGGCGCGGCCCGTGAGCTGGGGCAGGGATGGAAAGTTAACCCTTATATTATTATAAACCCCGGCGAAACTATAACCATTGCCGAAATGGAAGGCCCTGGTGCCGTACAACATATCTGGATGACGCCTACCGGTAACTGGCGTTTATCTATACTTCGTATCTATTGGGATGATGAGACTACGCCATCTGTAGAGGCGCCCGTTGGTGCTTTCTTTGGAATGGGGTGGAATGCTTATGCGCCATTAAACTCTCTACCTGTTACAGTAAATCCGGGCAGCGCATTTAACTGTTACTGGAAAATGCCTTTCCGTAAAAAATGCCGTATCACCATGGAAAATATGGACGACAGGGCAATGAGCCTGTATTACCAGGTTGATTACACATTGACTAAAGTTCCGGATAACGAGGGTTATTTTCATGCACAGTTCAGAAAATCTACACCTAAAGATAATCCTGTTTACACCATTCTTGACGGTGTTAAAGGTAAAGGCCAGTATGTTGGTGTTTACATGGGCTTAGATATTAACAATAATGGCTGGTGGGGCGAAGGTGAGATCAAATTCTATTTGGATGGCGACTCGAAGTTCGCGACGATAGTAGGTACCGGTACAGAAGATTACTTCTGCGGATCATATGATTTTGATACGCGTCATAAAGTCGGGGCAAGTAACGAGGACGTCAATTATACTGAATTTTCAACCGCTTATACCGGCTTACCACAAGTGATAAGGGGCGATGGGCATTATCAGATCAGGCAGCGTTTTGGCTTGTACAGATGGCATATCCAGGATCCGATCAGGTTCGAAAAAGATCTAAAAGTAACTATACAGGATTTAGGTTGGAAATCAGGCGGAAGATACCTGGCGCAGCATTCTGATATTATATCAGTTGCATTTTGGTACCAGGCCGGCGCACACGGCGAGTATCCTAAATTACCATCAAAAGACGAACTGGAGATCAACTAATATTAAAAAATACTGAGTTTTATCATTTATTAAACTGATATCATCTTATGAAAAACGGAACAGACCGGCGCATCTTCCTCAGGAATTTAGGTGTTGGAGGGATGGCTGCATTTTTACCTATCGGGAGTTTAAAAGCATCCGACAGTAAACAGGTTGACACTGAGGCGCGGGTAATAGATGCAGCTAAACGTAAATATAACGCACCTTATGCCGGCACATATTTAAACCGGGTCGCTTTCCCGATCGGTGGTATTGGTGCAGGGATGTTTTGTTTGGAAGGCACAGGTGCTATTTCGCATCTTTCAATACGCAATAACCCTGAAGTGTTTAATGAACCTGCTATGTTTGCCGCAATTAGCATCAAGAGAGAAAAAAATAATGCTAAGGTTTTAGAAGGTAAGGTACCTGCCTGGAAGAAATTTGGTAATCACGACTCGGGTCTTGGTGGCACCGGTGGAGCGACATGGGGGTTGCCCCGTTTTGAAAATGCCGAATTTTCCGCGCGTTTTCCCTTTGGGGATGTAGCGCTACAGGATAAAGATATCCCTTTGCAAATAGGAATTACCGGCTGGAATCCTTTTGTTCCTACCGATGCGGACAATGCAAGTTTGCCTGTCGGCGGTTTAGAATATCATTTTAAAAATACAGGTGCCAAAACAGAGGAGTGTGTTTTCTCGTACAGCAGCCGAAACTTTATGGAGCAGCCGGGTACAAAAAATTCCATAAAATCAATAAAGAACGGGTTCGTCCTGTCTGCCGAGGGCACTAAGGAAGACCCACAAAAACAAGGTGATTTTGCAATTTATACCGATGAAGCGGCAACAGTAGTTGATCATTGCTGGTTCAGAGGTGGATGGTTCGACGGGCTTACTATGGCCTGGAAAACCATTGCCAATGCCGGAACAAAAAGCAACCCACCGGTGGAGCGGGATGCACCGGGTGCTTCACTGTTCGTTCCTTTTACTTTAAGACCCGGCGAGAAAAAAACAATCCGGTTGATGATGGCCTGGTATGTCCCGAATACAAAACTGCGGATGGGCGAGGTTAATCCCTCAGACAAAGAAAGGGTAGATAAAGATCCTTTATTACAGTTCCATAAGCCCTGGTATAGCAGCAAGTTTAAAAATGTATATGAGGTAGCCGCGTATTGGGATGCTAATTATGCTGATCTCCGAAAGAAAACTAAATTATTTACAGATACATTCTATAAAAGCACGTTGCCCGCCGAAGTAATAGAAGCGGTAGCTGCAAACCTGACCATATTAAAATCGCCAACAGTATTAAGGCAGTATGACGGCCGGTTTTGGTGTTGGGAAGGGAGCGGGGATAATTGGGGAAGTTGTCACGGATCATGTACCCACGTATGGAACTATGCCCAAGCCGTTTCTCACTTATTCCCGTCGCTTGAGCGTAGCTTGAGAGATACAGAGTTTAACGAAAGTCAGAATGCAGAAGGACACCAGATGTTCCGGTCGAATTTGCCTATTACCCCGGTACTCCACAATTTCCATGCGGCATCCGACGGGCAAATGGGCGGCATTATGAAAGTACACCGCGAATGGCGGATCAGCGGCGATAGCGAATGGCTTAAAAATATCTATCCCAAAGTACAGGCCAGTTTAGATTATTGTATTAAAACCTGGGATCCGAAAGGCAACGGCGTTATACAGGAACCACATCATAATACTTACGATATAGAATTTTGGGGGCCGACAGGTTTTGCTACCAGTTTTTATTTAGGCGCGTTGAACTCGATCATTACCATGGGTAAATTTTTGAAAAAAGATGTGCAGAAGTACGAGATCTTATATGCCAAAGGCAAGAAATACATGGAGGGTGAGCTATACAACGGCGAATACTTCGCTCAAAAAATAGAATGGAAGGAACTACAAGCTGCTGATCCGACCAAAGTACAATCATTTAACACCCAATATACACCAGAAGCGGCAGCTTTGTTAGAAAAAGAGGGCCCCAAATACCAATATGGTACAGGTTGTTTATCAGATGGCGTAATGGGTGCCTGGCTATCGCGTATGTGCGGCTTAGGCGACCCGTTGGATGCTGCTAAAACAAAGAGCCATCTATCGTCTGTACATCAGTACAATTTTAAAACTAACCTGCACGAGCATTCCAATCCGCAACGGCCTACTTATGCCATTGGTAACGAGGGCGGTTTACTGCTTTGCTCATGGCCAAAAGGAGGGATGTTGTCGTTACCATTTGTTTATAGCAACGAGGTTTGGACAGGGATTGAATACCAGGTAGCATCGCACCTGATGCTAATGGGCGAAGTGCAAAAAGGATTGGATATTGTACGTGCCTGTCGAGATCGTTATGATGGAGAAGTTCGTAACCCATTTAACGAGTATGAATGTGGCCATTGGTATGCCCGGGCCATGTCAAGCTATGGGATGTTAGAGGGATTGACCGGCGTAGGTTATGACGCTGTAAATAAAGATTTACATATTGATTCTAAAATAGGTGATTTTACCAGTTTTCTATCAACCGCAAGCGGATTTGGAACAGTAACGTTAAAAAGTGGGGTGCCATCGCTCAATGTAGCCTATGGAAATATCCCGGTTAACAAGGTTATGGTTTCGGGTATAGTGAAAAAACTGGCATAATCGCTACAAAAACTACTTATGAAAATTACAGGAAAACAAATTATTGGATATACAAAAGTTAATGGTGGACCGGATTCTTTCAAAAGCGCGATAGCGGTGGATGAAAAATCAGGGCCGTATATTTTTGAGGAAGGGTCGGCAGAGAATGTAGACCAGGCTGCAAAAAAAGCAAATAAAGCATTTAAAATCTACAAGCTGCTACCGGTGGCAGATAGGGTGAAGTTTTTAGAAGCAATAACTTCCGAAATAAACAGCATTCGTGATACTTTAGTATCAACGGGGATGCAGGAAACCTACTTACCACAACCACGGTTAAACGGCGAGGTAGACAGAACCATTAACCAGATTAATTCATTTGTCAGCCTGCTAAAAGAGGGCTCATGGGTAAACGCCATTATTGACACGGCAAAGCCGGACAGACAACCGCTGCCTAAGCCGGCAATTAGCCAAATGTTACGCCCCTTAGGGCCAGTTGCTGTATTTGGCGCAAGCAATTTTCCTTTCGCTTTCTCTGTTGCCGGTGGTGATACCATATCCGCTTTAGCAGCGGGTTGCCCAGTTGTTTACAAAGCCCATTTTGGCCATCCGGTAACTTCTGAACTGGTGGGGAACTGCATTATAGAAGCTGCCAAAAAAACAGGAATGCCCGATGGTGTTTTTTCGTTGATCCAAGGGAAATCGACAGAATCAGGTAAGGCGTTGGTAAGTCACCCGCTCATCAAAGCTGTAGGGTTTACGGGATCATTAACCGGTGGCAGAGCTTTATTTGATCTGGCGGTTAAACGTGATGAACCGATCCCGGTTTATGCCGAAATGGGCAGCGTTAACCCTGTGTTTTTGCTGCCCGGCATGTTAAAAGATGATGCGGTTGGAATAGCCAAATCGCTCGTTGCGTCAAATACTTTAGGAGTTGGCCAGTTTTGCACAAACCCAGGTGTTATATTGATGGTAAAAGGTGCGGAGTCAGAACAATTTTTAACACAATACGTCTCGTCGCTTACAGCAACAGCAGGTGGTTCAATGCTGACGGAATCTATTTTTAATGCATACGCTAAAGGCATATCTGAATTAGAATCATCACAGTCTTTAGAGTCGATGGGTAGCGGTATTGCAGGGAATTCTAATACAGCCACTCCGTACGCTTTCAAAGTATCGGGTGCGGATTTTCTAAAAGACAGATCGCTATTTGAAGAGCATTTTGGCCCGGTAGCCTTGCACGTAATTGCTGATGATATAGCTCAATTACTGGAGATCGCTGAAACAATCCCGGGGCAACTCACTACCGGTATCTGGGCAAATCAAAACGATGTAGTCGAATTCAAAGAGTTGTTCAATATCCTCGAGGAAAAAGCTGGACGATTAATGATAAATAACGTACCAACAGGGGTTGAAGTTACACATGCCATGCAGCATGGCGGCCCATATCCGGCAACAACGGATAGCCGAAGTACTTCGGTTGGTTCGCAAGCCATCTATCGTTTTGTACGACCGGTTTGCTACCAAAACTTCCCGCAAGAACTATTACCTCCGGAGTTGCAAAACCGTAACCCGCTTAATATATGGCGTAAGGTTGATGGAGAGATCACAAAAGACGCAGTTGCTTAATTATAAATTATGCCAGCCAAAACATTAAAAATACACCCCAAGGATAATATTGAGGTCGCGTTAGTCGACTTGAAATCCGGAGAAGACATAGCATATAGTGATAACCAGATTGCATTATTAACCGATGTTGCAGCTAAACATAAATTCGCGCTGAAAGATTTCAATATCGGCGAAGAAGTAATTATGTATGGCGTACTGGTAGGTAAAGCAGTATTACCTATAAAAACCGGCGAAGTTGTAACCACAAAAAACATAAAACATGCTTCCGGCGATTATGAGTTAGGCAGCCGAAAAACCAATTGGCTGATACCGGATACATCTGCCTGGAAGAACCGCACTTTTATGGGCTACCATCGTGCTGATGGTTCTGTTGGCGTAGCAAATTACTGGCTGGTTATTCCACTGGTTTTTTGCGAAAATAGGAATGTACAAGTGATACAGGATGCCTTTGCCAAAGAATTGGGCTATCAGAACGATATTTCGCCGGAACGCGATCACGTTAAACAACTGATAAAACTATATCGCTCCGGAAAAACCCCCAGTGAGATTTTAGAAGCTGATTTCCAGGCAGAAACTGATGTCATAATTGAAGATGAAAGAATCTTCCCTAATGTAGATGGCATCAAGTTTTTAAACCATTCATTAGGATGCGCGGGTATAAAAGAAGATACCCGCGATCTTTGCGGTTTGCTTGCGGGATATATTACTCATGCTAATATAGCCGGTGCTACCGTGCTAAGCCTGGGCTGTCAAAATGCGCAAATAGACATGTTGAAAGAAGAAGTCTTTAAACGTGACCCTAATTTTTCAAAGCCATTATATACACTCGAACAGCAACAGATCGGCAGCGAATCTGAACTGCTAAGCCAGGCAGTTAAAAAGACGTTCGCAGGCTTGATACAAGCAAATGAGCTTAAACGAGAACCTGCACCACTAAGTAAATTATGTGTGGGTTTAGAATGCGGTGGCTCTGATGGATTTTCAGGGATCTCTGCAAATCCTTCGTTAGGCCACGCATCAGATATTATAGTTGAACTGGGCGGCTCTGTTATACTTGCCGAATTTCCGGAATTATGTGGTGTTGAACAGGAGTTAAGTGACCGTTGTATAGACGAAGAAACCGCGGGAAGATTTATCCACCTGATGCGTTCTTATCATGATAAGGCAAAGGCATTAGGTTCAGGATTTGATTCTAACCCCTCTGCCGGCAATGTACGTGACGGATTGATCACGGACGCCATTAAGTCAGCCGGGGCTGCAAAAAAAGGCGGTACTTCACCCGTGGCCGATGTGCTGGATTATCCTGAAAAAGTTAGAAAGCCCGGTCTGACACTTTTATGCACACCGGGAAGCGATGTTGAGTCTACCACAGCCGAAGTCGGCGCGGGCGCAACCATTGTAGTTTTTACTACCGGCTTGGGTACACCTACCGGCAATCCAATTGCCCCGGTTGTTAAGGTATCAACCAATACCCGCCTGTATCAAAAAATGACGGATATTATTGATATCGACGCAGGCACCGTTATCAGTGGCGAAGAAACTATTAACCAGGCCGGCGAACGGATATTGGAACAAATCATTCGCATTGCGAGTGGTGAAGAAAAAGCCAAAGCCGTGGCGTCAGGCCATGACGATTTTATTCCCTGGAAAAGAGGTATTTCCCTTTAAAATAGAATATATACATGAAATTATTTAAAACAGTAAAAGGCGTTTATTTACAGAACAATACATCGGTTTATAAATTAGAGCAGCAGTGGGACGAGATAGTGAACCGCGATGATCTTTATGATTATCTATCAGAGATCATTACTACTGCGGCAAAAGTTACCAGTGACGACTGGCAAAACGGATTATTACCTCCGATAGCAAACCAGGAAATATGGGCGGCAGGCGTAACCTATTTGCAAAGCCGGGATGCAAGGGTAGAGGAGTCGCAAAGTTCAGGCGGCTCTGATCTTTACAAGCGTGTTTATGATGCCGAAAGACCTGAGATCTTTTTTAAATCAACACCGCAAAGAGTAGTTGGCCATTTACAGGATGTAAGTATCCGTAAAGATTCGTTGTGGAACGTGCCTGAACCTGAACTGACACTTTTTGTAAATTCTAATGGCAAAATTCAAGGTTATACAGTTGGTAATGATATGAGCTCGCGCAGCATTGAGGGCGAAAACGCACTTTATCTGCCACAGGCAAAAACATATAATAAAAGTGCCGCGATAGGTCCTTGTTTAAGTATATTGGCCGAACCAATCAGCAAACAAACCGTCATTAGTATAGTGATTAAGCGTAATGATGTAGCGCTTTATTCGGACAAGACACCGCTTTCAAGAATGAAACGTTCACTGGAAGAATTAACCGGGTTTTTATTCAAGGAATTAACATTTCCTAACGGAGTATATTTAATGACAGGCACTTGCCTGGTACCGCCAAATGATTTTACTTTACAGCCGCTGGATATTGTCGAGATTTCTATAGATGGGATAGGAACTTTGATAAATACTGTAGCATATAACCAATAAATCATATTTTAAGTTATAACCTTATAAACCTAAGAAAAATGAGTAATAAATTGAACTATGCGGTAATTGCGTTTGTCGCAATTTTTTCGGCTTGCCAAACCAAAGGTAAAAAAGATGCTGCCGATAGCAGCTCTTCTTCAACACATGCCAAGGGAACATTTGGTTATGATTTGGATTTTCTGAAAAAGAAAGATAGCGTAATGGTACTAACTAACGCTGATGGCTCAGGACAGGTTATTGTGTCTGCCAAATACCAGGGAAAGGTTTTTACATCAACTGCTGATGGTTTAGCAGGGAGAAGCTTTGGCTGGGTAAATTACAAGGCATTCTCTGCCGATACTGATGCGCATATGAATGCCTATGGTAGCGAGAACCGTTTATGGCTGGGACCTGAAGGAGGTAAATACTCACTGTTTTTTAAGCCTGGTACCAAAATGGAATTTCCTAACTGGCACACCCCTAAGGCGTTTGATACCGAGGCCTGGAAGGTAACACTTGCTACACAAAAAAGAATAACGATGACCAAGGATATGGACCTGCAAAATTATGCGGGCACCCAACTTAAAATAAAGGTTGACCGTGATGTGGCAATTCTTGAAAACGCGGCCATTGAGATAGAGCTGGGTATAAAATTAGATGCCAAGACTAAGGCGGTGGGTTTCCAAACAGAAAATACATTAACTAATACCGGTAATTTTGCATGGGACTTAAAAACAGGCGCGCCATGTATGTGGAATTTGGATATGTTAACTCCGTCGCCTAAAGTGGTGATCATTATACCTTACAATAATGCTGAGACAGCTAAGGTGGCAACTACCGATTATTTTGGACAAATACCTGCCGACCGGATCGTATATAAGGACAATGTGCTTTTCTTTAAAGCCGATGGAAAATCGCGTGGTAAACTGGGTATAACTCCAAAAAGAGCAAAGCCGGTGATTGGAAGCTATGATGCTGAAAACAATGTTTTAACCATAGCTAAATTTGATGTGAATAATAAGGGGCAATATTTAAACCAGGAGTGGAGAACTGATAGAGACCCGGTAAGCGGGGATGCAGTTAATGCTTACAATGATGGCCCGTTAGCAGATGGCAGCCAGATGGGGCCGTTTTATGAGATAGAAAGCGTTTCCCCGGCAGCATTTTTAGCTCCAAATGGGGTAATGTATCACCGTCACCAGGTTTATCACTTTACCGGTGATAAGGCGTCTTTAAGCATAATTGCTAAAACCGTACTTGGCGTTTCATTGGACGAAGTTGAATCTGTATTTTAATAGTCAAGAGCAGCTTTCAATTAACAATTAAATTTTAGTGCTGTCCTGTCCTCGTTATTTTGAAGACAGGACTTTTTTATGCGACAAACGTATGCACGTGCACGGTATATGATTTGGCGTATTGCAGGGGAGTGATGTTAAGCAGGGATTTAAATTGCCTGTTAAAATTCGACAGGTTATTAAACCCGCATTCGTAACAGATCTGCGATACCGATTTTTGATTTTCTATCAGTAATTTGCAGGCATAACCAATGCGGATCTCCAGTAAAAATTGCCAGTACGTTTTCAAAGTCCTGGTTTTAAAATAACGGCAAAATGAATTAGGGCTCAGGCTTGCGGCTTCCGCGGCATCTTTAATAGAAATATTGTTTTTAAAATTGTTGAAGGTATAGGTGTAAATAAGATTGATCTTATCTGTAGTGGTCAGATCGTATGTCTTGTTAAAGCCGGGAGTCGCCAGTAAAGAATACTCATTAGTTCGGCTGATCACATCAAGAATCCCCAACAAAAATTCAATACGTTTTGAGCCGGTTACCTGGATGTTCTGCTCCATGGCCTCAATAACAACGTCTTTAGTTTTACCTGTTATTTTAAGCCCGCGTTTTGCTACCTCAAGCATTTCTTTTATCGAACGTAATTCCGGCAATTGCATAAAAGCCAATCCCCAGAAATCTTCCCTGAAATGTATCGCTATCGCCTCGATATTTAATGTCGGTATGTTTTTAAAGTAGATCGAATCGCTACGCCACATGTGCGGCAGGTTTGAGCCCAGTAAGATCAGGTCGCCGTCTTCAAACGGGGCCATGCTATCGCCCACCAGCCTTATACCGGTTCCTTTTCTTATAAATGTAAGTTCAATTTCAGGATGGTAATGCCAATGATTATATAAGAAAGGATAAATATCCTCGCGGATACTAAAGGAATTATTGCCGCTGTCAACTTTTCGTAAGATCGGTTTCATAGTGGGTTATAGTTTAATATTCATCACTGGGGTGAAACAATTGGGCAGACCATACCGCGAAGAATGAGTTAGTACTATCGTTGCCCGCGGACGCGTAATCGCATAATGTAATAGCTATCGGACCTTTAGGAACTTCAGTATATGATTCAGGTATGAAATTGGCTTTGAACAGCATCATGCCGTTGTCTGTTGTTTTATCAGGGATCTCTGTAAGATCGATATAACCGTCTTTATCAGCCACAGGCTTTAATACAGCGGCAATGCCTGCGTTTTCAAATCTTGTGTCGCGTGCTAAAACAATTGGCCCCCGTACAATTGCAGCACTTTGTATTGCTTTGCCTGTTTTAACTACACGGCCCCGCATGTCTAATTGCAAAGCAATCTTATCACCTGTTTCCCAGCTGCGTTTTACGTTGACATAGGTACCCGGTTGCAAATTAATAACAGCTTCGCCATTTACGCTGAGTTGCGTATTCTTGCTCCAGGCGGGGATACGTATGGCGATTTCCATATCTTCCTGTTTAGGCATTTCAACATCAATTTCTATTGCTCCTGATTTTGGATAGATTGTATGTTGTGTTAAAGATATGGTTTGACCTTTCGGGCTCTTTAACCTAAAGGTGCCATCAGCAAAGTAGTTAACCTGTATGCCTTCTTGTCTTTCCATCACCATAAATAAGGGTACCGCAAATAAACCTCTCGGGCCGCTGGCAATGCAACAGTTAAGGCCCATACCGCATTGTTCGCTGCCGGGTAAGCGCTGCCCGTTTAAAGGCGTATATTTTGCCCATGTGGCGCCATGGTCGCTCATTGCGCCCAACAAAGCGTTGTAATAAGTTCTTTCAGCCTCGTCAGCATATTTAGCTTCCCCCGTAAGACGGAGCAATTGCTGCGTAAATTTTAACCAGGTTACGGTTACACAGGTTTCCTGAAAGTGATTGATCGGTGTGTTTTCAATAGCTTTTCCGCCAAACCACATTTCGGTAGACGCGCCGGACCCCGCTATGTCTATCTCTGTTTTTTTGATGTTTGCCCAGGTATCTTCGACCGCTTTTTTATAAGTTTCATTGCCTGTAATGCGGTAAAGTTCCAGCAAGCCCTCATAGCATGACATCATTTCATAAGCTTTTTGGCCCTGTTCGGGGCTGTACCAGTTTTTAGGTTTAGGGAACCGTTCGGCGACATTAGTATTGGCTTTGCTGATCAAATGCGGGCCTTCCGAGGTTTCCCATTGTCTTACGATCTCGAGCGCGAAGTCCAGGTATTTTTTATTGGTGGTACGGTTATACAGCAGGCAGATAGGCTCTAATACCGACGAAGCCGCCATCCCCCGGTAATTGCCTTTGGTTACAATGATGCCGTCTTTTTTCTTCAGGTCATCTATCAGGTTATCAGCGACACGCGTGGCGGCGTTTAAGACCTTTTTATCCTGGGTGATATCATAATAAGCCAATAACCCCAGCATACAATATTTCCTACCCCAGATATCCCAGCCCTCTAACCGATGCGTTTCTGCATAGTTACCGATGTATCCGTCCGGCGTCTGGGTAGCTAATAACCCGGTAACGGCATGATCAAGGGTAGCTTTTAGCCTCGGATCTGGTTTGTATTTATAGGCTAAAGCGACAGACGTGAACCACTTACCCCAAAACTCGCTTTGCCATAGTGAGGTTTCGGTTCGGTTCTCCAATTTGAATGGCGCTATCAATCTATCCACATCCTGTGCCAGCAATCGGTTTTCTATCGAGCCGTTTAGTTTATCAGCCAGGTAGCCATTTAAATGTACTTCGATAGCCGGGCGCAATGCATCATTTACAGCTGGTTTACCGCTGGTTTGCGCATAGCCATTCACACAAAATAAAGTGCAGCCCAAAAGGCACAGTGTTTTTAAATTACGCATACTTCTCAAGGTATTAACGAAAATCTGGTCTATAATATGTAATGCAAATATTACCGCTAAATTTATTATAATTATTAGCAATGAGCTAATTTAAGCCAATTTAACTGCCATTTGCCCATACTATGACTTATACTCAAGCTTGCGCCAGTTGGTGATCATTGACGTATCTTGTTTCACGAAAGTGTGAAACAGATGAAACAAGTGAAACAAGATTTTTAGTTAACATTCTGTAAATAAACCTATTGACAAAAATCCGTGAAACAAAATGAAACAAAGTATAAGTCAGTAAATTTATACTTAAAAAGTGTATAAATAACTGTATATGAGTGTATTGTATTTTGTGATTTTTTATTTGCATAAAACGCAATAGGACTGCCAAAAATATTAATACCATTTGTCGTAGACCGGCAGGAGAGATCTATACAGGATAAATCGACGAGATACTTATATACAACCCCTCTTCGCTCGAAATGCAATGCTGCCCCGCACATAATTAAATAATACGATTTCCGTCATTATCCGTCATTAATTTGCAGTAAAAAACAATTTATAGCATTAATAATCGACAACACTGGTCTAAGTTTAAAGAAATGTAACTTATACCTAAAATGCGGCAAGTTTTCAACTTGCTTTACAGGATTTATAGCAAGCAGAATGCTTGCTATATTTTAGGACGAAGTTACGCTCTCGCTAAACTTCGACCAGTAAAGAGAGCTATACAACACAGACGTCGAAATATTTATGTCTTTGTTCGAAATGCAGTGCTGTCTCACACATGATGAAATCAGTCAATTTCCGTCATTATCCGTCAATAAATTGCAGTAAAAAACAATTTATAGCATTAATAATCAATTAATTGATCCAGGCAGGATGCTTGCTATATTTTAGGACGAAGTTACGCTCTCGCTAAACTTCGTCCAGTAAGAGATTTAATGTTAATGCTGAATATTAACATTAAACTTTCCGTCAGAGATTGTTTTGACCGTGTTGCCTCCGTTTAATACTAATTGACCACTGAAAGTACCTTGAACATTTGAATTACTTATTGAAGTAATAGTTACAGTGCTTTCATAAATACCGCTTAAATCTGTAATATAAGAATTTTGTTTAGCGAGGGTATAATCACTCGGATAGTAGATGATTCTTAATGCGCCATTTTTACCATCATTGCGGTAAACACCTTTTGCTATAGATGAATTTGCCGATATCGTAATTTGGATACTCTCTGCAATATTGTTCTCATTTGTATAACCTGCTAAAAAAAGGTTAGAACCTTCTGCTATATAGTCACCAATTGTTGCAACTGCACCTACAGAATATTTTTTATTTGCGCCATCAACGGATAAAGTTACCGTGTTTTTTGGAGCTTCTGATTTTTTGCACGAAAACAAGAATAGTGAAAGACAGAAAGCGATAAGTAAGGTTTTTTTCATAAGTATTTGTTTTAGCTAAATATAATCAATTTTCAATTACAACAAAGTCCCTAAGCCCCACACTGGTCTAAGTTTAATGAAATGTAACTTAGACCTAAAATGCAGCAAGTTTTCAACTGGCTTTACAGGATTTATAGCAAGCAGAATGCTTGCTATATTTTAGGACGAAGTTACGCTGTTGCTAAACTTCGACCAGTAAGGGGGTTTATAATCGTAGTTAATCGTTCTAACGCTAGCTATCAACAATTTCAAAGAACGTTTTTAAATGAACACTAATGATTAACAATAGTAATAGCTAATAAACTTGTATTTATAAAAAGAGTATTGGGGTCATCTTTCAGTATTTTTTTTAAGCTTGTTGTCATCATTTCTACTAGTTGATATGGAGCCTTGAATGCGTTATCAGCCGGAACGTATGGATTAGCTTGCGTATAGTAAAATACAATCGGACGTCTGTCGATTTTCGCAGTTTTGGGAAATTGATAGCCTATCAGGAAGCTGAATGCTTCCCTTAAACCTTTTGGTGTTTTATTAATAATATCATAACTGATAATTTTATTATTTGCATTTGTTTTAACCCTTACAATTGCAAGCATCCAATGTTGATCCCAGCTTTTGAGGGAGTCATCCGGAAATCTATATTTTTCGCCTACGAAAGTTGTAAGACTATCCAATTTGCTTGACTGAGCCTTTGTTGCTATTGGAAATGTTAATAGCGCTAAAATGAAAACTGTTTTTATGGTATTAAGCATGGGTTTCTTTTAAATTGCTATAAAGGCAAAAAACTGGTCTAAGTTACGCTATCGCTAAACTTCGACAATTAAGGGTGTGCACACGCAGCAATTGCCTATGTCGATACCGAGGTTTATACCAATGTCATCTCGACCAACGGGAGAGATCTATACAAGACAGGCGGACGAATTGTACATGTATAGATCTCTCTCTTCGATCGAAATGACAATATAAAAAATCTTCTATTTTTTCGTCCTACTTCCCCTTCTCAAAACTCACCCAATCCAATTCAATCTCACCTTTGGCCGATTTAGGGTTTTTAGTAAATACAAAATAAAGATCATGCTTGCCATGCGGGTCGTTGAGCGCCGTGCTTTGTTCAGTATGTTTCTCATCTGTAGCAGCGGTAAAGTTTAACGTGCTGATAACAGGCCCATCGGGCGAACCGGTGTGTACCTCTATAGAGCCATTCAGCTTTTTAGACGCATAGCTGTAGGTTAACTGGCTGATATTTTTCAGGTCGATATTCTTCAGGGCAAAATAAGCGCCGTTCTGGTTGGCAAAAACCGCCTGTTCGTGTTTTTCAAGGTTGTCAAGCACGTCCGCGTTTCCTACCGGCACTTTAGCCGGGCGCAGCACCAGCGACTCGGTTGTGGTAAGCGGCGTAATAGCTCCGCCTTTGTCGGTGTACGACGCGGTTAAAATATACCTGCCCTCATTGTTATTGCCTACGTGGTCCTTCAAAGTAAGCATTCCCTGGCGCGGTAAATTGGCAGCAGGTTTTGCATCATTAAGCGTTAAAATGTATTTCACAATTTCTGATGCATCGTCTTTGCTCAATTGCGGGTGCGCGCTCATGGCATGTTCGCCCCAAACGCCGTTGCCTCCCTTTATAATTTTTAAGGCTAAAGTATTAACCGCTTCCTTATTGCCGGCATAACGCTTGGCCACATCAACAAATGCAGGGCCTAACACTTTTGTATTAACCGCATGGCAGGCTTTACAATCGCTTTTAGCCATTAATGCCTTGCCATAGTTGTAGGTAGCCACGGTTGCCTGGTTATTCTCAACCCTGGCAATGTAGTTCACTGTTATTTTTGTTCTTTTCGGGTCAATGATCTTATCCTCGCGGTCCTTGATCGCTACTTTATAATCAAATTTTTGTTCGGCAGGGAAGAAGAAGCTACTGTTTGAATTGGTGCTGATAGCAATCTGCGGCAAGGTATTACCTACCTTGATCATTTTGGTATCGGTCGAACTTGCGCCCGCAGCATCGGTAACCTTTAGCGTTACCTTATACACCCCATTTTTACGGAAAGTGTACACCGGTTTTTCTGCTGTAGATATTACGGTTGTCCCATTTAATATCCATTTATAGCTTAGCTTATCGTCCGCATCAAAATCATAGCTTTTTTGGTTCAGCGCGACTTTGTAGGGGATCAAACCGATGGTGTCCTGCGTAGCTATCTTTGCTACAGGTGCGCGGTTACCGGCATTATAATCTACCCGTACCAACCGCGCATCAGGGTTATCCAGGCCGTAAGCCGAACCGTATTCCAGTACATAGAATGATCCGTCAGAACCAAATTTCATATCAATAGGGCGTCTGAAATCGCCGTTGGTTTCCATGAGCTGGTCAAGGTCGGTGTAGTTCAAGTTATCGTCCATGCGTACGCCAAAGATCCAGCTGCGCATATAATCGCCCACAAATAAAACCTTGTCATAATACTCGGGAAACTTGGTTTTTGATTTAAGCGCGGCATCATAGTGGTACACCGGCCCGCCGATGATACAACGGCCGCCTTTTCCAAGGATCGGGAACTCGGGCGATGTATCATAAGGGAACCAAACCATGGCTTTTTGGGCTGGTGGAAGGATCTTTAAACCGGTATTATTTGGCGACGCGTTCTCAGGCGCGTTCACATCAAATAACTCGCCGATAGCTTTGGTAGTAAAGTCGTATTTATTGTAAGGGATATTATTGCCTACAAAAAATGGCCAGCCATAGTTGCCCGCTTTTTTGGCCTGGTTAATTTCGTCATAGCCACGCGGGCCTTGTTTGCCGTTGGTGCCGGCGTCAGGTCCAACCTCGCCCCAGTACAGGGTAGATGTCGCCGCGTCTACAGTGATCCGGTATGGGTTGCGGCAACCCATTACGTAAATTTCGGGCAGGGTTTTAGGCTCGCCTTTTTTAAATAAATTCCCTTCGGGGATGGTATAAGTGCCGTTAGCTTCCGGGTGGATCCGCAGTACTTTACCGCGCAGGTCATTGGTATTACCTGCCGAGCGCTCGGCATCAAACGTCTGGCGGTTCTCGCGCATATCAATGGGAGCATAGCCTTCCGACTCGAACGGTACGGTATTGTCGCCGGTAGATAGATAAAGGTTTTTATTTTTATCCCACGCTATACCACCGCCCGAATGCGCGCTTACTTCGGCATCAAGCGGTACTTCAAGCAGCGCTTTTTCTGATTGCAGGTTAAGCTGATTGGTTTTGCTGATGGTATAACGTGCAAGGCGGTTTACCAGCCCGCCGTTCTTGTCTGTCGAGAAATAAAAATAAATATAATTGTTGGTGTTAAAATCGGGGTCGATGGTCATACCCAGCATACCCTGTAAGATCTTCTCGACCGCCTTAACGGGGAATTTATAAACCAACGTAGTTTTTTTATCGGCAGGAGTGTACACATAAAAATTGCCTGAACGTTCAATAAAAAATACTCTTCCATCGGGTGCAATCGCCAGTTCCATCGGCTCATTCAAATCGTTTGACAGCACGGTTTTTACAAACCGGTTATCTTCAGGTTTTTTTAAGGCTAAAGGTTTTAAATGATTGGTTTTGCTTTTAATTTGTTTTTTTGAAGCTCCCGGTGTCCCGGGATCAGGAGCATTAAAAGCAAATAAAACTGCCGAAATACCAATAGTACAGCACGTGGCAATACCGGCTTTAAAGTATTTTAGTTTACGCATGAAAGAGATTTAGTTAAGTTGTATGTATAATAACTTAGGTTTTCCTTTACAATTCTACTATTTTACAATTTAACATTCATTAAAAACAGTAACATTTTTAACATATAATAAACACAGGGAGTGGTATTATATATATTTGATCAACCAATAATCCTTTTAACTAATGAGAACCCCGTTTAAAAATATTTTAAATGCTGCTGTGCTGACTTTACTCGCGACAACCGCAATTAAGGCGCAAACAACAGCTTATACCAAATACGTAAACACTTTTGTGGGAACAGAAGCCGTTGCCGACCCAAAGATCTTAGGCTATGTAGCGCCTAAAAACTGGCGGCCGTGGTCGGGGTTGACTTTCCCTGGCAGCTCATTGCCAAACGCCATGGTACAGGTTAGTCCAATGACCAAATACCAACCGGCAGGAGCGGGTTATGAGTATGAGGATTCGACCATCGTATCTTTTACGCATACCAACAAAGGGCATTGGAATTTCGGTAATGTGCCTATCCTGCCGATGTCAAAGCCGGGTACAACCATTGGCTCTAAGTTCTCACATAAAAATGAAAGCTCGTCGCCGGGATATTACCAGGTTTATTTGGATGATTACGGTGTTAATGTGCAGCTGACATCAACTTTAAGATGTGCTTACTATAAGTTTGATTATAAGGACAATAAAGATCGTCAAATATTATTTGATCTGTCGAAAGCGCTGAGCGGTGTTAGCAGCTGGGAAATTAACCAGGACGGCGACCATGTGGTTAAGGGTTTCCAGGGTGGCGAGAATATTTATTTTTACGCGGTGTTCAGCTCTAAAATTGCCGGTTTAGCAGATACACATGGGACTACCACTAAAACCGTAAGAAACAGGGAAGTAAGCGCGCCAAGCGGCAACGCTGTTGTCCATTTGGTCGATGACGGTACGGAACCAGTGTACCTGAAGATAGGTTTCTCTTTTGTAAGCACTGCTAATGCCAAAATGAATCTGGATAAAGAGGTGGGCGATAAATCGTTTGCCACTGTCCGCAGTGAGGCAAACCAAACCTGGGAGAATTTATTATCAACCATACAGGTTAAGGGCGGCACCGAAAAACAAAAACGCATGTTATACTCCTGCTTTTACCGCTCGTTTTTATGGCCGGTGATCCGGAGTGATGTAAATGGTGATTTTACGGATATCGACAAAAAAGTAGTTAACACGGGTATCACTTACTACACCGAACCATCGTTATGGGACACTTACCGTAACAAGGATGTGCTGCTTGAACTGGTAACGCCTAATGTTACCCTTAATGTGATCAAATCATTAGAAGATAAAGGCGACAAGACAGGTTATATTCCCACGTTTTTTCACGGCGATCATGGGGCATCTTCCATCGCCGGCGCTTACCTGCGTGGGATCGATGGATTTGATATCAAAGACACTTATAAGATTCTGCTGAATAACGCCAACGTACCGCCTACCAATTCGCGCGGCGGCGGCAGGCAATATTTAGATGAGTACCTGCAAAAAGGCTATATCTCTGACCCTGAAATTGAGAATGCTACCGAAACCGCTAAAGGCAGTGCAGGGGTGTCAAAAACGCTGGAGTATTCGTACGATGACTATTCTATAGCACAGATAGCCAAAAAGTTAGGTGATACTGCCAATTATCGAAAACTGATGGCGCGGTCTAAAAATTATAAGAACGTTTTTGACAAGTCGGTTAACTTTATGCGTGGCCGTCTTGAAAATGGCGGTTGGGTACAGAATTTTAATCCGCAATACCCGTATTACGAGTGGCAGTTCCGCGAAGCTAATGCCTGGCAGGTATCTTTCTTCGCCCCGCATGATATGCCGGGGCTGATAGCGCTATACGGCGGCCCTGCCAAATTTGAAGCCAAACTTGATTCATTTTTTACTACCCCGTGGAATCCGCATTATATAGCCCGTAATGTTGAAACCTTTATTGGCCAGTATTGCCAGGGTAACCAGCCGGATCATGAAGCGCCATTCTCTTACACCTTTATCGGCAAGCCTGAGAAAACGCAGAAGGTGCTGGATAACATCCTGAACAACCTTTACGGCATGGGCCCGAGGGGTATCGAGTTAGCGGGTATGGACGATGCCGGCGAGATGTCGGCATGGTTTGTATTCAGTTCGCTGGGCCTTTACCCGGTATCACCAACCGATCCTAAATACATGGTTACCGCACCTTTGTTTGACGAAGTAAAATGGCGAACCAGCAACGGTAAATACATTACCATATCAAAACCGGGTAAGGGCAGGGGCATCACCTCCATAAAAGTAAATGGTAAGCCGATCAAAGGGTATTTTATATCGCATGATCTGTTTAAGAACGGCGGCACCATAGCTATCGCGACGAAGTAAGTAGGCAGCCCCTCCTAAATCCTCCCCGGTAG
>JAQBOP010000217.1 GCA_028287975.1 Mucilaginibacter sp. | reverse complement strand
CGGGCTAAACCTTCGGAGATCGACAAAGCGATCTGCATGGCAGTGATCCCTGCGTCATACTGACGTACAGACCCATCGGGTAGCGTAATATTAATCATCTACAACTATGATTTAAAGTTTATAAAATTACGTTTTGCGGTCACCTACGTGTGTGACCTGTTATTTGAAGTGCGAAATTACAATAATTTTGGAATTATAAAGGTTCCGGTAGGACTAAGTTAAAAAGGCTACCGTAATTTCTTTTCGTAATGATCCCGCACATGCCGGTTAATATAAGTAGTTAATCCCACTCCTTTTTTAGCCAGTATTTTCATTTCGGCAATGGCGGAATGGCCAGCGCTTTGGTTGGTATATGTGTATACCGATCCATCTTTAAACTTTATGCTAATGCTATCCTTTCCGCTTTTGTATGCGATAACGCCTGTATCCGGGTTGGCTGTTTTATATTGTTGCATACTTTACTGTAGCAAAATAGTTGCCAATGATAATAATATAACTTATTAAATTACCTTTATTATATGAAGGACCTAATTCTAGAAGATTACAAAAAAAATAAAAAAACTTTTCATGCCTTTAGAGAACGGATTGTAAATCTGATCACAGATTTGTTATTAGTCAAGGAATCATTGTACATCAAATCACCGGACGAACAAAAGGCATTGAAAGTCTTTCAAAGAAGATTGACGAAAAAGGCGAAAAATATAATTGCTTAGATGATATTACTGATATTGTAGGTATTCGAATCATAACTTATATGGAAAGCGATGTTGATGCTATATCAGAATTAATTGAAAAGGAGTTTATTAAGGATGTAGATAATTCAATAGATAAGCGAATTTTAAGATCTGATCAATTCGGATATAGATCATTGCATATTGTTGCTTCATTAAATACTGACAGATGCAACCTTAGAGAGTATAAGAGATATAAAAATATCAAATGTGAAATACAAGTACGGTCTATTCTACAGCATGCTTGGGCAGAGATTGAACACGATTTAGGTTACAAGGGTGAGGTTTCAATTCCGGATCAATATAAACGAACTTTTAATCGACTATCGGCTTTATTGGAAACTGCAGATATTGAGTTTGATAGATTAAAGACAGAACTTACATCTTATGAAAAAGAGATATCTTCATTGATTAGCTCTGAACCTGAATCAGTTGATATTAATAAAGCTTCAATCATCTCATTTGCCCAAACCAATTCAGTTTTACGAGAAGCAAAAACCATATTAGAAGAAAAAACAAAAACCCCATTACAAGGGATAGGAATAGAAGATGTCGCTATAAAAAGATTAAAGTATTTGAATTTTGAAACAATTGGACAATTAGAAAAATCTTTGGCAAAAAACAAAAAGCAATATTTAAAATTCGCTAAATTATTTATTGATGATAAAATAGAAGAAAATAATCATGTTTCTATATTTGCTCCATTGATGTACTTTTTACATTACATTATTTCAGGAACTAAAAATAAAAATAAGTTTGAAGAATACTTTCAAATATCAACATCCCCTATGGTTGGAGATTTCGAGTATTACTTGAAATTGCACGAAGAGGCGTCAAAATAAAAACAAATAAGAATAATATTGTAATTGCCAATTACAATTACCTGAATAAACATTCTTAAAAAGTTTATTTACTTTTAGCGTCTTAATCAACCCGATAATCCACCTATTTTCTTTAACTTATGAATTTGAAAAAATTACTTACTTTATTGGTCTGTGCCGGATTTTCGTCCACGCTGTTTGCTCAAACCTGGGAGCTTAAGACCGCCCCGCTAATGAGCAAATTTGCAAAAGATGTAAACCCTGACCACATATTGCCTGAATACCCGCGCCCGCAACTGGTGCGCAAAGAATGGCTTAACCTTAATGGGATCTGGCAATACCAGCCCGGCTCGGCCGGTGACGCATTACCATCTGGTAAACTAACTAAAACTATTTTGGTGCCTTTCCCGGTTGAATCTGCCTTGTCAGGTGTCCGGGAACACCACGACCGTTTATGGTACCGTCGCAGTTTTACTGTACCGTCAGGCTGGAAAGGCAAGCATGTTATCTTACATTTCGGCGCGGTTGATTTTGAATCGGAAGTATTTGTAAACGGTAAAAGCTTTGGCCTGCACAAAGGTGGCTATGATCCGTTTGCTTATGATGTTACCGCTGCTTTAAAAGGAACTGGTGCACAAGAACTTACCGTACGTGTTTATGACCCGACCGATAACGGTGGCTATCCGCGTGGTAAGCAAACATTAAATCCGCAAGGTATTATGTACACCTCGGTTACAGGTATCTGGCAAACCGTTTGGATGGAACCGGTGGCAAAAACCAGTATCAGCGAGATCAAGATCGTTCCGGATCTTGATAATTCTGCCGTTAAGCTTACTGTAAGTACTATGGGTAATGCTGCAGGCACATCTGTCTCAGTAAAAGTAAAAGATGGCAACAATGTTGTTAGTACGGTAGCTATAAAACCGAATGTTGAAACCAGCATAAAGGTTGCTAATCCTAAACTTTGGTCGCCCGATAGCCCATTCCTTTATAATTTAGATATCGCGCTAAACAAAGGCGGCGCGATTGCCGACGTGGTATCGAGCTATTTTGGGATGCGTAAAATTTCTGTCGAAAATGACGGTGGGTACAAAAAACTGTACCTGAACAATAAATTCCTGTTCCAGTTAGGCCCGTTGGATCAGGGCTTTTGGCCGGATGGCGGCTATACCGCCCCTACTGACGCAGCTTTAAAGTATGACCTGGAAATGATCAAGAAATTTGGCTATAACATGGTTCGCAAGCACATTAAATACGAACCATATCGCTGGTATTACTGGGCAGATAAACTGGGCATTCTGGTTTGGCAGGATATGCCTTCGCCAAATTCCTACACCGAGCATGTTCCACCTGTTGATACAGCTGAGTTCAGATCTGAATTAACCCGTTTAATTAAAACACACTGGAACTCGCCAAGCATTGTTACCTGGGTAATTTTTAATGAGGCACAAGCGCAACATAATACAGCGGGTTTAGTAAGTATGGTACATAAACTTGATCCGTCACGGTTAATTAACCAGGCCAGCGGTGGTAATCATTATGGTGTTGGCGATTTCCTGGATATTCACAGTTATCCGCCGCCAGCAGTGCCTTTCAGCAAGACACAGGTTTTGGCCTGCGGCGAATACGGTGGTATCGGTTTCATTATCCCTAACCATACCTGGAAAGTGGGTGATACTTATATCATGATCAACAATAAAAACGATTACACGGACCTGTACAATAAATTTGCCGATGATCTTACCTTATATAAAACCAATATGGGCTTAAGCGCGGCGGTTTACACAGAAATTACCGACGTAGAGGTTGAATTAAACGGCTTGCTGACTTATGACCGTGAGGTTATTAAAGGCGATATTGATAAGATCTACGCGTCGAACTACAAGGTGATCCATGACAACCTTTACATCAAGGAAGTTTTACCATCGTCGCAAAAACAAGCACGCGTATGGAAATATACTACCGATGAACCGCAGGGCGAATGGTTTCAAAGCTCATTTAATGATGCTTTATGGAAATTAGGCCAGGCAGGTTTTGGTAGCAAAGGAACACCGGGCGGTAATATAAAAACTACCTGGAAAACCGATAATATCTGGATGCGCCAGGAATTTTCATTGGGTAATTTATCAGCCGAACAAAAAGACAAGCTGGTTCTGTACATTCATCATGACGAGGATTGTGAAGTTTATATCAACGGCGTTAAAGCTGCCGCTATCAGCGGATATTCGTCTGCTTATACTGTAGTGCCAATGAATGCCGAAGGCAAGGCAGTAATTAAGGCTAACGGGAAAAATATAATAGCTATTCACTGTAAACAAACAGTAGGTGGCCAATATATTGATGCCGGCCTTTCTATACTCAGCAAAACTAAAATGTAAAGCTGTACCTGGTGATAATAGAAAAGGGGATAATGATAAGTTATCCGCTTTTTCTTTTCTAAAATTAACTGTTAAAAACTATCGGTATCGCTTATGGTTTGATTGATTGACGACATAACGTTGTCAACTAAAACATTTAAACTTTGAAGCGCTCTTTTAGACTGATTTTTATTAAAAGGATTAAGAGCGGTAACTTCTGTAATGTTTGTTTTATTCCCCAATAACGAATTCATTAATTTTTCTGCATTTATAAAATTCTTAACTTTATTTGCATCCTCGGTTTCAATTATAATATTGAAAATACGTGCGCGATATCTACCGCTTTTACAATCAATTTGGATAGTCATATCAACATTATAACCCCCATCTATTCCCAATATACCTTTGAAGGTTAATAACTCCGTACCACCACCTACTACACGGCCAATAGCATCATCCTGAATTTGAATACTGTTAAGATTTCGGTAATGTTTAACAAACCATAACTGGGCATTGCCAAACAATTGCAAATTTGATTTACCGGGCGCGGTAAAAACTTTTTGATACATAACCTCGCCGTTTATAAGAGGAGTGTTTAAGCCAACAGTATCTTTTTGTGCAAATGTAGTTTTGGCAATAAGTATAAAAACTAATACGAATAGTTTTTTCATAGATAATGATTTAGTTAACTAAGTAAGTTGTTGGATTTTGACTACGGCTATTGAACGGGGTTTAAGCTCGTTGAAAATAATTAAAAACGTTGAAACTGTTAATACAATTTCAACGTTATGTGTAGTGTTTGACTATGGTTGTCCGGATGTCGCTGAGTGTAGACTATTATGTAATAATATGATGTTGAACCACGCCCGGCCAATTATTTGCCACTCATTGTTTGGTTTATAGATGCCATAACATCATTGATCAGGCCATTCAAGCTTTCAAGCGCCTTTACAGACTGTTTTTTGTTGAAAGCAACCGGGTTATAGCCTTCAGCATTTTTAACCTTTTGCCCCATTATATAGTTCATCATGTCTTCTGCCTTAAAAAATTCTCTTTCTTTGGTGGGATCTTCCTGGTAACCATAAACAATATTATATATACGGACACTGTAACCACCATCCTTGCTATTTATTTGAATCATCATTTTAACTTTACAAGAAACATTCCTATTTACAGGGCCTTTAAAAGTCAGAAATTCTGTGCCGCTTCCAATTACTTTGCCTGTTGGCCTATCTTTTACTTCAATTCCCTCAGCGCTTTTATAACGTTTTACAAACCATGATTCAGAATTACTGTAAAGCTGATCGCCTGATTTACCGGCCACATTAAATTCTTTTTCGTAGACAATTTCTCCATTTTTGAGTGGAACATTAGGGGCAGCGTTTTGCTTTTTTTGAGCGAACGCGATCTGGCTAATCAATACAAATGTTAGTAAAAATAATTTTCTCATAAATCAATTAATTAAGGTAATATTTATAATTGGCTGCCGCTGTTACGGCTGGTCATATAATTCGTTCAACATAACGAAAATTTATTTAAAACATTATACATTGCCCCAACCATGTGCCAATACATCGGCCAGGTGCATGGTTTTAATGGGCAGGCTATTTTTGTCGATATAGCTTTGCAGGTGCAGCAGGCAGGAAGCATCCGTCGAGATAATATAGTCGGCTTCAACACCAATTGCGTAATCTACTTTTTGTTGCGCCATAGCGCTTGATATCGCGTCAAATTTAACCGCGAATGTCCCGCCAAAACCACAACAGGTATCGCCTTGCGGAAGGCCGACCAGTTCAAGCCCCAATACTTTTGACAATAGCTGACGAGGTTCTTGTTTAATATGACATTCGCGTAAAGCTGCACAACTGTCATGGTATACCGCTCGCCCTTCCAATTCGGCGCCGAAATAGTCAAACTGTAATATGTTCACCAAAAAATCCGACAGTTCATAAATGTTACCTTGTATAGTTCTGCACTTGTTATGTATTATCGTATTGGTAAATAGATCGTTATAATAATTTTTCACCATGCCTGTACATGAGGCCGACGGGGTTACAATTACGCTATCGTCTGAAAATCCGTTCAAAAATTTACTGCCTACTTCTTTGGCATCATCCCAGAATCCGGCATTAAATGCAGGTTGCCCGCAGCAGGTTTGCTCGGGGTTATATTCAACAACACATCCTGCTTTTTCAAGAAGCTTAACTGTATTGAAAGCAGTATCCGGGAATAACTGGTCTATGAAACAAGGAATAAATAGTTCAGTCTTCATTGGCCGCTAATTTCAGCTTTTTTTTCGGATTTTATCTTCCTGTTTATGCAAAGAAATTAGCAGCACCAGGCCAATCACAAAGAAAACACATAGCATTAATGCCGAGTTACGCATGTTGCCAGTCAACTCTTCAATAAACCCAAAGCTGAACATTCCGCCAACAATGGCCAGTTTCTCGGTCACATCATAAAAACTAAAAAAAGACGCGGTATCGGGGATATTTTGGGGCAGATATTTAGAATAAGTCGACCGGGATAGCGACTGGATCCCGCCCATGATCAGCCCGACAATGCCGGCTAAAATATAAAACTGAAATGCCGTGGTGGTTAAATAAGCGCCTATACAGGCCATGATCCAAACCACTACTACACCCGCTAACACCAGTACGTTACCATATTTCTCGGATAAACGGGACATCAGGTTAGCGCCACCGATGGCTACCAGTTGAATGATCAGCACAACTGTAATTAGGTTTGGTGTAGGCAAATTCAATACCTTGGCGCCAAAACTCGCAGCAACAAGCATAATGGTTTGTACTCCCATCGAGTAGAAAAAGAACGCGGGCAGGTAACGTTTTAACAAAGGCATTTTTTTTACCTGCTGCCATACTTTTCCTAATTCAATAAAACCGCCTTTTATGATATTGTGATGATTGGCATGTGCGTTAGGGCTACCTTTGGGCAATACTGTAAACGGGATGTAAGCGAAACCGATCCACCAAATGCCTACCATCAAAAATGATAATTGTGCCGCGCCCGATGCCGATAACCCAAACGTCTTTGGAAAAAGCACAAATACAAAACAAATGATCTGCAATAAAACACTGCCGATGTAACCATAGGTAAAACCTTTGGCGCTTACCTTGTCTTGCATATCCAGCGTGGCAATTTCTGGTAGATAAGAATTGTAAAATACAAATCCACCGGTGTAACCAATCGCCGCAAGGCCAAAACAGATGACACCAAATTCTAAAGTACTCAATTTAAAAAAAAACAGGCAGCAGCAGGATATCGCGCCCAGCCAGGTAAAGCACTTCATAAAGATCTTTTTGTTTCCCTGGTAATCGGCTATCGATGTTAATATGGGCAGCAAAAGCGCTACAACCAGGTAAGACGCAGCCAATGCATAATCTGACAAAGCGGTGTTCACAAAGCTTTTACCGAAGAATGTCACTCTATCTCCATTGGCTTTATTAGCTGTTATAGCCACATAATAAGCCGGAAAAATAGTTGAAGTAATAACCAGGTTATAAGCCGAATTGGCCCAATCAAACATGGCCCAGGCGCGGATCGTTTTTTTATCGTTCTTCTCCACAATGAGTGATTTATTGATTGAGTGAAAGTTTTTGTATGTCGTTTAAACTATCTCTGCTTGTGGTGCAGACAGCAAGTTCTTAGTTTTCTTTTCTGCAGCAAATAAGGCTATTAATAAGAACAATCCAATCACAAAGAAGCAATCCAATGCCAAGGCAGAATCGCGCATTTCATGGGTGTAATCCTCTACTAAAGCAAAAACTGCAAGGCCCACAACAATCGAAAGTTTTTCGGTGGCGTCGTAAAAGCTAAAATATGACGCTGTATCCGGAATATTCTCAGGCAGCAATTTGGCGTATGTTGAACGAGACAAAGATTGTACGCCTCCCATTACTATCCCAACTGCAAATGCCGCTACATAAAATTGGTTTTGGTTGGATATGTAGTAAACGCTCAAACAGGTTAAGGTCCAAAAAACCACCAGCACTATCAGCGCTTTTGTATTACCATATTTGTTTGATGCTATAGAGGTAAGCCACGCACCTATTATAGCTACGATTTGTATAATGAGAATAATAGTTATCAAATCGTCGTCCTTCATGTGTAATTCTTTTGCTGCAAATTCGGCTGCAACAAGCATAATGGTTTGCACGCCTACTGAATAAAAGAAAAATGCAGGAAGAAACCGTTTCACTAACGGCATATTTTTTATTTTACCAAACACTTTAGCCAACTCTTTAAACCCTCCGGTAATTACATTGAATTTGTGAGATCCGGCATTAGGCTGGCCCTTGGGCAATATTTTGAAAGGAATTATGGCAAAACCTATCCACCACAAAAAAACAATGATAAATGAGATCCTTGCACCCATATCTTCTGTTATTCCAAATGAATCGTGAAACAATACCCCAACCAAACAAACCAATTGTACCACAATACTGCCGGCAAAACCATAGATAAAACCCTTGGCACTTACGTCATTCTGCTTGTCTAATGTTGCTATTTGCGGTAGGTATGAGTTATAAAAAACAAATCCACCGCAGTAACCTATAGTTGCTAATCCAAAGCATATCATTCCAAACTCTATTGGGCCGCCTTCTTTCAAAAAGAACAAACCGGCACATGCTAAAGCTCC
>JAQBOP010000164.1 GCA_028287975.1 Mucilaginibacter sp. | reverse complement strand
GTTCTTCCACGTACCCGTATTTCCGGCAACTTTCCCCTTCCAGCCACATTGTTCAATAAGCCAGCCCGCAGCCAGTTTTACCAAACCATCGCCCGCAGGGTAATTAACTACTTCGGGAAATTTAGCTTGAACAGGCTCAAACTCATTTGCGGTAATAACCGGGTTCTTGAAAAAACTGCCTGCATTACCTATGGTTGATGGGTCGGGTAGTTTAGCTACGCGGATATGCGATACCACCTGCGACACATCTTTAATAGTAGGTTCGGTAATGCCCCGATTGGCCAGTTCCTGCCCGATGGCTCCATATTGTAAGTTAAGATCAGGGGTCAACGACAAGTCAAACTTTACTGATACAATAATATACTGGCCCTTCAGTTCGTTTTTAAAAACACTTTCGCGGTAGCCAAAGCTGCAATCTTCCTTGCTGAAGGTCCTGAATTCGGCAGTACTGATCTCAAATGCGCGGCAGCTATGGAACACATCTTTTAGTTCCACCCCGTACGCACCAATGTTTTGTATAGGCGACGCCCCTACCGACCCGGGGATAAGGCTCAGGTTTTCAAGCCCTGCATAGCCACGCTGTACACAATAATTTACCAGGTCGTTCCAAACTTCGCCGGCACCGGCCTCTACCAATACTTCGTTATGGTTAATACGGTGCTCTATCCCGCGGATATTCATGCGGATAACCAATCCGTCAAAATCATTAATGAGCAGCAGGTTGCTGCCGCCGCCGATAACCAAACGTTCGGTTTGTTGCCATTGCGGGTCCATAAACAGCTCAACTAATTGGTCTTCATGACTTATCTCAGCAAAAAAGCGGGCATTAGCTTCTACACCGAAAGTATTAAAGTTTTTAAGTGAAACGTTTTCCTGGATTTGCAGCATGTGGGCGAATTTCGGAATTAATTTTATAATATCGCTTGTTATCAACAAGGCGTTCCATTTTGACAGCAAACTATTTTCATAATTTTTATATATTTACTTAGTTAAAAATCATTATGAAGATTGCACCTGTAGTTAGACAAGCACTATTAAAAGATACCGATGAGGAATTGGAAGATATGCGCTATTGGCTATCAAGGCCGGCACACGAACGCGTTGCTGCAGTGACCCGTTTAATATCGAAAAGTTTGCAGCCCGGCCAGCGTATGGATAAATTGCATGTTGTACAACGAGCGCTTCACCTATGAACCTTGAGAAAGATTTTGAAGATTTTGTTGTTTTATTAAACAAATATCAAATTCGTTACATGATCGTGGGGGTACGCACTTGCTTTTCACGGGAAACCAAGACATACGGGTGATCTTGATATTTGGATAGATATCTCAGATGAAAATGCTGAAAAAATGTGCAAGGCTCTTGCTGAATTTGGCATGTCATCATTAGGACTGATCAAAGACGATTTTTTAAGAAAAGGGATTATTACCCAAATAGGATATCCGCCTTTACGCATTGACATACTAAATGAAATTGATGGTGTGTCTTTTAAAGACGCCTATGTCAACAAATTGATAATTGATGTTGATGGGTTGATGATAAACTATATAGGTTTGGATGATTTGATCAAAAATAAAACAGTTAGTGGCCGCCATCAGGACCTGACTGATGCAAATACGTTGAAAAAATTAAAGAAAAAGCTCTAATATTCTATATGTTTGGATTTGGGCTTGCTTTCACGGACATAAATGATTGTATGATTATAATCAACGTTCTATCTTCAGAAATTGCAAATCTGCACTATTAAATTAGTCTGAAATTAAATATACCTGACTAAAATAAAGTAACGCAAAACGTTTTCCCGGATCTGTAGCATGCCGGCGAATTTCGGAATTAATTTGGAAAATTAGTTTCATCAAGATTGTAAAACTTTGCTATATGCGATCTGTAGTGCATCAAATCAAAAAATGTCCGCTTACCAGAATACTCCGGATACGTTCTTTATTTTGGCGCGAGATAGGGATTTTGGTTTGATCGGTTAAAAGCAGCATACCGCCATCTTCTTTTAAATAGCTTTTTACAAATTGCAGGTTAACCAGGTGCGATTGATGGGTACGAACAAACTGATGCGGCTGTAATAATTCATCATACTCTTTCAGCGTTTTGCATACCAGTATTTGCTCGCCGTTGTCCAGGTAAAAGGTGGTGTAATTGTTTTCGGCCTCACACCTTACAATTGTATTCACTTTAATATAACGGATCTCTGACAGGGTGGGCAAAGCAATTTTGGGCGAATCACGCTGACCGGATTTGATATATTCCAGCAAGTTTTCGATGTTATGATTTTGCTTTTTAGCGCTGATTTTTTCAGATGCTTTAGCAATAGCCGTTTTAAATTCGGCAATATCAATAGGCTTAAGCAAATAATCTAAAGCAGAAAACTTAATAGCCTGGATCCCGTACTGATCATAAGCGGTAATAAATATAACTTCAAAGTTTACGGTTGTAAATGCTTTTAAAACGTCAAAGCCTGACGCGCCCGGCATTTGGATATCAAGAAACATAAGGTCAGGCTGGTGAGTTTTAATTACCCCGATACCTTCGGCGGCGTTATTGGCAGTAGCGACAACCTCAATCCCCGGGCAATAGGTACCAATGATGGTTTGCAGGTTTTCTACGTTATTTGGCTCGTCGTCAATAATTATACTGCGGATTTTCATGTGCGGCAATTTACGAGATCCAGTTGGTTAAAGTAATGGTTACCGTAGTGCCTTCGCCCCCGGTTTTAATATCCAGCTTAAATGGCTGCCCGGTATATAACTGGTTCAGTAATTCAATTCGCTCCTCACTCAGTTTTAAACCAAACGAATCGCTTTTATTCAGCCCTTCGGTTTGCATGAAGCCCATGCCATTGTCGGTAATGATAAGGTTTAGGTTATTATTTTCTTTGCGGACGGCTATGTTAACCTCTCCGCGGTCACGCAGATCGGCCACGCCATGTTTTACCGCATTTTCAACAAATGGCTGCAACAGCATGGCCGGTATTTCGGTATTGGCTACATTCAAGTCAGCGCCGGTATCGATGCGATATTGAAAGCCGAAACGCAATTGTTCCATTTGCAGGTAATCGTCCAGGATCTTTAGTTCATCTTCCAGGCTGATCAGCTCTTTTTCGCCGGTATTTAATACCTTACGGGTAAGGCTTGCAAACCGCGACAGGTAATGGTTAGCGCCTTCCATATCTTTTTTATTTACCAGGTTTTGGATAGAGGTGAGCGCGTTGAACATAAAATGCGGGTTAAGCTGCGCACGGATAGAACGCATTTTTAAGTTGACGTTTTGGCGGGCCTGTGCTGACTGCTTCAACCTGATATTAGCTCTACGGCGGTATAGGCCGAACAATACCCCAGCTAACACTATCGCGCCGCTTATGTAAGGCAGCAATTGTTTTAATGAGGCTTTTCTGTTAAGGATGGAAGTAGGTTTTGGTGCAGTTATTATCAGATCAATTTGCGTTGCCTGATCACCTAAACTCATTTGACCGCTTATTTCAGGAACAATGTACATATGATATTTTCCTACTCGTAATGTATCAACATTAAACTTTATAGAGCCTGAATTACCTTCGTCTGAGCCCTGACCATAAAAATTACGAACAGACTGTCCATTTTCAAAGCGTTCAATACCCGATGAGTAAGCGATGCCAGGATGTTGCTTTAAAAATACCTTTACAGATCCAAAAGTACCTTTAATGCAATTGATTTTTATTATTCTTTGAGTTACCGGATCTTTCTTTACTTCAAAGTCGGGAGAGCCGGAGAAATTTTCAGCAACTGTTGCAACAACACCAAATGGAAAAGGTTTTAGCTCTGTCCGCCAGTCAAACACCACACCCGATCGGATATTATAATCTTTAATATTAACCACTTCTACCAACGCCTGTGTTTTAGGGTAACTGAAATTACCAATGAAGCCGTAAGGCAGTTTTGCACCATATCCTTGTTCAAGTTTAGGGATTTTTGACCAGTGAACTATTTCTGCACTATCATTCAATACGACACGATAGCGGTAATCGTTTACATTTGTTTTATTTATTCCCATTGCAATGACAGTCGTAACTGAATTTTTCTTTATGCGAAATGCCGGAAAACTTTTGTTGAACGATTGAACAGGCATCATGCCATACAGAATTGTTTTAGGATCTAACTTGACACCTAATGCAATAGGCGATGCCAACTTCTGTTCAGATACATTTTTATCAAAAATCCGGAACACGGCATCATCCGGAACATATATACCATGTACGCTATTTTGATATAACACATTATTATCATCAGCCTGTGCGTCAAAGTAAATGTAATTCCCAAATTGCGCGCCGGGATGATCCTTATTCTGCCATTGTGCAGACGCCTTTAAACTGAGGAAGGAAAAGATTGCTATTATTACATGGATTCTCATAGTGATAAAGTATTTAAAGTTAATATCTATCACGAAGATGCGGTTGATATTGATGTTCATCAACCTATAATGAGTAGCGGGTAGGTGCGGGTGAGAATTTAGCAAAAAACAGCCCCTCCCAACCCTCCCCGGAAGGGAGGGCTTTTAAAATCGCAAATAAAGTCTCCCCTACCGGGGGAGATTTAGAGGGGGCTTATTTAGGCCCGCCAAACTCCATGAGGTAGGCTTTCAGGAAATCGTTCAGGTCGCCATCAAGCACGGCCGAGGCGTTTGATGTTTCATGGTCTGTACGAAGATCTTTAACCAGCTTGTAGGGGTGCAGCACATAGTTTCGGATCTGCGATCCCCATTCTATTTTCTTTTTATTGCCTTCAATTTTATTGCTGGCTTCCTGGCGCTTGCGCATCTCAATTTCATACAATTGCGATTTTAACAAGCGAATAGCATTATCCTTATTTTGAAGCTGCGAACGCGACTCCTGGTTCTTGATAATAATACCGGATGGCTTGTGGTATAAACGTACCGCAGTTTCCACCTTGTTCACGTTTTGCCCACCTGCACCACCCGACCGGAAAGTTTCAAACTCGATATCGGCTGGGTTAACCTCTATCTCGATGGTGTCATCAACCAACGGGTAAACATACACCGATGCAAATGATGTATGGCGCTTGGCGTTCGAGTCGAACGGCGAAATGCGCACCAAGCGGTGTACGCCGTTTTCGCCTTTTAAATAGCCGTAAGCAAATTCGCCTTCTAACTGCAGCGTAACGGTTTTAACCCCCGCCGACTCCCCTTCCTGAAAATCCTGTTCGGTTACTTTATAGCCGTTCTTTTCGCCCCACATAATGTACATCCGCATCAGCATGCCGGCCCAGTCGCAGCTTTCAGTGCCGCCCGCGCCTGCGGTAATTTGCAGTACGGCGTTAAACTGATCTTCTTCGGCCGAGAGCATGTTTTTAAACTCCAGTTCCTCGACCACTTTAATGGCCTGGTCGTATTGTTCCTGCATTTCGGCCTCGGTAGCGTCGCCACCCTTAAAAAAATCAAACATCACGCCGGTATCATCAATTACTGATGCTACTTTCTGATACTCGTCTGTCCAGACTTTTTTTGTTTTGATGGATGCCAAAACCTTTTCGGCCTCTTTGGGGTGGTCCCAAAAATGCGGGCCGAGGGTGATATCCTGTTCTATTTTTAAGGCATCAAGCTTCTTGTCGATGTCAAAGATGCCTCCTCAGGGAAATTAATCTATCCCTTAAATCCTGGATCTGTTCTTTAGTCATGCGGCAAATATAGTAAGCCCCCTCTAAATCTCCCCCAGTAGGGGAGACTTTATTTAACATTGTCATCAAATATTTAAAGTCCTCCCTACCGGGGAGGATTTAGGAGGGGCCAAAAAAAGCCTGTCCGCATTAGCAAACAGGCTTTCATGGGTAGATTAGAATATGATTAAGCTATGGCCAGCTGGCTCAGCAAATTGTTCATGTTGTAGTTACCGCTCAGCATTGACAATAGTTTGCCCAGCGCGAAATCGGTATTTTGTTCATTTTTTGATTGCTGGATCATCTCCTGCATCACCGGCGGGATCAGTTCTTTTGCTATAATTAAAGCTTCAACCGGCTCAATGCCATAAAAATCATTTAGCTTATTGGCAAACTTGTTAACGGTACTGTTAATTAACGGGTTATTATAGATACCCGGATACTGAAAATATTTGATCAGGTCTTTTAGCTTACCATTTTCCATCTGGCCCTTCAATACCTCGATGATCGAGCTCGACGCCTCATTGATCACGGCTTCGTGGTATTTTTCAAGAATTACAGGGTTGTTAACAACAGCCATCCCGGCGTTATTTTTTACAAGCATAAAAAGTTTTTCAAACATGACGGTTATACTTTTAATTTAATTAACAAAATAATGATAAACAGATACTTTATTTATCAAGTAGTCAAATATATCAAATAAAAATTTTAAATATGATAGTAAATTTGTTTAATCATTAAAAATATTACAATTCAATGAATTTAAAACAATCTTATTAATAAGCCTGTTGAAATAACGCTAATGTCACATAGTTTAAAATTTAATATGGACGTTAATATTAAATTCTATTTTTGTTTATAAAACATAACCAATTATGCTGCCAAAAATTGATTTTACTACCACCCAATCTTATAAATACTTAGCCGATCATTATATCGACGTAGTATCCGAAAGCCTTAAAGGATTATTCGATTCTGATAATGAGCGATTTGCTAAATTCTCAGTTCAGTTTGAAGAAATTTTACTGGATTACTCTAAAAATCGCGTCACAGAACAGACTATAGCTTTATTGCTACAGTTAGCTAAAGAATGTAGGCTAAATGATGCAATACACGCCATGTTTAGCGGCGAAGTAATTAACGTTACTGAGGGTCGCCCTGTGCTGCACGTCGCTCTGCGTAACCGAAGTAACACGCCAATTTTAGTTGACGGAAAAGATGTAATGCCTGATGTAAACAAGGTATTGCAACACATGAAAGAATTTAGCGAGGCCATCATTTCAGGATCATGGAAAGGCTATACCGGCAAACCTATTACAGATGTGGTGAACATTGGTATAGGCGGTTCTGACCTGGGCCCGGTAATGGTTACCGAAGCGTTGAAATCATACAAAAATCATTTAAACCTGCACTTTGTATCAAATGTTGACGGTACGCATATTGTTGAAACATTAAAGGAGCTAAATCCGGAAACTACTTTGTTCCTGATCGCTTCAAAAACATTTACTACCCAGGAGACCATGGCAAACGCCCACAGCGCGCGTGACTGGTTTATTAAAAGCGGCGGTAAGGATGAGGATGTTGCCAAGCATTTCGCGGCACTGTCAACCAATGCTGATGGGGTTGGCAAATTTGGTATCGATACCAAAAATATGTTTGAGTTTTGGGATTGGGTTGGCGGCCGCTACTCTTTATGGAGCGCTATTGGCCTGTCGATAGTTTTAAGTATAGGCTTTGAAAATTTTACCGAGCTTTTAGCAGGTGCCCATGCCATGGATAACCACTTTAAAACTGCCGAGCCTGAGCAAAACCTGCCAACTATATTGGCTTTGGTGGGTATTTGGTATAATAATTTCTTCGAAGCCGAGACCAATGCCATTTTACCGTACGACCAATATATGCACCGTTTTGCCGCTTATTTTCAGCAAGGCGATATGGAAAGTAACGGTAAACATGTCGACCGTAACGGCAACCATGTTGAATACTCGACCGGCCCTATCATCTGGGGCGAGCCGGGCACTAACGGTCAGCACGCGTTTTACCAACTGATCCACCAAGGTACAAAACTGATCCCTTGCGATTTTATCGCACCGGCACAGTCACATAACCCATTGGGCGAACATCATACCATGTTGCTATCAAACTTCTTTGCGCAAACCGAGGCATTGATGAATGGTAAAAGCCACGAAGAGGTAGTTGCCGAGTTAAAAGCTGCAGGTAAATCGCCGGTAGAAATTGAGAAACTGGCGCCATTTAAAGAGTTTGAAGGCAACCGTCCAACTAACTCTATCCTGGTTAAGAAAATTACGCCGCACAGCTTAGGTTCATTAATAGCCATGTATGAGCATAAGATATTTGTACAAGGCATTATCTGGAACATTTATAGCTTTGACCAATGGGGTGTTGAACTGGGCAAGCAATTAGCCGGTAAGATATTACCCGAGCTTAGAAATAATGATGAGATCACCTCTCACGATTCATCAACCAATGGTTTGATCAATCAATATAAAGCCTGGAGATAATCTTTGATTAAAGGCATAAAAAAAGCTCCCCGAGATACCTTGGGGAGCTTTTTTTATGCGTTTAGTGTTTCTTCTTCTTAAGGAACTTAATTACAGAAGCCGGAAATCCCCTTATAATTTCTATCTGGTATACATATGGCCATTTTTTGCCGGTAACAAAAATACGCTTGCCTTTTGCATCATAGGCTATACCGTTTAACACATTATTTTCGGCGTCAAATTTTTTAGGTCTTTCTTCATAAGGCCAGATATTCATCATATTTACTGCCTGGTCTATAGATCCGGTCTTAGCATCAATTACAACAAAGGTATCGTACCCGTAAACGTTGGCATATATTTTACCGTCAATATACTCCAGCTCATTAATGGTTTGTACCGGCGTTCCGTGGTCAAACGCATCGATATGACCCCTTACTTGGTAATTGTTTTTATCTAACAGCCAAATACGGTTATTACCGTCGCCTACATATATTTTACTGCCATCAAAAGCAGCGCCCCAACTTGCCTTGGCAGATCCGCGGTTAATCTTACTTAACAGCTTAAGTGTGCTTTTGTCAAATACCAATCCTACTGTATCTTTCTGTACAAACGCTATAATTTTATCGCCAACTATTGTATTTCCTTTAAGGTAGTACTTATCTACTTTTTGACGAAGCACTACCTTTCCGGTTGTCAGATCTACCTTTCTAAGCTCAGAGGCTTTTGTAGAATCACCGCTTGTTTCATACAAAAACCCATCTTCGTATGATAATCCTTCGGTATTAGCTGTTGTGTCATGCGGGAATTTTTTGATGACCTTGTAGGTCCATTGCTCGGGCATATATTTTGGCATCATCAAAAAGAAAGTTAACACCTTTTGCATTTTACCGTCTTTATACACTTTTGCGGTAACATCGCGTTCGCCCATACGTAACGTATCGGTTTTTACACTGATCACGGACGAATCCTTCTTTACGCCTACACGTGTTGAATCCACATAATACACAACCGAGTCAAAACTGTAAGATTTGTCGTAGCTGATCTTAACAGGAACCGGTTTACCATCATTGGCGGCATAACCCGGCTTTGGCGAAATGGTTATATTTTCAACAGCGCCTTCAATTGCACCGTTTTTGGGTTTACAACCTGCAACAATAATAACTGCAGCAATAAATAATATTGATGTTCTCTTCATAATTTATTCAATAGAAGGAAAAGGGTTCCCTCTTTAATATGGTTTAATCTGTAATTAGTTTATACGGGCAAATATAGCAACCGTATCCGCATTAACAAGATAGCTCAAACTGTATTATTTCTTTACCAAACTGATCTGGTAAAGATGCGGCCACTTCTTGCCGGTAACAAACAGGCGTTTGCCTTTTTCGTCCCAGGCTATGCCGTTTAGCACATTGTTGTTATAATCAAAATCAGCCGGGCGTTGCGCGTTTGGATAAAGATTTTTCATGTCGACTCTTTGCAAGACCGCGCCGGTTTTAGGATTGATAACCAAAATGGTGTCGGTAGTGTAAACATTCGAATACAATTTACCGTCGATATATTCCAACTCATTAACGGCATCGATAGCTTTCTGATCGTCATATACATCAATAAAACCGGTTTGGCGATAGTTATCTTTACTTAAGAACCAGATGCGGTTGGTTTTGTCGTCCATGAATAATTTCTTGCCGTCATTGGCCATTCCCCAGCCCTCTGCCCCAACGTTGTTGGTAAAGGTGTCTAATAATTTAAAGGTGTTTTTATCAAATACATAACCCACCTTATCTGTCCAGGTAAGCATTATTATTTTGTTGCCCACTATGGCGCTGCCTTCTCCAAAATGTTTGGGATTGATCTTTACCCGCTGAACAACTTTACCCGTCGCCAGGTCAACTTTTCTTAGATCTGATACCCCCTTTGTACCCGTGCTTTCATATAAATAACCATCCTGGTACAATAAACCTTCGGTATAGGCGCTGGTATCATGCGGGTAAACCTTTTCGATCTTATAGGTCATTTCCTCGGGTGCTTTGGCGGCCATCAAAACAATATTGGTTGATATATCCTGCGCCTTACCCCCTTGGTATACCTTGGCTGTGATCACTTTTACCCCCATAGGCATTGTATCCGTTTTAAAGCTAAAAGCCGATGAATCTTTTTTAGTGGACAACCGTACAGAATCTATCAAATACACTATCGAATCGGGCTTTACAGTTGCCGGATAATGAACATTGACGTTAACATCTGTACCGGCCTTATAACTTACTCCGGCTTCGGGGCTGATGGTAATATCGCTGCCGGTATCAGTGGCTTTGGGTTTACAACTATAGACAAAAAGCGCTATGGCAGCAATAAGCAGTATCGATCTGTTTTTCATAATTCAATCGGCAGATGGCCAAAACGCATCTTCAATATGGTTTAGCCGGTAACTTGTTTCGTTTTTAAATAAAACGGCAATAATATCAAAGCGCACCTCGCCCTGGTGATCCATCAAAAAAATGTATTCGTCGGCAGCATCGGCCAGCAGCCTTTGCTTGCGGGTATCAACAAAATCTTCGGGTTCGCCAAAGCCGGTGCCGGAGCGCGTTTTAACCTCGGCAAATATAATAACCTTGTCTTTATAAGCAATAAGATCTATCTCGGCTTTTCCGTGTGTCCAGTTCTCGTCAAGGATCTCGTAGCCTGCCTGTTCTAAATGTGTTTTTGCCAGGCTTTCGCCCAGGCGGCCTAGGTCATTGTGCTGCGCCATTCTTATTTTAAAATTACTGATCCCAGGTAATCAGATATGGTTTTCTCTACCTTCTTCATCCGCATGTATTGGGTAAGCAGTATATCCTGGTCTTCATCGGTTGTAGCATTTTGCAGTTCGTTACGCAGGTTGTCAAGCATCTTACCAACCTTATGCATCTTTAAATGGAATATGGCACTTAGTATAGTTGCTTTCATATTGGCCTGCTCATCACTTACCAGGATCTTATGCATCTCGTACCAGTTTTCACTTAACGTATATTTGGTGGCAATTAGTGTAACCACCAGGTCTACAATCTCTTTATCCGGGTAATGAATAAAATGCTGATCCTCGGGCAATACACCATTCTCTACCTCTTTACTATAGATCTCTATAAACGTTTTAGCTGCCGGGTACTCAAACTCTACATCATTCAGCTCAGCTATCATAAACGGACCTATATAGGTGTTGGCAATACCGTCCCAGTCTATCATGCGGTTACCGTATAGCAACAGCAGGCGCACAATTTCTTTTTCCTGCGCGAAGGTTTCTTTTGGCTCCTGCGCCGGCTCCTCAACTACCGGGTAATCCTCAATGGGCGTTACCATGCGGCCATTAGGTTGCTGGCTGTCCTTCTTAGCTTTGGCCTGCCGCATTTTATTCAGTTCGGATAGCAGCGCGCGCTCGTCTATCTGCAACAGGTTGCTGCATTCCTTTATAAATACCGATGCTTTTATCGAGTCAGGGATCTTGGCGATGCTCTCGACGATATCGCGGATCACCTCTGATTTCTTTATGGGATCATTACCAGCCTCTTTAAGCAGCAGGTTTGTTTTGAACAGGATAAAATCCTTCTTGTTATCCTCGATGTGCTTTTTAAAGCCGTTGGTACCTACCAGACGCACATACGAATCAGGGTCATGCCCATCGGGGAACAGCACCACTTTAACGTTGAGGCCTTCTTCTAAGATCAGGTCTAAACCACGTACCGCCGCTTTTATACCTGCCGCGTCGCCATCATATAGAATGGTAATGTTTTTGGTGAGGCGCCCGATCAGCCTGATCTGCTCGACCGTTAATGATGTGCCCGACGATGCCACCACATTCTCTATCCCCGCCTGATGTACGGATATTACATCGGCATAACCCTCAACTAAATAACAGTTATCTTCCTCGCGGATAGCTTTCTTGGCGAAGTACAGGCCATAAAGCACGTTTGATTTATGGTAGATCTCCGACTCGGGCGAGTTAACATACTTGGGTACATTCTTGTCGCTCTTCAAGGTCCGTCCGCCGAAGGCGATAACCCGGCCGGTAAAGCTATGGATGGGAAACATCACACGCCCGCGATAACGGTCGTACAGCGACCCGTTGTCTCGTTTAACAGATAAGCCGCTATCTGTCAGAAACTCTTCCAGGTAGCCTTGTTTAAGCGCCTGGCCGGTAAAGGCCTCCCATTGGTCGGGCGAATAGCCCAGCTCGAACTTCTTTATGGTGTCGGCAGTGAAGCCGCGTTCTTTAAAATAACTTAAGCCTATTGCTTTACCTTCGTCGGTATCCAGCAGGCTTTCGTGGAAAAACTTAGCCGCGTAGGTTGATACGATCATCAGGCTTTCGCGCCGGTTCTCTTCTTCCTTGTTTTCGGCGGTTTCTACCGTTTCTTCAACCTCGATACTGTATTTTTTAGCCAGCCATTTTAAGGCCTCGGGGTAGGTGAACTTTTCAAGCTCCATCAGAAAGGTAACGGCGCTGCCGCCCTTGCCCGACGAGAAATCTTTAAAGATCCCCTTTGCTGGCGACACCGTAAACGACGGCGTACGCTCATTAGCGAACGGCGACAGGCCCACATAGTTGGCGCCACGCTTTTTTAACTGCACAAACTCGCCTATCACCTCCACAATATCTGTGGCTTCCATTATTCGGTCGACAGTTGATTTTAGTATCATACGTTGGGTGCAAATGTAGGGCAATTATGTTGTCGCCTTAAATTTTTTAGCACTGTTAATTTACAATTTATTTACTTGCTGTGGACATGCTTGTTTCACGAAAGTGTGAAACAAATGAAACAAGTGAAACAAGATTTTGGATTAAATATCTGAAAGATAGATTTTTAACAAAAAACGGTGAAACAAAATGAAACAAGATCGCTGACAAAATAGCGCCACCATAATATAAAAATCAATTCCTTTTATTAATCTTGGTGCTAACGGGGAATGCTTTGGTAATATGATTTAAGCTTTTAACCAAAGGCATTATATATGTTTGATCAATATTCATTTTAAAAGACAAATAACCACCATTGTAAGGATTATCACTGGCCTTAACATCCACCTCAAATTTTCCGCGGCCATTTCCATAAATTCTAATTTCCAAATGATTCTCTTCGTCATAAAACATTGCGCCACCCAAAAAGTTATCGTATAAATCGCTTACTTTTTCTTTAAACGATTCGAAAAAAGAGGCTTCAAAATCGACGAAATATTCGCCAGAAAAAACGCCGGCTTTGACAGTAACTTTTGACCTTAGCCAAAAATTGCCAGGCTTAATAAATTCTATAACATCTACTCTTACTTTATTTCCTGATTCTGAAATCTCAAAATACGTTTCCATTGATAATTATATTAGCGTAATGGGGCCAATTAGGTATACTAAAATATCATTCTAAAAATCAAGAGTATCAGGTGCTGGTATTTGGAAATGTATGTCTTCGTACTCTTTAACCAATTGCAATAACATAGCTAATTCATCCCCTTCCGGGGTTCCTTTTAGGACATGAAATATTTCGATAGTTCTTTTTAGAGCTATGTCATATTCTGCTTCGGTTTTTAAGGCGTTCCATTTGTTCATGCGATTTCTGACTTAAAATCTAAAGTACGAATATTAGATAGATTGTTGGGGTTTTGACTTCAAAAACGTAACCGCTATCCCCGCCAAAACAATAACACTGCCGATTATCTCTTTCAACTCCAGACGCTCGCCTAATAAAAATACCGCCAACAGGCAGGTAACAACCGTTTGGCTCAAAAGCGTGATAGAAATTTTGGTTGATTCGATGTGGCTGATAGCGTAGTTAATAGTGACCCACCCGGTAAGCTGGCATATGATACCCATAGCCGCCAAACTGCCCCAGGTTTTAAAGTTATAGTGAAAAAGATCATCACCTAACACCAGGCTTACTATCAACAGGAAAACACCTGCCGCTACCATATTATAAAACATAAACGGCAGCGTGCTTATCCGTTTTAAAATATCTTTGGTAGTCAGAATGTAGATAGCGTACAACATACTTGAAGCAACCGCATAAAGGATCCCGATATTTAACTGCAGATGGATCAAATTCGACGCGCCAACCAGCACCACCATACCTACGATAGCAATTCCCGTCCCCACCCAAAATAACCAGCCCGACCGTTTCCCAAAAAGCAAGTAACTTAATAAGCCCACCCAAACCGGGGCCAGGTTGGCCACCAGGGTTGATACTGTAGCGCTGATCAATTTTATAGATAAGTTCCACACCGCAATATCGCTGGCAAACACCAGGCCGCCTACCATGGCTAATAGGATATCCTTGCGCTGCATTTTAAGATTACCCTGGTAGATACAGTATGGCAATAAAAGCATCCACGCGAAGAAAATGCGGTAAAACGCGCAAATTATAGGCGGGGCATCGGCCAGCTTTACAAATATGGGCGAAAACGAAATACAGATAATGCCGATAACCAGGCTTAGTTTGGGATTCATGACGGCGCAAACTTACTAATTAATCTAAAGTTGATGAGCCATGGTCTATGGTCAATTAATTAAGCACCATAAAAATAAGTTAGATAAATAGCTTTAAGTTTGGCAAAACTTATTTTAAAAAGTAATTACCCTGTAGCGTTTTACACGCCTGTAACGTTTATATAATAAACTTAAACAACCATGAAAACCTATTCACTTTTAATTGTTACAGCATTGTTATGCCTATTGTACACCGGATGTAAAAAAGATACGTCGCCTGGCATTAATGGCATAAGCGCAAAAAAAGACAATGCCGACTGGAAATCCTCATCTGTTAGTACAGGATTTAAACCTTTAGCTACTAAGGACACACTTTTTATTTTTGGTAAAAGCGGCGAAGAAAATATTATTATTACTCTGGTGCAAAAAGGTAAAGGCACATATAATACTAACGAAATAAAGGCCAATTTTTATGCTACAATAGGATCTGATGTTATTCTTGGCTCCTACCATTTAGCGGATGTTCCGAACAATAAAGTGGTTATAAGTGATTATGACGAAAATAGCCATACCCTGAAAGGTTCCTTTAATCTTGTTTTTAAACGGACACATGGTGAAAGCGTCCCTGATACACTTACGTTTACCGATGGTAAAATAAATACGCAGCTAACTGCTCAGTTCCTCGACCCATACAGGGGGTTTTAAAAACTTCACAAGTAGTTAAAGACTTACGAAGTTTTGAAAACTTCGTAAGTCTAATCGTATAATAATCGTAATTTAGCCGCTCTAAATTTTTTACAACAATGAGCCAGCGTATTAAGATCAAAGCATTATTAGAAAGCACACAAACAGATATTGATGTAACCGTTAAGGGGTGGGTACGTACCTTCCGTAACAATCAATTCATCGCTTTAAATGATGGCTCGACCAATAATAACATCCAGGTTGTAGTTGATTTTGAGAACACCGACCCTGCCCTGTTAAAGCGTTTAACTACCGGCGCCGCCATCAGCGTGTTCGGCCTATTGGTAGCATCGTTGGGTAAAGGGCAAACGGTTGAGGTTAAAGCAAAAACTATTGAGATCTTGGGAGATAGCGACCCGGAGAAATATCCGTTGCAACCTAAAAAACACAGCCTTGAATTTTTACGCGAGATAGCGCACCTGCGTTTCCGTACCAATACTTTTGGCGCCATATTCAGGGTACGTAACAGCCTGGCATTTGCCATACACCTGTTTTTCCAGGAGAAAGGGTTTGTTTACCTGCATACGCCGATAATTACTGCCAGTGATGCCGAAGGCGCGGGCGAGACGTTCCACGTAACTAATTTCGACCTGGATAACGTACCAAAGGCAGACGGCGGTGAAGTTGATTTTAAACAGGACTTTTTTGGCCGTGCTACTAACTTAACCGTATCCGGTCAGCTGGAAGGCGAGTTGGGTGCAATGGCCCTGAGCGATATTTATACGTTCGGACCGACATTCCGTGCCGAAAACTCGAACACCACCCGCCACCTTGCCGAGTTTTGGATGATAGAACCCGAAATGGCGTTTGCTGACATTGTAGATAACATGGACACCGCCGAAGCGCTGTTAAAATATGTGATAGCCTACGCGCTGGATAAAAACAAGGATGATATTGAGTTTTTAACGCAACGCCTGCTTGAAGAAGAAAAACAAAAACCGCAGAACGAACGCGCTGAAATGAGCCTGACCGAAAAGCTGCAGTTTTGTTTAACTAACGATTTTGAGCGACTTACTTATACGGAAGCGATAGAGATCCTAAAAGAATCGACCCCGAATAAAAAGAAGAAGTTTCAATACCCGGTTGAAGGCTGGGGTACCGATCTGCAATCAGAACATGAGCGTTATTTGGTGGAGAAACACTTTAAAAAACCGGTGATCCTGACAGATTATCCAAAGGAGATCAAATCATTCTACATGCGCCAGAACGAGGACGGCAAGACGGTAGCCGCTATGGATATTTTGTTCCCGGGCATTGGTGAGATCGTAGGCGGATCGCAACGCGAGGAGCGTTTGGATAAACTGGAAGAACGCATGGACGACCTGGGCATACCAAAAGACGAGCTATGGTGGTACCTGGATACCCGCCGCTTTGGCGCCTGCCCCCATGCCGGCTTTGGCTTAGGCTTTGAGCGTTTGGTGCTGTTTGTTACCGGTATGGGCAACATCAGGGACGTGATCCCTTTCCCAAGGTTCCCTAAGAACGCGGAATTTTAGATCACAGATTTAGAGTGATTATTTGGATTACGCTGATTTTTAGACAGACTTACGAAGTTTTAAAAACTTCGTAAGTCTTATTAATCGTTTATAAATTACTTTATGCCCTCCATCGAACTACTTACCGAGATCAATGCCCCTGCAAAACGCTGCTTTGACCTGGCGAGGAGTATCGATTTGCATCTGATATCAACAAAACACACCGGCGAGCGGGCTATTGCCGGTACAACCACAGGGTTGATAGGGTTGGATGAAACCGTTACCTGGCGTGCCAAACATTTCTTTATCTGGCAAACGTTAACATCAAAAATTGTCGAATTTAAATCGCCGCATTTTTTTGCTGACGAAATGGTTAAAGGCGCGTTTAAAAATTTCAGGCATGAACATTACTTTTTTTATATGGATGATAAAACTGTGATGAAAGATGTGTTTATGTTCGAGTCGCCGTTTTGGATTTTGGGTAATTTGTTCAACCTGATCACACTGAAGGCTTATATGACCAGCCTTTTAAAACAGCGTAATTTGGTAATTAAGCAGGTTGCTGAGTCGGATAAATGGCCGTCGTAAAATTGTCCCCGCAGGGTCTCTCGACAGAGAACCCTGCGATGCATAATCAACACCTCACGCACAACCACGCAGGGTCCTCTCCGAGAGACCCTGCGAAGACGAAGAATTCGCAGTCTGGCATGTGTATAGATCTCTCACTATGTTCGGGATGACAACTTTGTAATAGATAATACACCCCTTAGTGCAAAGTGGCGTTAAATTTTCCATTTGTAAAGTATTTGACCTTATTGCCGTGGTATTCCAATAATTCACCACTAAAAGTGCCTTGTACACTTGTACTACTTAATGAGGTTAAGGTTAATACCATCGGGTGAACGCCGGTTGTATCAGAATTATATACCTCACTAAAAGTTCCTTCACCGGGATAGTATACCATAGAAACACCTCCTTTTTTTCCATCGTTGCGGTAAGTTCCCTTGGAAATAGCTGAGCTACCGTTAATTTTAATGTAGAAGTTTTCTCCCTCGTTCCCAGAACTGGTTGCTGAAAGACTAAAGGAAGAAAGGACTTAGTTGAAGTAACGAAGTGATGAAGAAGCATCATAAGTTTTATCTACACCGTCAATGTTTACAGTTACTGTATTTTTTGATATTTCTGAATCTTTCTTGCAGGATATTAAAAGAAGGAAAAAGCAGAAAGCGATAAGTAAGGTTTTTTCATTTCATAGAGTGAGTGAGCCAAATATAATGAAATATACTATTTTATGTCCCATGTATCCCATGCGCTTTTTTCGTCCCCGCAGGGTCTCTCGACAGAGGACCCTGCGACGCATAATCAACAACCCACGCACGACCACGCACGGTCCTCTCTGAGAGACCGCTGCGAAGACGATCTGTGATATTATTTTGTCCCCGTGGATTTCTCGAGGCGGGGCTGTCACCCTGAGGCACTCGAAGGGTGAGCGTAGGCCTTTACACACGATGTTTCGAGAGCCTCAGCATGGCAACGCTCTTTCGTCCCCGCAGGGCCTCCCGACAGAGGACCCTGCGATGCGCGATCAACTCCCCACGCACAGCCACGCAGGGTCCTCTCCGAGAGACCGCTGCGAAGACAATCAGTGTAATCAAAAAAGATTTTTTTTTCGTCCCCGCAGGGTCTCTCGACAGAGGACCCTGCGATGCATAATCAACGCCCGACGCACAACCACGCAGGGTCCTCTTTGAGAGACCGCTGCGAAGACAATCAGTGTGATCAAAAAAGATTTATTTGTAACTAATCCCTTACTTGCTGCGTCATAGCTTTTTAGTTATATTACACCCCGAAATTAACTTATCGCAATGAAAAAATTCTCTTTGATTATTTTATTGATCGGCGCCGCTATATGCCTGTCATTCGCACAAAACCACGCCTTATTTTTG
>JAQBOP010000125.1 GCA_028287975.1 Mucilaginibacter sp. | reverse complement strand
CGCCCCCTATGCGAAAGATAATTTCGGCGTTGTACCTGAAGCCATTGATTTTTTTTCCAAAACCTTAGGGGTTGACTTCCCCTGGAACAAATATGCGGAGGTGTCCGTTCGTGATTATGTAGGCGGGGCGATGGAAAATACGACCGCAGCTATATTCGGTCCCGTTTCCACAAGAAGAGAACTGGCAGACAGCTATTACAATCCGGGTATGGAACATGAGCTGTTCCACCAGTGGTTTGGCGACTATGTAACCTGCGAAAGCTGGAGCAATATAACCCTCAATGAATCCTTTGCAGATTTTGGAGAACTGATCTGGCTGGAACATAAATATGGAAAGGATGCGGCGGACGCCCATCTCCAGTACGGCTTGCAGAATTACCTGGACAGCCGGGATGCCCGTAACAAAAACCTGGTCACTTTTTATTATAACAATCCCAAAGATCCATTTGGCATTACCTATTCCAAAGGGGGGCGCGTTTTGAATATGCTGCGAAACTACCTGGGCGATGCGGCATTTTATAAGGGCCTGCATCTTTACCTGACCACCTACGCCTTTAAAAATGCCGAAGTACCGCAATTGAGAATGGCGTTGGAAGAAGCCAGCGGCCTTGACCTGAACTGGTTCTTTAACCAATGGTACTATGGCGCGGGCCATCCGGTACTGGATATTCGCTATCAATGGGACGAGGTAACAAAAATGCAAATGGTTTTTGTGCAGCAAACTCAGGACGGGACCGCTTTTACCTTACCTATCGCGGTGGATGTGTATATTAATGGTGCAAAAGAACGCCACCGGGTTTGGCTCCGTGGTAAGTCAGATACCTTAGCTTTTAAAACAGCCTCAAAACCCGACTTGGTGAACGTTGATGCGGATAAAATTCTGGTCGCGGAGAAAACCGATCATAAGACCCTGGCAGAGTTGGCTTACCAATATTTCCATGCGCCGCTTTACCTAGACCGTTATGAAGCTATGGACCTTGCAGAAAAGAACCCGGATGACCCTGAGGCGCAGCACGTGTTGATTGCTGCGTTAAAAGACCCATTCTCCGGCCTGCGCCGGAAGGCAATCCGTGCACTTAACCAGAACAAAGAAGATATCCGTAATATTGACGCTTCACTGCGAAACGCAGCTTTGCCTTTGCTGGCCGATCTTGCCCGGACGGACCCGAATACTTTGGTACAGGCAGATGCGATCAATACCCTGTCCGTTTTAAAAGACCCGGACTACCTGACCCAGTTCAGGCAAGTACTCAACAGTCCATCCTATTCCGTAGCCGGCGCGGCATTGAACGCGATTAGCCGCATAGATCCCGCCTTGGGCCTGAGTCTGGCCAAACGCTTTGAAAATGACAACGAGGGACAACTGACCCAAGCCATCATCAGCGTTTATGCTGAGCAAGGCGGCGATACCCAATGGCCCTTTGTTTACCAACGTTATAAGGCGGCTGGGTTCCAGGACCAAATACACCTAACCAAAGCTTTTGCGGGTATGGTAGGACGCCTGACCAGTCCGGAGGCCGTTTTACAGGGTATTGATGAATTAAAGCAATTGGGTATCCGGTACAAAGGCGACGGTGCGGCCCCTTATATGATCAAATTCCTGAACAGCATTAAAGACCAGCGTGCCGGGTTGAATGATCCTGCCGGTGCGAAAGCAACCGCAAGTGCTATTGATCAGATCAACAATGCCAAATAATGACTACTACCGTAAAAATGAATACAATGAAACGCTTGTTCAAACAATTAACCATAGCACTCTCTGTCTCCGCAGGGTCTCTCGATAGAGGACCCTGCGATGCTTAACTTACAACAGCGCGCCGCCTTTGGTAGCTTTGCCGATCCGGGAATCGCCACGTGAGATAAGCTCGCATAGCTTGATGGCCGAGGTTTCAAAGTCCGGATCTTCTTCCGCAAGAAAACGTTGGTGCGACTCATAATTTTCGCCGGTATCCAGCACAAAACCGGTAAGCCCCGGAATTTCTTCAGCCAGGCTTTGATGATGCGTTTTCAACGTAATGACGAAGATGCCATTCAGGCCATCACCTTTATCGGTTTTACGCAGCATCAACATTAATTTTTGGTTCAGGTAAATATAATGCATGCCAAATTGCGCCTTTACCACGATATGGCGCGGCAAGTAATCTATCACAAAATCATAAGGGACGGGTTTTGGCATTTGTGCAAAGGTATATTTCACGAGTTACAAACGTGAAATGATATTGATCAAAGAAAATGTATTACCAACTGCTCCCATTCCTCTTTCAGTGGCAGGTTAGGGCGGCTTTGCCGTGCCTTGCTATACCAGTAATCAGCATTCGGGATATCTCCTTCTTTACGGTGCAGGTAGGCATGTACCCATGCCGATTCCCGGTCTGTTAAATGGTCAACCAGGGCATGCGCCTGGTGCCAATCACCTTTGCCATCATACCAAAGGCTTTTCAACTGTGCAGAGAGCCCGCTAACCGGCTGTTCTAAATTCAATGATTCTTTAAATTCGGTTAAAGTTGTCATGAGGCACTGATTATATTCAGGCCAAAGTTACTAACTTAAATCACCGGGGGGAAGTGTTATAAATCCAACTATCCAAATAGTTGTCTGAAGTTAACAATGATCGACCTTAGAAAAACGCTCTTCCTGATAATTTGTAACTCATCCATCACTTTGTGCAATTGATTTTGCTGCAGGCACAACTTATTATTAAAAAAATAATAAGTTGTGCATTAATATTATAGGTTATTTTAATAGATTAGCGTATCAATTTAAACGCTAAACCCTAATTATGATTTTAAACCTTTACCCTCGTACAGCTTTTTGTGCTGTTTTTTTATTTTTTAATTTGTGTGCTAACTCTTTTGCACAGACCGCAGTAGCCGGTAAAACCACCCAAACAGCAGCCGCGGATACCTCTTTTAAACCCGTACGCCGATTATGGGGCCTTGCATTTGGCGATCTTTATTACAATGCGCACGCCGATGCCGGGAACAGGGGCGCAGAAAATAATTATGTAAATGTGCCTACTTATCGCAACGCCTTCCAGTTTAGGCGGATCTATTTGGGATATGATTATGATATCGATAAACGTTTTTCGGCCGAGATAATATTGTCATCAGAGCCCGCGGCAAGCACGGGCCCGGCAGCAGGGACTTCCATATCAAATGGCGATAACCTTGCAGATAACAAGATGGCATTCTTTATAAAGGTGTTTGATCTGCGCTGGAAAAACATCTGGAAAGGGACCGACCTGGTGGTTGGCGAAAGCCTTACACCGCTAACCGCGATGCTTACAGAAAAAGTATGGGGTTACCGGTCGATAGAAAGAACGGTAGCGGATTTTCACAGGTCAAATATGTTTGATGTGGGCGTGGCCTTACAGGGCGTTTTTGACCCGGCAACCAAAAACTTCGGATATGATGTTTTGGTAGGCAATAATTCGGGTTCGGCTTTATTACCGGCAACCAACCCCGGGACAGGTTTTTACAAAGCCTTTTATGGCGATGTGTACGCCAAGTTCTTAGATCAGAAACTGATATTTGATCTATACGGCGATTATATGAAAACAGCTCCCGGTACAGCCGCTATAGGCGCACAAAGCCGGAGCATGATAAAAGGATTTGTAGCCTATACTACGCCTAAAATTACTTTTGGTGTTGAGGCTTACACACAAAAATTGACCAACGGTGTAACTAATGTAACCAATACCAAAGCAGAAAACGCTACTGCCGAAGCCATATCCATCTATTCGCGTGGTGCGATATACAAGGACAAGCTGGGCTTTTTTGCCAGGTATGACAGCTATAATCCTGATAATGATTTTAACGGTGCCGATGTTTATACCTCTAACACCAGCCTGCCGCTATATAACCCTTATAGTAAAGAACATTTTATTACTGCCGGGCTTGATTTTACACCTGCAAAAAATGTCCATTTTATGCCGAATGTATGGTATATTAAATTTACCGACGAAAGGGCTAAAACCACCGCAGGTTATGTACCGGACGACCATACATTAGTTTTTAGGGCGACTTTCTTTTATACGTTCGGAAAATAGAAAAAAGTAATATTTTAAATTCTTTCTCAATTTTAACCCCTTGTACTAAATTAGCACAAGGGGTTAATCTTTTTAGTCTGATCGTGATTCGTTTGGCTATATTAATTAACACTGTGTATCTTAGAAGCCTCATTATCCTATCAATTATAATAATATTATGCTTGTTAATAAGATACCGGCAAGATCAAACTTTGCATACACATTACTTTTATTGATAATGTTTGGCACCGGGTTAAATGCACAAAATTTGCCCGGCAAAGCAAACTGGATCAGGCCCGGAGCGGGATCGACAGATCAAACCTGGGGTATCCATAACGGCATCGTATTTAGTATCTGGCCAAATGGCGTCGAAACAGGCGATAAAGGTACAGGCGGCCCCCGGGGACTGATCAGAGTGGGGTATGAATACCAGGGAAAGGTTTACCTTATAAATTATATCGCTGTAGAGCCGGTAGTAGATGGCAAAATAGAATACAGCGAGATCTCGCCATCGGCTATTGACGGAAAATGGGGGAAGCTTTTTTGGGCAGGCGATAGTGAAACCGATAACGCGTATAATCCCGCTAACCAAAGCAAGGGTGTGATATCGCATCCTGACCCCAACAAGCCTGGGGTGGAACAGCTAACCCTGTATATTTTTACCGAACAATTTTTAGACAGGGCAAACCCTTACCTAAAAATAAGTATCCGCAGTGATAAACCGGATGAAATGGGTTTTGAGATCTACAACAAGAATAACAGCGCGAAGATGGACCGATGTGCCTTAACAGCTACAATGGGTAATTATTCAAGATTAAGGCTGTTGCACCTTACAGATGAGACCATCGATTCGAGGAAATTGTATAGTAGCTATTCAGGGATAGATTTTATTGAAAAGGAAGCATACCCGGTAAGTAAATTTTTAAAACTTAAAGATGGCAGCCCTATTGCGATAGCAACACAAAGCGAAAGTATGGCAGAACTATCGTCTTGGCCGAAGGATAGCGCCTATTACGTAAAAAGAGGCTGGCAATACCGTCCAAACTTTAAGCTGACACAATACTGGCGCACGGATAAAGCAGGTTATGATCCGTCACTCGAGATCAGGGTGAATGGCAGGGCAAAATACTGGAGCGTTGCCAGCAGGGACCCAAAACAATATGTCGAGATCCCCGGCGGGCCGGCGTTTGAGAATTTTGAATTACGCGAGAAATACTTCCCCGGCCAAAAGTTTTATTACGGCCTCACCCGAAAAACAGCGGACGAATTGCTGAGCCAATAGTTATACAAACCACTTATCCTTAAAATGTATAAGTGATGAGTAGAAACGTATAAATGGATCTTTAGCGTTAGCCGGATATTTGTCTTATAAATTAAAATATAACGACAAATGAAAAAGACAGTATTAATAACCGGCGCTTCTTCCGGGTTTGGCAGAGCAGCAGCTAACTTGTTTCATCAAAATGGCTGGAACGTAATAGCTACCATGCGTTCGCCCGAAAAAGAGAACGAACTAACCGCCCTTACCGATGTATTTGTGGCCAAACTGGATGTTACCGACAAAGCAACCATAAAAACCACGATAGCGCAAGGCATAGAAAAATTTGGTAAAATTGACGTACTGGTTAACAACGCAGGCTATGGAGCATTAGGCGCGCTTGAACCCGCTACAGAAGAAAATATCAAAAAACAATTTGATGTAAATGTCTTTGGGCTAATTGCAGTAACCCAGGCCGTGTTACCGGGTATGCGTGAGCAGAAAAACGGTGTGATCATCAATGTATCATCGGTAGGTGGCAGGGTCACGTTTCCGTTCTCGTCGCTTTACCATGCTACCAAATTCGCGGTAGAGGGTTTGACCGAATCTATCCAATACGAATTGAACCCGTTGGGCATCCGCCTAAAAATTGTAGAACCGGGCGGTTATAAAACCGAATTTTCCGGGCGTTCGATGACGCTTATTAACTCCGATGGAATTGATGACTATCAAGCTCCGTTTGACAACTTTATTAAGTTGCTTGACAACTGGCCGATGTCTGAAAACCTTGGCGAGGTAGCTGATGTTATTTACGAAGCAGCAACAGATGGTACCGAAAAACTACGTTACCCTGTAGGTCATGATGCCACGCAATTGGTGCAAACCCGCCAGCAAATGGACGATGTGGATTTCAAGAAAATGATGGCCGCACAAACGGGCTTCTAAAAATTGATTGGCTGCCCAAAATCCGGGCAGCCAAATTTTTATGCTAACTTTATAATACGTTAACAACATGTCAGAAAACTACATAGACCTCGAAAACATAAGCGACCTGCACAAGTTGGTTCAATACGCGCCGCCCAAACACCCGTTAATTAGCGTGATAGACCATACCGACTTTTATGCAAAGCGCCCCAAAACCGACGCGTTTTACCGGTTTGGCTTTTATACCATATCATGCAAGAAATTTGAAGGCTTTTTAAAATATGGCAAAGGCTATTATGATTTTAATGAAGGCTCGCTGATGTTTACGGCACCGTGGCAGGTTATCGCCCCCGGCCCCAATGTTATCGTGGATGAAGGCTGGGCGCTATTTATTCACCCCGACCTGATCCATGGCACCGACCTGGGCAGAAAGATCCACCAGTATACGTTTTTTAATTATGAGGCTAACGAGGCCCTGCATATATCTGAGGACGAAAAGCAGATCATTAAAGATTGCGTGACTAAGATAGAACGCGAGTATGCGCAAAATATTGACAAGCATACCCAGGGCCTTATTGTGAGTAATATTGAGCTGTTGCTCAATTACTGTGACCGGTTTTACGATCGTCAATTTTATACGCGCAAAAAGGTTAACTCTGACGTGGTGCAGCAGTTTGAAACGTTGCTGAAGGATTACTTTTCGCAAAGCAGTTTGATCGATGTGGGCTTGCCGAATGTTAAATATTTTGCTTCGAGGCTTAACCTGTCGCCTAATTATTTGTCGGACCTGCTTAATAAATTCACAGGTAAAACTACGCAGGAGCATATCCACCTTGAACTGGTAGACAAAGCCAAATCGTTATTGTGGGGGACTAACAATTCTATCAGCGAGATAGCTTACGGGCTTGGGTTTGAACACCCGTCGCACTTTACCAAGATCTTCAAGACAAAAACCGGTAAATCGCCCAGCGAGTACAGGCACGTTAATTAAGATAACATTCAGTATAAAGTGCATGATCTTAAATAAGCTAATTGTGATTGATTGATCAAATAAATACAACTCGTATTTGCTTATATCAAAGTGCAGGTTATCAAATTGTTAACAACTCCTACCGGGTTTACTACTGTGTAACCCGGAAGGAGTGTGAGGTGCCAGAGATTAGTTTTGCGCGTGCAATCCTACCCGGTTTCCTTCGATATCGATAAATAACGCCATAAAGCCCATTCCGTTACCTATATCTGTTCTGGGTAAGCTTATTTCGCCGCCGGCATCTTCTATTCTATCCAATATGATTTGGATATCAGGGTTGGCGTTTAAATAAATAATTGCACCGTCTTCTGATGGAATATGGTTCTCGCTCTCAGCCAAAGCACCGCCAACTTTGCCGCTTTGCATGTCGATGGGAAAACCGGCCATTTTCATGCCCATCATTTCAGGCAGATCAATCATTTTCATATCAAAAATTTCTTCATAAAACTCTTGTGCGCGGCCAAGATCGTCAACCGGTATCTCGAACCAGTTTAGCGCGTTTGCATTAGCATCCATAAGTTGTTTTTTTAGTTTTTTATTGTGATAAAGCTAAGTACCACAGCATTATGCAGACATTACCCTTTTATTAAGTTTTGGATAAGGAAGGGAAGATTGCATGAAGTTTCCCTCTTTAGAGGGCTAATGTTTGGGCACAAGCATGGATTATATCTAACCGTGCCCCTTGCGTGTAATGTCATTAAGTTAAGCAACACCGTAGGTGTTAAAGGTCGGTAGCAGAAAAAAGCAAACGAAAAATCCGTGCCGTCAGGTACGAAACTTGCGAAGTTGCGTACCTGACGGCACGCTATAATTCTATATTTATTTTCCTACCGACGTTTTGCACCTACGGCGCATATGAGATATCTCTTAACTTAATGACATTTCCGTACGGGTAAATTATTTTATTCTGTAGTACTACAAATAGATAAGATGGGGCACGTCTTTCTATGACCTCTACAAAGCATTGTGCCGCATAGACGATATGATAAATGTAGCTATAGCCACGATCAGCCCGAACATAAAAATGCTATAAGCGGCTCTTAGCAAACGGTATTTGCGCCCAAGCACTACGCCCTGCGAATAAACGTCCCTGATCAGGATATCATACAAAAATTCCTGGTCGTTCAGGATGCTTTTCATGCCTTTGGCATAATCGTCAAGCTTCATTTTGTAAAAATTCCCAAAAAATAACAGGTTCACTTTTTTATCGGCCAGGTCTTTTGCAGTAAACCTCCCCATGGGTATAGACGGGCGTGTAGCCAATATAGCCAATATCATGGTAATCAGGCTAACACAAAGCAGGATATAGGATGGCAGTACCAAAAATGGATTTTCCTTAAGATTTCTTAGCAATAAGCTGATAATGGCGGATATAATGATAGAGTTAACCGTGATCAGGATCTGCGCTTTATTATCAGCCATATCGCTTAACCGGTGGTCATTATTGGCAGTCACACGTAACAAAGTTTCAATAACCGACCCCCGCGTTAGTATTGTCCGGTGCTATAGGTTGTTCTGTTTGTTTTTCCTGATCGGGCATAATGTTTTTATTAATTGATAAATTTAATAAATCTTCGCACTTTCTGAATTTGAAAAAGTATGCTACTTTTAAATCAACCAACTATATCCCGGATAAACTTATGAGTAACAAATATTGCCTGTTTTTGCTGTTGTTATTAAGCACTAATGTATGGGCGCAAGAGCCCGTTTATTCCGGTTCTTATAAAGAATTATTTAAAGGCCCTGAGAGTCCCGAACAGCGGGATAAATGGTTGGCTAATTTAAAAGATTGGCGCCATAAGGAAAGATCACGATTAAAATACCATAGCTCCTTTTATTCGGAACCCAAACTTAAATGGATCAATCATACTTTCATCTACGTACAAATGATGGCGCACGACCGCTATTTTTATGATCCGGCAAGCCATAAATACACCGTTACGCGTTATCTGAATGATCTGAAAAAACGCTACGGTGGTATCGATGCGGTATTAATATGGCCTACCTATCCAAATATCGGGGTGGATAACCGCAATCAATTCGACTTAACTGCTGATTTGCCGGGCGGGCAAAAAGCTATCAGGCAAATGATAGCCGATTTTAAGGCTAATGGTGTCAGGGTGTTTTTTCCGATCATGATCTGGGATCATGGCACACGCCGGATCAAGCTTACCATGCCCGATGCATTGGTTAAAGAAATGAAGGGCTTGGGTGCAGACGGCATGAACGGCGATACTATGTTTGGGGTCTCAGATGATTTTTACCGGGCAAGCCAACATGAAAATTATCCGCTGGCATGGCAACCCGAGCAATCATTAGGTAACTTAAAAATGATAGAATGGAACCGGCTGAGCTGGGGATACTTCTGGGGATATGAATATAAGCCCGGGGTTAGCGTTTATAAATGGTTCGAGCCCCGGCACCAGGTTAATATCACCAATAGATGGGCCGTCAATAAAACAGACGACCTACAGTCTGCTTTTTTTAACGGGATAGGTTATAACTCGTGGGAGAATGTCTGGAGCGTTTGGAACCAAATTTCCGACAGGTACGCCGAAACCATCAGACGGATCTCGACAGTGTACAGATCATTCCCTGATATCTGGGCAAGTAAAGATTGGGAGCCTTACATCCCGGTATTGCAAAAAGGTGTATTTGCATCTAAATTTCCTGATCGGGATAAAACGGTTTATGCCTTTATTAACCGCGATAGTACAGATGTAAGCGGCGCCCAAATAGTTCTGCCTTACCGTAGCAACGAAAAATATTACGATCTGTGGAACGGGCTTGAAATTAAACCTGAGGTCAGGGACGGTAAAGCTATTTTGAGTTTTTTAATAGAAGGGTATGGCTACGGTGCGATACTGGTAACCAATAACAGCGTAAAGCCTGCAAATCTTAACATGCTTTTAAGCAAGATGGCCGATCTAAGCAAAAAAAAATTAAAAAGCTTCTCCACCGGTTGGAAACCTATCCCGCAGCAGATGATCGCCATAAAACAAACTAAAGCTCCTGTAAAAATCCCTGAAGGAATGGTCAAAATCCCTGCTGCAACTAATTACCGGTTCGAGTCGGTAGGAGTAATGATTGAAGGTAATGAGCTGCCGCTTGCGGTTGGTGTACAACATGCCTGGGAGAGCCATCCGTCAAGATCACAGAAAAATACAATGGATATCGCGTCTTTTTATATGGATAAATACCCGGTAACCAATAAGGAATTTAAAAAATTTATAGATGCTGTTAAATACCACCCCACAGATGGTCATAACTTTTTGAAGGATTGGATTAACGGAACTTATCCCTCAGGGTCAGGCGATCAGCCTGTTACGTGGGTATCTTTAGAAGATACCAGAGCATACGCTAAATGGGCAGGCAAACGTTTACCGCACGAATGGGAGTGGCAGTACGCCGCGCAAGGTACTGATGGCAGGTTATATCCATGGGGAAATGATAAAGCGCAGGATAAATTTCCGCTGCCTGACACCAGCCGCGCAATGCGTAAGCCAACCAATGTAAATGCATACCCGGGCGGTGCAAGCCCCTTTGGCGTAATGGATTTGGTAGGTAATGTTTGGCAATGGACAGACGAATATGCCGATGAGCACAGCAGGTCTGCTATTTTAAAAGGAAGCAGCTATTACCATGCGCAAACTTCAGGCTGGTATTTCCCGCCGGCGTTAGAGTTGAATAAATACGGTAAATACCTGCTGATGGCGCCTGCCATAGATCGTGCAGCGACTATTGGCTTCAGGTGTGTTATGGATAGTAATTAGCGTTTTAAAAATAGATGAGCAGGTAAGTATTATAGGTATTTCCCTAAAATTCTATAGCTTCGCCCTTTTAATATTTATTTAACATGCTAACCGTAGAGAAAATAGGCGGCACGTCTATGAGTGCCTTGCAGGAGGTGATTAACAATATTATTTATTTTGAACGCACCGGCGATCAGCTATATAACCGCGTTTTGGTGGTGTCGGCATTTTCGGGCGTAACCAATTTGCTTTTAGAGAATAAAAAGACAAAGGCCCCCGGTGTTTATCACAGAATAGTACTGAAAGAGAATTTTCACGAACCCTTAAAAGAACTGGTAGCGCATTTAAAAACCATTAATGCCGGGTATGAAAGCCTGGGCCTTGATGTAAACGCAGCCGATAAGTTTATTGAAGAACACGTTTCCAAAGCGCAAACTTATTTAGAGAGTGCCGCCATTATGCTGGCATCCGGTTATTTAAATGAGGGGATCTTGCTGGCCGCCCGGGAGATCCTGGCATCTATAGGTGAAACACATTCGGCTTATGTGTTGACCAATATTTTATCAGCCAAAGGCGTAAACGCTAAATTGGTTGACCTGAGCGGCTTTGATGACCAGCGCGCATTAACCATTGATGAGAGGATTAAAGACGCTTTTGCCAATATCGACCTTGCTAAGTGTATCTGTATTGTAACCGGCTATGCAAAAGGAACAGAAGGTATTATGCGCGAGTTTGACCGTGGCTATTCTGAAGTTACCTTCAGCAAGATAGCAGAGATAGTAAAACCACAGGAGGCTATCATCCATAAAGAATACCATTTATCAACAGCCGACCCGGGTTTGGTGGGTATTGATAATGTAAAACCGGTAGGTTATACTAATTATGATATTGCTGATCAATTGGCCGATGTTGGTATGGAAGCTATCCATCCAAAAGCGTCAAAACCGTTAGAGATCAACGGCATTGACCTGCGGATAAAAAATACGTTTGAACCTGCGCACCCCGGCACACTGATCACTAAAAATTACGTATCAGCATTAAAAAGGGTAGAGGTAATAACCGGCACCGACCAGTTATTACTGATCGATATTTACGACCCGTTGATGGTTGGAAACGTGGGGAGTGATTTGCAGATCATGCAGCTATTTGCCAAACACCAGATCAGTTACACATTTAAGGCCACCAGCGCCAACAGCATCAGCATTGTAATTTGGGAAAACGACTTTAAGCAAGAGCTGATCACCGATCTGGAGAGCAAGTTTGAAAAAGTAGCTGTTGAAAAAGTAGCCATGGTTTGCTTATTAGGTTCGAATATGGATAAGCCGGGTTTACTGGCCAATGCCGCCGCTGCACTGGCTAAAGACGATATCAATATCATAAGTGCAGGAGTAGCTTTGCGCAAGGTAAATATTCAGTTTGTAATTGCCCGCGACCAGTTTAAAACTGCCATTATCGCACTGAATAAAGCGGTAGGGTAATTTCTTACTTAGGCTTTACAACTATTAATTAGTTGTAAAGCCGTATTTCTTATAGATAGTTTTAGCCTCCGGGCTTACCAGGAAATCCATAAAATCTTTGGCTGCTTGTGGGTGAGGTGCTGCTTTTAATGATCCGGCGACGTATTGGGCAGGCACGTTTTCATTTTGCGGTAATTCAACCAGGTCAATAGGATGGCCAATCATCTGCTGGTAATAAGCCTCGCTGTACCAAACCGGCCCGGCATCGCTTTGATCATATAAAATACGCATCGGCGTTTCGCGGTGATGGATCTTGGTTAAATAGGTGGAAGAATCTTTTACCTTATCCTCTAAAATGGTTTTGCGTAAGCTTTCGCCTCCGGCTTTTACATAAGCGGCTTCAATTTGCTTTCCTATACCTTCGGTTTGTAAATTTGGCATGCTAACGCGGATATCTTTTTTGCCCAGATCAACCAAGCTTTTTATTTGCATAGGGTTGCCTTTTTTTACCATTATCGCCAAACGGTTATTGGCGTATGGTTCTGTTTTGGTGAAGATATCCATTTTATCAATGGCGTTTTTGCCCGCGGTGTAAATATCCGGTTTATAAGTTATCCGCATGTTGCCTATGGTTACAGAGCCGCCATCAATTTGGTTAGCCAGGATACCCGGTGGCAGGGTCTCTGCAAATACACGTTGATATTGTGGGTACTTAACTTTAAAGGCCGCCAACAATTCGTCCACACACATAAACTGGTTGCCCGCAAAAAATATCACCAGTTGCGGGTCGCTGATATCGCCGTATAGATCGGGCACGTTATCAATCCCGGGTACGGTAAACATTACCTTGCTTTCTAAGGGCTTATTCCAGGGCGGATCAAACCGGTGGTCCTGTGCTTTAACAATTAGCGTGATGATAAGCAGGCTAAGCGTAATGATCGTTTTTTTAGCTGACATGAGTTTTATAGATGTAATGTTAGATGTTTTTTAGGGAAGGCAATAATATCGAATATTTATATAATTATTTGTCACTAACTTAATTACCCAAGCATAATTATCTGATTTATTCACCAAAGCAAATATCTTAAACCTGTGTTGCCAAAATTGCTTAATGATTAGACAATAAAGCAAAATTATATTTGGTTGCAATCTGCTTTCTTTGAGATAGCCATGCATAAAATGCTCGCCCTGATGGATTCGAATTAAAAGATATTTATTGCTCCTGATATTTGTAAATTTATTATCAAATTATTAAGCGATATATTTAAACATAGACAGGTGACGAAGAACATATTTGGTCTGTAAAAAATTTAACAAATGATATCAAAAAAACTACAACTGGTACTACTGGCGCTGTTTCTTACTGTTTTTGCTGTAAAGGCACAAACTACAGATAACGGCAGCGAAGCACAAAGGCAACACTTAAAGCAACTGCAACAACAATTTGTTGATCTGCGGTTTGGTATGTTTATCCATTTTAATATCCCAACTTATATGGATGCCGACTGGCCTGATCCGGAGGCATCGCCGGCGTCGTTTAATCCAACCAAACTTGATTGTAACCAATGGGCAAAAGCTGCAAAAGCTGCCCACATGACCTATGGTTGTTTAACCACCAAGCACCATAGCGGTTTTTGTATCTGGGATACCAAAAGCACTGACTATAATGTAATGAACAGCCCATTAAAAAGGGACGTTGTAAAAGAATATGTTGATGCTTTCAGAGCTAACGGGCTAAAAGTGATGTTGTACTACTCTATACTGGATACGCACCATAAGCTTAGGCCAAACCAGATCCAGCCAAGCCATATCGAGATGATAAAAACTCAGCTTACAGAGCTGCTTACCAAATACGGTAAGATAGAAGCGCTGATCATTGATGGCTGGGATGCGCCATGGTCAAGGATCTCTTATGATGATGTGCCTTTTGAAGATATCTATCACCTGGTTAAAAAATTACAACCTGATTGTTTGTTAATGGACCTGAACGGCGCTAAATATCCGGGCCAAGGCTTGTATTACACAGATATTAAAACCTACGAAATGGGAGCGGGCCAGCGTATGCAAAAAGAGAGTAACTTTATGCCTTCATTAGCTTGTTTGCCTATTCAGAGCTCTTGGTTCTGGAAAACAGATTTCCCTACTACTCCTGTAAAAGATGCAGCTAAATTGGTTAATGATCAATTGATCAAATTGAACAATGACCGTTGTAACTTTATTCTGAACGTAGCGCCCAACCGCGATGGTTTGTTTGATGCTAACGCTTTAGCCGAATTAGATGCAATTGGTAAACTGTGGAAAAATGAGGGCCCGGTTGCGCCGATAGGAGATATCGACCTGCCTATTATATCGTCAAACCTGGCTAAGAACCAGCCTGCCAACTCAAGCTGGAGCGATGATATGAATATCAGTGATTTTGCAAATGATGATAGCTTCAACACGTCATGGATGTCAAATCCTGTTGTTAAGCAACCCTGGTATGAGATCAGCTTTAAGCGCGAAACCGGTTTTAACACTATAGTAATAGCCGAACAAAAAGCCAATATCAATAAATACAAGCTGGAATATTATTCTGCCGGTTCATGGAAACCTATTCTTGACGGCGATAAGGAAGGTAAGATAAAGCTGCACCGCTTTAACCGCATCTGGGCCAATAAGATCCGTATGCAAATAACAGGCTACAAAGAAACGCCGTCAATAGCCGAGTTTGAGGTTTATAACGAACAGCGCTAACAATTAGTAAAGAATAAATTACAAATAAAAAAAGCGGGTGGCTATAAGCTATCCGCTTTTTTGCGTTATTTTACTTTATCAAGTATGACCAAAAGGATTTTATTTACCATTGCAATTTTATTAGGTTGGGTTACTGCAAGGTCGCAGGGCAATAAAATTCCGGCAGGCAATGCGGGGAAAGAGATCTTGTACGGCAAGGATCTGATAGCCCGCACTGCCTATTACTTTGGCCCTAATGGCAAGGCTGGGCACTTAACCAATGGTATGAACTGCCAAAACTGCCATAATTATGCAGGAACTAAAATTTATGGGTTAAACTTGTCGGCTACTGCTACAGCGTATCCGCAATATATGGCGCGTACCGGCAACATAATGAGCATTGCCGACAGAATAAATGGCTGTATGCAGCGCAGCCTTAACGGCAAGAAATTGGATACTACAAGCAAGGAGATGAAGGCAATGATAGCCTACCTTAAATGGCTAAGTAAAACCACGGTGAAGCAACCGGGCAGCAGCAGTATTTTAAAGCTGGCTTATTTAGATCATGCGGCAGACCCGTTAAAGGGCAAAGCGATATTTGTACAAAAATGCCAGGTTTGCCACGGGGTAACCGGTCTTGGATTGTTAGCGCCTGATAAAACGGTTTATACCTTTCCGCCGTTATGGGGTGATGATAGCTACAACGATGGCGCCGGACTGTATAGGGTAACCACTTTTGCAGCGTTTGTAAAAAGCAATATGCCTTTTGGCACTACTTACAAAACGCCTCAACTTACTGATGAAGAGGCCTGGAACGTTGCTGCGTTTGTCAACTCGCAGCCACGGCCGCATTTTGATCAGTCTGGCGACTGGAAGGATCTCAGCAAGAAGCCGATTGATTTTCCTTTTTCGCCTTATGCTGATTCGTTTAGCGAAAAACAGCATAAGTTCGGCCCGTACCAGCCAATTGCAGACGCACAAAAATCAACAACTAAAAAAAACTAACTTTATCTTTATAAAAAAACATGATCATGAAAAACGTATTGAAATACTTTATCGTCCTTATTGCTGTTGTATCATTTAAATCGGCTGTGGCGCAAACCAAAGGTTCTGATTTTAAAGGAGCCGAGGCTACTAAGGCACATTACAAAGCTTTATATTTTGTTGATGATACCGCGTCGGCTAAAATAAAAATGACCTTGCGCAATATTAACAATGCACTTGAGGACCCACGAATTAAAGGTAAAGTTGAAATTGAATTGGTTGCGTTTGCAGGCGGATACACCATGTTTTTAAAATCAAACCCATACCAGGAAACTTTGCTGGCACTGCAAAAGAAAGGCGTAATACTGGCAGAGTGTGAAAATACTGTCAAAGAAAGAAACATTGACAAAGCTACTTTGTTCGATTTTATAGGTTACGTACCAAGCGGTAATGGCGAGATCATTATCCGCGGTAACGAAGGGTGGGCCATTGTGCATCCATAATTAACTTAAAATACACGTCATGAAAAAATTATTGCTTTTTATTGTACTGGCAGGTTGTTCGCTTTTTGCATCATCACAGGATATTAAAGGCAACTATGCCATCAAGAATGTGCAAACAGGTATGTTGCTGCGTGTAAAGGATGCGGCTTCTAAAAATGGTACGCCGTTAGTAGCTTATTATCCCGAAAACTGGAAGTGCATGACCTGGAACTTTAAAAAGACCGACGCAAATACTTACCAGTTGCAAAACTTACTTACCAATAAAACTTTTCAGCCGGTTGCATTGGCCGGTGTCAATGTAGCTTTTGAAGAGCAGCCTTTTACGCAGGGTGACAAAAAACAGCAGTATGAGTTCATCAATGTTAAGAAGGACACCTATCTCATCAAATTAAAAGGGACAGACCTTTATGTTACTCCTGCCGATGCTAAGGGAGCGGTAAATTCGGCTATTATATTAGCTGCTAAACGCAATACTGCCGATCAGCAATGGTTTATTTATGAGCAGGCGCCTACCATGTAGGTGGCCAAATCTGTTATGTTTGTTTTACAGTTTTATTTTTGATAAAGACCAGCGCCATCAACGCACCCAAAAAACCTAATGCTGCCGATATCTGCATAATATTACTATAAGCACTGATAAAACCGGCATGGTAGGCTTTCTCAATAACCGGTTTATTGGCAGCACTGATCGTCGCGGGCACTTTGGCATTGCCTAAATCTGTAGCCTGTTGCATTACTGCCTGCCTGTCTTTCGCGTTAAGCGGCATCGTTTGGATCTGTTTTTGTAAAGCTCCCGAGAAGAATAGTACTGCCAATGCGCCAAATATCGCGTTAGCAAATACACCTGAGATCCGGGTCATTGCGTTATTGATCCCTGATGCCGTACCCGAAAAATGATCGCTTACCGAACCCATTACCGCGGCCGTTAATGGCGCTACCGTAAAGGACATCCCCAAACCTAAAACCAACACTCCGGGAAAAAAGGTAGTCCAATATGCTGATGGTCCGTTGGTTTGTTTAATAAACGATAAGATAAGCAAACCTGCGCCCGCCAGCGCAGGCCCTACAATTAAAAACAATCGTGGCCCGTGTTTATCAGCCAGACTACCGGCAAACCTTGCAATAGTTACCATTAAAACCGTAAATGGCAAAAACGTTAACCCGGATTGCAGTTGGCTATAACCCTGTACCTGCACCAGGTTAAGAGATAGAAACAACATACCTGCACCCAATCCCGCATACAAGAAAAACGTGAGGAGGTTGGCACCGCTAAAAGTGGTATTTGTAAACAGCTTGAGCGGCATCATAGGGTTTGTGCTTTTTATCTCTATAAGGATAAATACAGCGAGGAAAACTACACCCGCCGCCAGCGAGCCGTAAGCCTGGATATGGTACAACCCAACCGCCGGTACACGTAAAAATCCAAAGGTTATCAGTGCAAGGCCTAAAGCAATGGTTATTGCCCCCGGGAAATCAAGTCCGGCTTTATTGTCCTCGTCTTTTATCTCGTTCACTTTAAATGCCAGCATTAGTAGGGCCGCTATGCCAATAGGCACGTTAATAAAAAAAATATAGCGCCACAAACCGGCATCGGCTAAAGCCCCGCCCAGTACAGGCCCGCCCATGGTCACTACTGTAGTGAAGGCCGACCATGTGCCGATTGCCTTACCCCGTTCTTTAGCATCAATAGATGATGAGATAAGTGATAAACTGCCCGGTATCATTAATGCACCGCCAATGCCCTGCACAACCCTAAAGAGCACCAGTAAAATGACACTGTCAGATAATCCACAGGCTGCTGAACCTATAATGAATATAAAGATCCCGGCCATGAAGATCTTTTTGCGCCCCAGTTTATCACCCATGGCGCCGCCTATTAAAATAAGCGAGGCCAGCATTAACAGGTAGGCATTTAAGATCCAGAACAGATCTGCCCCGGTTGCATGTAAGTTTTTTTGTAATGATGGCAAAACAACATTTAAAGCGGTAGCATCAATAAATGCCATAGCCGAAGCCAGGATAGTTGAAACCATGATCCACTTACCCGCCGGACTGCGTAATGCTACTGTTGCCATAATAGGTTAACGGGTTTAGTATTAATGGGTTTTATTATTTCTGCAAAGTATAAGCAAGGTAAAACTAAAAAAGCGGATAACCACTGGTCATCCACTTTTATAAATATTCAACAATAGCTTATTATTTAGCTACCTGGTATTGTTTAAGCTGCGACTTTAATTCCTGAATCTGTTCTTGCGCCTGTCGGTTTGCTAAGAAATAATAAATAAAGCCTATTAAAAATATTTTACTTAACGCAAACACAGCAATAAATACCCATTTCCAGGTTTTATGGATCCGCATGTGGCTGCTTTCAGCTTCCACCTCGATAAATTGACTGCCCGGCGTCCTGTCAAACTTGCTCCGGCCCGCATCGCGTCTTTTTAATTTGGGTACGGCTTCTTCCCTGTATTTAAGTGAATTGATCTCGTCTTCGATTTTTGTGAGCATCCCCGGAGGCGGCGCAATGGCCATGTATTGTGCAATACGTTCCAGGTCTGTCTCTAACTCAAACAATGCGTCCCGTATTTCAGGGTACTGTTTCTTTAATTGCATCAGTTCGTGAACTTCTTCATCAGAAGCTGCCCCCAATACATAGGACTCTAACACGCCGCTCTCTATATACTCTCTAATCTTCATGTCTGTCCCTTATAATGGTAAAGGCCTCTTTTAATAATTTTTTTACCAAAGCTTCCGGCTTATTTATTTCTTTGGCAAGTTCGATCGTGGTTTTTTTACAGTAATAGATATTGCAAAACACCAACTTTTGCTCATCGCTCATCCGGTCGAGGTATTTATTGGGTAGCCCGGTAATAGGTTTTCTTAAGCCTGATGTTTCGTTAAAGGTAGTTAATTCCTTTTTGGCAAACTGTTGCAGTTGGCACCAGTTGCTGGTTTCGGCCCAATTTATTTTATCAAAACTGCTGTGTATCGATCTGAAGGTTTTTACGAGGTATTCTTCGGCGACTGACCTATCTTTAACTACCTCAAAAATATACCCCAATAGCATACCGGCATAAGTATCGTAGAGACTATGTATACTTAATGGCTTAGCTTGTAATATCGCATTTTCCGGTTTCATCATAATTATTTCTTTTCCAAATAACCAGCTCCATTGTTATCTGGCTTGCAGTTTTTTAAATTATATAAACTTTACCGAACTTTAAACTGTACATTAAACGATAAAAGCCCAATGTAGATAAAAACTAACAATTTAATTATTCATATTGAGCCTTAGTCCCCGGCTAACCTAATATACAAAACACTTTTTACGGCTACAAAATAATTTAGTTATGGTACAAAATCATATAAGACCGTTTTTAGCCTTAATGGCAGTACTGGTAGGTAATTATGCCCATGGGCAGTCAACAACATACTTTAAAAAGCACGTTATTACTACTGATTTTATATCAGAAGGTGTGGCCATTGGCGATGTTAACCGCGATGGTAAATTGGATGTTTTGGCAGGCACCTGCTGGTTTGAAGCGCCTGATTGGAAGCGGCATGAGATATCGCCCACAAAACCATTAAATCCAGGCACAGAATACAGTACCTCGTTTTTAAACTATAGTATAGACGTTAACCAGGACGGCTGGATAGATCTGGTAGTAGTAGGTTACCCGGGCACACCTGCCGCCTGGTATGAGAACCCCCAAAATAAAAGCGGCTTTTGGAAAAAGCACGCGATAATGGATAATGTAGGGGTAGGTAATGAGTCGCCAAACTTTGTAGATGTTGATGGCGATGGGCGCATAGATATTTTATGTGCCGATATTAACGCCAAACAAATCGTCTGGCTAAGCCCTCCCACAAAAAAAGGGGACACAACATGGACGAGATATCCTATAAGTGCGGTGGATGCTCCGGGAACAGATAGATATTCACACGGTCTTGGTTTGGGGGATATCAATAAGGACGGACGAAATGACGTAATTATTAAAAATGGCTGGTGGGAAGCGCCGGTTGACAGGAAGCAACCCAATTGGACGTTTCATCCTGCCGATTTTGGCGACGACTGTTCTGAAATGTACGTGATGGATGTAAATGGCGACGGGCTGAATGATGTGATCAGCGCTTCGGCGCATAAATATGGCATTTGGTGGTATGAACAAGTTAAGGATGCCCAAGGAAATAGCTCTTGGAAACAGCACGAAATTGACAAGTCGTTTTCTGAAACTCATGGTGTGGCGTTAACAGATATCAATAACGACGGAAACCCGGATATTATAACCGGTAAGCGCTGGTTTGCACATAACGATACGGATACAGATCCCGGATCGCACGAAGCAGCTGTATTATATTGGTTTGAGTTTACCCCGGGCAGGCTGCCTTATTTTATGCCGCATCAAATAGATAATGATTCGGGCGTTGGCCTCCATGTGGTTGTGCAGGACATGAATAAGGATAAAATGAAGGATATTGTGATTTCAAATAAAAAGGGTATATTCTATTTTGAAAATATCCGTTAAGTATTACCAGCACTAAAACTTTATGACAATAACCAGGAAACAAGCTTATAGACGAATAGAAATTACCCGAATACTCATGATAGCGGTAGGTATAGCCAGCGCCGCTTTTGGTTTAAAAGGGTTTTTAATCCCCAACGAATTTATTGATGGCGGGGTTACCGGGATTTCGCTGTTAATAAGCTCGCTTACCGGTTGGCCAATATCCATACTCATTCTGGTGATCAATATTCCTTTTATCTGGTTGGGGTATAAACGAGTTGATAAACTGTTCGCGTTTAAAACAACCATCGCCATTGTGCTTTTATCTATTGTGTTATACCTGGTTAATTTTCCAATGGTTACACATGATAAATTACTTACGGCGGTATTTGGTGGTTTTTTCCTGGGTACCGGCATAGGGTTGGCCATGCGAGGTGGCAGCGTGATTGACGGTACCGAGTTGCTGGCGGTTTATATCAACCCGCGGTCACCTTTGTCTATCGGGCAGATCATATTGGTTATCAATATTTTTATATTCGGCATTGCGGCTTTTTTCCTGGGGATCGAATCAGCATTGTACTCGATATTAACTTACCTTGCTGCTACACAAACCATCAATTATATTGTGCAGGGTTTTGACGAATTTACATCGGTAACTATCGTGTCCCCTAAAAGCGAATTGATCAAGCATGTGATCATGCGGCACTTGCATAGAGGAGTTACCATCTACAAAGGCGAGCGTGGTTTTGGTAAAACAGAGATCGCCGAAAAACAGGTGGATATTATCGTAACCGTGATAACCAGGCTCGAGGTGCAACGACTGGTTGCTCGCGTTCAACAGATAGACCCTACTGCTTTCATCGTCACCAACTCGGTATCAGAGGTTAAGGGTGGATTGATCAAACGCCGCGCGCTGGATCATTAAATCCGGTCAAGTTACTGCTGTTTTAATAAAGAAGTTTGGCATAGCCCAATTTTACGCTGTTTCTGCGCGCTTTCAGGTGATGGTCCGGTATTTTTAGAAATTTTGGATCTTTTTTCGGATTATTTGTCAGTATTTGGCAGTTGTGTCAGTCAAGTGACAAATTGGCGTTAAATTTTTTTAATTTTATTAAGGGGGTTATAAAGAGGCCGTATGATGGGTATTATTTGATCAAAACCTGAAAATGGGTCGTATTTTTTAGTCGAAAAACGTTTTTTGGCTAATTTTGGCGATTTTAATGCTTTAAAAACACCAATTTTTTCAATTGTCAGCGTTTTTTTAGCCTAATTCTGATTTTTTACAAAAAAAAAATTTTTTGCTATTCTCAGCGCCTGTTTTTTTGCAAATGGATTTTAAAAGGCAAATAATATTTGGTTTAAATCTGACATTTATAAATGATTTTTTTAATTAAGTAATTTCAAAAAATGACTTTTTTCTGATCAAGCGGCCCCGGAATTTTATGGCATATTTTGTGACGCAAGCAATACGAAAGAATGCAAATCAGAAAAACAAAATTTGCTTTCTATAAAGAAATTAAATCATTAATAAATAAAATTTTAAAACCCAAAACACCATGTTAGTAGTATTAGAAGTAGTCGCATTGTTAGCAGCAATTATTGTTCCTTTGGCTTACCAAGCAAAAAAAGCTGAGTCAAGAAGAGCAAACTAAATAATTAGGATATTTATATCCGATTTATAAGAACGGGGATGGCATGCGCTATCCCCTTTTTTTGTTGACTAAATTAGGGGCTTAGCGTAACAAATACACTACAAATAACAACTCGCCGCATTTATTTGAAATTTAGAATCAATCCTATTAAGAAAAAAAGCGTGTTTTTAGCTTCAAAAACGCGTTTGATGGCGCCGCAAATCTTACTTAGTAACCTGCTTTTAGTTCTTTAGCAGCCAAAGTAGTCAAGCGGCTATTGATTTTGAAGTCATATTAATTAACTTTGTTTTCGATACAATTATTAACTATTAACCGAGATGTAGATAAAGCGTGTTTGGCGCTTGTTTAAACCTCTTGACTAATAATAAGTCGTACCGGATAATAAATCAATTAATTACACACTAATACCATCATGAAGAGGATTACTATTTTAACTACCCTTGTTATCGCAATGTTTGCTGTAGGTACTTCATTTGCGCAAACAACGGTAACAACCAAGAAAAAAACCACAGTTGTTAAAAAGACCACTGTATCGTCTGCTAAACCCAGCGCTGTTACACTTGAAGAAGGAAAACAATTATTAGCAAAAAACGATTGTTTAAGCTGTCATAAAGTTGATGTTAAGCTGGTAGGGCCCGCTTATAAGGACGTAGCAAAAAAATATCCTGCCACTGCGGCAAACTACGATCTGCTTTCTAAAAAAGTAATTGCCGGCGGTAGCGGTGTATGGGGCGAGGTTCCGATGGCGCCACACCCGTCTGTGCCACCTGCCGACGTTAAAAAAATGATACAATATATTTTATCGCTTAAATAAAATAAGCATATAAGATTTCGGTACACATCTAATTGTACCAAACAAAGCATAAAGCCGGTATAGCAATCAAATATTTATATAGATTACTATACCGGCTTTTAAGATTATACCAATTATAACCTAAACATACTTTATATAAAATTGCTTGCTGATGCTCTTTGCCTTAAACCGGGCCGGGTGGATTACGGGCTATGTTATGATTTAAATATTTATTGAAAGAATATAAACCTAATTATGAGAAAAAATTACAAATGGCTTTTAGGTGTGATTAGCGCATCGGCAATATTGTTTTACACCTGTAAATCGATACAAAAAAGTGTAACCCCATACCCGGTACAACGCGACGCGTCAGGCAGGATATTGGTTGATATGCATCCTGACCCTACGCCGAAATCTCCCATCGAGGAAATGAAGCATATTTATGTACCACCCGGTTACCATTTACAACTGGTGGCAAGCGAGCCCATGGTTAGCCAGCCTGTTGCTATTGCATGGGATGGCGACGCACGCATGTATGTTGCCGAGTTGAACACCTATATGCTTGATGTTAATGGTACCGGCGAGCGTAACAAGATCTGTAAGATAAAATTACTGGAAGATACCAATGGCGACGGTGTGATGGATAAAATGACCGTGTTTGCCGACAACCTGATGTTGCCGCGTACCTTACAGCCGCTTGATCATGGCCGTTTGCTGGTGAGCCAGACCTGGACAAACAGTGTTTATTGTTTCCAGGATACCAATGGCGACGGCGTAGCTGATAAGAACTGGCTGGCGTATGAAAACAATGGTAACAATACCAATAACCTTGAGCATCAAAAAAGCGGTTTGATCTGGAACCTGGATAACCGGATGTATTTAACTTATGATCCGGTTAGGTACACGCTTAATGGCGATCATGTAATACCTGATACATTGGTTGAAGGTTCAGCCGGACAATGGGGTTTGGCAAATGATGATTATGGCAGGATGTTTTATTCGTCAGCTGGCGGTGAAGACCCTGCTTACCTGTATCAGCAAAATATCCATTACGGTCAGTTTGATTTTGGCGACCGTTACGATGAAGAATTTATACCTGTATGGCCGATTGTAACTACGCCTGATGTGCAGGGTGGTTTTGGCAGGCTGCGCTTAAAGGATAGTACGCTTAACCACTTTACGGCAAGTAACGGCCAGTCGATATTCAGGGGTGATAAATTGCCTGCTGATATGCGTGGCGACCTGTTTATTTGTGAACCGGTGGGCAGGCTGATCCGCAGAAGTAAAGTGACCAACACTAATGGTAAGATCACTTTAAAAAATGCTTATGATAAATCAGAGTTCCTGGCATCTACCGATGTGAATTTCAGGCCGGTAAACACAATTACAGGACCTGATGGCTGCATGTACATTGTGGATATGTACCACGGCATTATCCAGGAAAGCGAGTGGACAAAAGCAGATAGCTACCTGCGTCCAAAAATCCAACAAAAAGGGTTGCAAAATAATGTCGGACGCGGCCGGATCTTCCGTTTGGTGCATGATGATTATAAATTATCGAAAGAAAAACCGCACATGCTTGAAGAAACCAGCGCACAATTGGTTGATCACTTGAACAGCCCTAACGGCTGGTGGAGAGATAACGCACAAAAATTATTAGTGATCAGGGGTGATAAATCTGTCGTGCCTGCCTTGAAAACGTTGGCTGTAAATGGCGGCCAACTGGCACGCATCCACGCCTTATGGACCTTAAATGGTTTAGATGCTATGGATGCCGAGACATTTGCTACAGCCTTAAAAGATAAAGATGCCGAAGTACGCAAAACCACAGTTTGGATAGGTGAGGACTTTATGAAAAAAGACAGCCAGGCAATAGATATGTTAGCCAAAATGAGTGACGACCAGAGCGCTGATGTACGCTTGCAATTGCTGTTGAGCATGCGTTTTGTTAATTCGGACAAATCGAAAGACATTATTGCCGGACTGATTAAAAATTATCCGAATGACCCGGTGCTAGCGGCATCACAAAGAACTTATGAAAATAAGATCAGGGCAAGGGCAGAGCAATTGGCAAGACAAAAGGCAATGAGCGAGCAAGGTGCAAAATTGGTAGCACAGGGCGCTATTATATTCAAACAATTATGTTTTACCTGCCATGGGGTAGATGCTAAAGGGATCCATACCGGTGGTGCTGCGCTTACCGCACCTGCTTTAGCCGGAAACCTCGACGTAAATGCCGGGTCGCCGGATAGGATCATCCGGATACTGCTTTATGGATTAAACGGACCTATCAGGGGCACTACTTATAATGACGCTATGCCGGCATTGGGTGGTAATGATAATAATTATATTGCCTCTGTGTTAAGTTACATTCGCAGCGATTTTGGTAATAAGGGCCGCATTGTATTACCTGAAGATGTACAGAAAATAAGGGACGCTACAGTTGGCAGAACTAACAGTTACAAAATGCCTGAGTTGGAGGGAATTAAATCTATACTTGGAAGGCAATAATTTTGCCTTGCTGACGCTAAAAAGGAGATTGATCGATGAGGTTAATCTCCTTTTTTTATGATGATTAAATTAAACACAATTAATTATAACATTTGTTGTTTAGCTATTATGAATCTTGAAGAACTTAAACACACCGCAACAGCATTGATGGCAGGCGAAAGAGGCCTGATTGCAATGGACGAAAGCTTGCCAACCTGTAATAAACGTTTTGAAAAGGTCGGCATCCCCCAAACAGAAGAATACCGCAGGCGATATCGCCAGTTAATTGTGACGACGCCGGGATTAGGCGAGTACATTAGCGGTGCTATCTTGTTCGATGAAACCATCTATCAGTCTACCGATGATGGTGTTTTATTTGTTGATGTACTGAAGCATCAAAACATTATTCCCGGTATTAAAGTAGATGAAGGCACTGTTGATATGCCCGGTTCGCCGGAGGAGAAGATAACCAACGGTTTGGATGGCCTGGATCTGCGCTTAAATAATTACTATGGCCTGGGTGCACGCTTTGCTAAATGGCGGGCTGTGATCACCATTGGCAAAGGTTTGCCTACGCCTGCTAATATCAAGGCAAATGCCGAATCGCTTGCTAAATATGCCCGGTTGTGCCAGGATGATGATATTGTACCTATAGTTGAACCCGAAGTTTTGATGGATGGCGACCATACCATCGAGCGGTGCTTTGAAGTAACGCAGCAAGCTATTAAAGAATTGTTTGAGCAACTGAAAGCACATGATGTTTACCTGCCGGGATTGATACTAAAACCCAATATGGTAATTGCCGGCAAGGATTGCCCTGTACAAAATAGTACTGACGAGGTGGCTACCGCTACGGTTAATTGTCTTTTGTCTGTTGTGCCAACAGAAGTCGCGGGCGTTGCGTTTTTATCAGGCGGACAGTCACCACAGGAGGCGACAGCGCACTTACAGGCTATGCACGCAAAGTTTGAAAGCAAATTGCCATGGCCACTTACTTTTTCGTTTTCGCGCGCTTTACAGCAGCCAACTTTAGAGATCTGGAAGGGTAAAGAAGAAAATGTAAAAGCAGGACAGGATATGCTCTATTTTAGAGCAAGTATGGATAGTGCCGCACGCGCCGGGCAATATAGTGTCGATCTGGATCAATAAACTAAATGATATGAAAAAGCTGATTGTGTTTGACCTGGATGGTACGCTTGCCGAAAGTAAGGCAGCCATTGATGATGAAATGGTAAAGATCCTCAATGCTTTAATTGATGTTGTCAAAGTAGCTATCATATCGGGCGGCGATTGGCCCCAGTTTGAAAAACAGGTACTGTCTCATTTATCCAACCAAAAAGCTTTTAAAAACCTGTCAATATTGCCAACATGCGGTACAAAATTTTATCAGTATAAATCAGGCTGGAAGAAATTATATGCTGAAGATTTTACTGCCGATGAAAAAAAGAAGATCATCACTTCATTAAACGCGGCGGTTGAGGAGCAGGGTTTTAAACCTGAAAAAACATGGGGCGAACAGATAGAAGACAGGGGCAGCCAGATCACCTACTCGGCGTTGGGCCAGGAAGCGCCATTAAAAGAAAAAAAAGAATGGGATCCCGGCTTTGCGAAGCGTAAAAAAATACAAGCTGTCCTCAGCAAAACTATTCCTGAGTTTTCGGTGAATTTGGGCGGCACCACATCGGTAGATATTACGAAGCCGGGCATCGATAAAGCGTATGGTATTAAAAAGCTTAAAGAGATCTTAAATATCCGCAAGCGCGAAATGATCTTTATTGGTGATGCCATTTTTCCGGGTGGTAATGATTATCCTGCTAAAGAAGCCGGGGTAGCATCAGTTTGTGTAAAAGATCCTAATGAAACCAAACGTGTTATTGAAGGTATTATAGCCTGCCTTGATAAAAAAGGTAAGTATGACAATGCTTTTTAACAAGGCAGATAGTTTAAACAATTTTCCAATTAATTTATTAGTATAGAAACATCCTGCTATGAATACTAAACTAATCGGAATTGTATTGATCGTCATCGGCATCGTAATGGTTGTCTGGACCGGGTTTACTTATACCAAAAAAGAAAAGGTAATTGATGCCGGACCTATCCAGGTATCAGCCGATAGGGAAAAGACTGTAAACTGGCCGCCTTACCTTGGTGGTATATTATTGGTAGGCGGCATTTTAATTGTGGTAACATCTAAAAAGTCAAACTAAGCTATCGCTCCATCTAAATGATAACGGTTAAAAAAGAGGGTGTCATCCTTACTACTACAGATCTTGAGTTTGAAAATGAAGGAGTTTTAAATCCTGCGGTAGTAAAAGAAGGTAATAACGTGTACCTGCTTTACAGGGCGGTGCGGAAAGGAAATTACTCTACCATAGGTTACTGTAAATTAGACGGGCCGTTAAAAATCGCGGAACGCTTAACCCATCCATTTTTGTCGCCACAGTTTGATTATGAGAAGCATGGAATGGAAGACCCACGGATGGTCAAGATGGATGATACCTATTACCTTACTTACATTGCTTTTGACGGCGATGACGCGCTGGGCGCTTTAGCGACTTCGACAGATCTGAAGCATTTTGAGAAGCACGGTGTAATTGTACCCAAATTAACCTGTAACGAGTTTGACGACTTGGCCAAAGTAAATACCGGCATTATTGAGCGATACAGGCGGGATTATTACGCTATGGGAGCTGTACTTATGGATAAGGATGTTGTTTTCTTTCCCCGAAGGATAAATGGCAAGCTTACTTTTCTGCACAGGATAAAGCCGGATATTCAAATTGTTGCCGTTGATAGTTTAGATGAACTGACCGCAGATTTCTGGAAAGACTACTTCATTCATCTAACAGATCATATTTTACTGACGTCTAAATATCAACATGAGATCAATTACGTAGGTGGTGGTTGCCCACCGGTCGAGACACCACATGGCTGGCTGGTAATTTATCACGGTGTACAGCATTTTGACGCGGGTTATGATTATTCGGCATGCGCGGCATTGTTTGAACTGGATGACCCTAAAAAAGAGATCGCAAGATTGCCTTATCCACTATTTAAACCCGACCAGGAGTACGAACTGGCCGGCGATGTAGATAATGTTTGTTTCCCTACAGGCACTGCTTTGTTTGATGATACCCTATACATTTATTATGGTGCCGGCGATGATATTATAGCGTGTGCATCGGTTAGTTTGTCGGCATTGGTTACAGAATTATTATCGTATGCTTCTCCGCAATCGATAGCATAGTTTGTGCATTTTTTGAGTTGGTAAAGCAGGTTATAAAAAGTATAATTGTTCTCTGCAATTTATTTACCCAACGATGAAGAATTTTCTTGAGGACGACTTTTTATTGGAAAGCAAAACTGCTCAAAAACTATATCACGACTATGCCAAATCAATGCCGGTCATTGATTACCATTGCCATTTGCCGCCTGATGAAATTGCAGCCGATAAACAATTTGCCAACCTTACCCGCATCTGGTTAAACGGCGATCATTATAAATGGCGCGCCATGCGGGCAAATGGCGTAAACGAAGCGTACATTACCGGAGATAAAAGCGATTGGGAAAAGTTTGAAAAGTGGGCCGCTACTGTGCCCTATACCTTGCGCAATCCCCTGTATCATTGGACACATTTAGAACTGCAGCGCTATTTCGGAATAACAGAGATCTTATCGCCGGATACTGCCAAAAAGATCTATGATGAGTGTGCTGAAAAACTGCAGTCGCCGGAGTACAGTGTACGGAGTTTGTTAAAAATGTTTAAGGTTGAAGTAGTTGGGACAACGGACGACCCACTGGATAACCTGGCGCATCACCAAAAGATAAAAAAGGACGGTTTTGGTGTAAAGGTATTGCCATCTTTCAGGCCTGATAAAGCAATGAACGCGGATAACCTGCAAACGTTAAATACTTATATCGATCAGCTTGAAAATATAGAAGGTATCAAGATCAGCGATCTTGATAGTTATCTGAACGCGCTTAAAAATCGACATGATTATTTTGCCGCTAACGGCAGCAAACTATCAGATCATGGCCTTGATCATATCTACGCCGCTGATTATACAGAACAGGAGATCAAAAATATCTTTATTAAAATAAGAAGTCATACTGCCATATTTCCTGATGAGATTTTAAAGTTTAAATCGGCAATGCTTTACCAATTCGCGTTATGGGATCACGAAAAGGGCTGGGTGCAACAATACCATTTAGGGGCATTGCGCAATAACAATACCCGCGGACTGGCAACATTAGGGCCCGATACCGGCTGGGACTCGATAGGCGATTTTACACAAGGCAAAAGCCTTTCTAAATTTTTGGACAGGCTGGATACGGATAATCGCCTTGCGAAAACTATCATCTACAACAGCAATCCGATTAATAACGACCTGTTTGCAGCCATGACCGGCAACTTTAACGACGGGTCTGTAGCGGGGAAAATCCAGTTTGGATCTGGCTGGTGGTTTATGGATCAGAAGGGCGGAATGATAGACCAGCTTAATTCGTTATCAAACATCGGGTTGTTAAGTCGCTTGGTTGGTATGCTAACAGATTCGCGCAGCTTCATGTCGTTTCCGAGGCACGAATATTTCCGCCGGATACTGTGTAACCTTTTAGCAACTGACATTGAGAACGGTGAGTTGCCAAATGACATAGCTTGGACAGGTAA
>JAQBOP010000056.1 GCA_028287975.1 Mucilaginibacter sp. | reverse complement strand
GAATATGATAAAATTTTTAAAGAGATTTGGAGTTATAATACGCCGAAGCCCTGGGCGGCAATAAGGTTAAAAAATGGCAACACGCTAATAACCGACGAACAAGATTGGCTTACCCGCGAAGTGAATGCAAATAAAGAAACAGTATGGGAATTCAACTGCAAAACAGACCTGCCTGCGGAGTATCAATTCACATCGGCACCGCAAAGCTGCACCCGGCTGGCAAATGGTAATACCATCTTCACCTCGCGCGGGCAAAGCGGTAAAGGCCCGCAGATGATTGAAGTAACAAAAGACAAAAAAGTTGTTTGGGTGCTGCATGACTGGAAAACCGTGGGCGACGGCACCGCTGTACAAATTTTAGATGATCCGGGGGTTCCGGAAATTCCCGGGCAGTCTGAGCATTAGATACGAACTGAAGAATATTTAATGATATAGCCCGGTAAGGCGTCCACGCTTTACCGGGCGAGGGGGATGTGCTTAAACCAAAAGATTACCCATTGCTGACCCCAAAAATGGCAAACGATGTGATCTGCTCACTTTTTCGCAAAGATAATTATAACAAAGCTGACCAGCTTAATAGGCTTTTAGCAGCCTTAATAATTCTTGTGGCTTTACTATTATCTCACTATTTGTTTTAGGAGATTCAGTAGTTATAACCCCTCCGAAATATATCCTATCTCCGTATTTTAAAAAGATCGGAGAACCAGACATTCCTATAGTTGACTTAGGTGTAACAAAATAAGAGTTTGTAACCTTAGCCCTTACTCCCACATAGTCAATGGTAAAATTTGAATCGGGAGTAGATTTCATTTTAAAACCTTGAAAATTCGGGTCAATTTTATCCATAGAGTCAGGGTTATACCCAAAAGTAAAAACCGTATCAGCTAATCTTTTAGGTATCGAATCAAACAGATAACTTTCAATACTCTTAACGCCCCCGACCTCAGATAAGTCTTTAAATTCAAAAATGCTTAAATCGGGCCGCGCCTTTGTTGGTGTTATCACCAACAAAGGCGCAAAAAGATCACTCATTACTGATCATTTCGCGCCGTTGTGATTATTAATGTTATAAATTGTTTTTTAATGCTTTTTATTGACGGAAAGTGACGCAAATTGTCTTGTTTTGATTTATTTAGTGATGATCAATTGTGGTCGTTCTCATGCCGGTCGCAGGGAGCAATAACCTATCCCTCGCTACCGCAAGCCTCCCGGCTTGTGGGGCCTTATAAAAAATCAAAGAATTTCTCAGGCAAAATACCAAAACCACAATACCCTAATAAACAGCAATTTATAACTTTTTTAGCTATAAACTTACTGACTTATGCTTTGTTACATTTTGTTTCACTGGTTTTTAACATCTAATTAAAAACCAACACTTTAACTAAAAATCTTGTTTCACTTGTTTCATCTGTTTCACACTCGCGTGAAACAAAACACACCTTACTCCTGTCAGCATCCGGTCAGTTGTCCTATTTAATTGCCGCGTTTACAAACCCAATTATTATATTGCCTGTATTTAATCTACTACGCGGATGCTTGAACAGTACGACCTAAGTAATTTATTGGTATTGGATATCGAAACCGTGCCGCAATACAGTACACATGATGAGTTGCCCGACCATTTTAAAAAGCTCTGGGACCTGAAGACCCAACGCATCCGCAAGGATGAAACCGCCGAAGATTTCTACGAAAGCGCCGGCATCTGGGCCGAGTTTGGCAAGATCATCTGTATATCAGTAGGTATATTCACGGGCGGCAAGGATCGTGGGCTGCGCGTAAAGTCCTTCGCCGGGCATGACGAAAAGGATCTATTGGAGCGCTTCTCTGCCATGCTTTACGGCCAACCCGCCAGCCTCATATTAGTTGCACATAATGGTAAAGAGTTTGATTTCCCATACATCTGCCGCCGCTTGCTGGTTAATGGCCTACCCCTGCCCAAGCAACTGGACATAGCCGGCAAAAAGCCCTGGGAAATAGGTCATTTAGATACCATGGAACTATGGAAATTCGGCGACTATAAAAGTTATACCTCGTTGAACTTGCTTACGTCCATATTCAATATCCCTACCCCAAAGGATGATATTGATGGCAGCATGGTGGGCACGATCTATTGGAACGAAAACCAGTTGGAGCGCATCTGCACCTATTGCCAAAAAGATGTGGTAGCTACTGCGCAACTACTTAGGCGCTACCGCGGCGAAGCGCTGATAGCCGACGAAAACATTACCATAGTTGGATAACATGCTGAGCGTAAATGGCCTTACTATCCAATTTAAAACAGCAAACGGTTTATTCGATGCGGTTAAGGGGATCTCGTTCGGCCTGGCCAAAGGCGAAACCATTGGCATAGTAGGTGAATCTGGTTCGGGTAAGTCTGTTACCTCGCTGGCTTTGATGCGATTGTTGGATAAAGGTAACTCGATTATCTCCGGCAAGGTGGTGCTGGATGATATCGGTATTTTTGATTTACAGGAAGATGAAATGCGGGCGGTGCGCGGTAACCGCATGGCTATGATCTTCCAGGAACCCATGACCTCGTTAAACCCGGTGCTTACCTGTGGTTTCCAGGTTACAGAAGCGATACAGCTGCACTTAGGTTCAAGCAAAGCTGAAGCAAAGGCGCTTACCATAGAGCTATTTAACGAAGTACAACTGCCTCACCCCGAAGAGATCTTTGACAGTTACCCGCACCAATTGTCCGGCGGGCAAAAACAGCGGGTAATGATCGCCATGGCACTATCCTGCGATCCCGATATACTGATCGCTGACGAACCCACCACGGCCCTTGACGTAACTGTACAAAAAACCATTATCGACCTCCTTAAAAAGTTAAAGGACGAGCGTGGGATGAGTTTGATCTTCATCTCGCATGACCTGGGTGTAGTCAACCAGATTGCCGACCGTGTACTGGTGATGTACAAGGGACAAATAGTTGAGCAGGCACCAACGAAAACGATATTTAAAGACCCTCAGCATCCATATACCAAAGGGTTGCTGGCGTGCCGGCCGTCGGTAAAATACCACCTTAAAAGGCTGCCGGTAATTGCCGACTTTATGGATAACGATACCTCCATCGACACGATCCGCGAAGCGTATAACTATCCTAAAAAAGAAATAACCGAACGAAAGAATAAGCTATACAGCCAGGAGCCTTTGTTACAGGTAAAGGACTTAAGCACCTGGTTCCCGGTAAGTTCTGGCATCTTTGGTCAATCTAAAAAGATGATCAAAGCCGTAAACAAGGTAAGTTTCGACATTTATCCCGGCGAAACACTGGGCCTGGTTGGCGAGTCGGGCTGCGGCAAAACCACTTTGGGCCGAAGCATTTTAAGGTTGATCGAGCCAACTGCCGGCAGCATCAATTTTGAAGGGAATGATTTGCGCAGTTTAAACAAAACTGACCTGCGTAATATCCGGCGCAATATCCAGATCATTTTCCAGGACCCCTACTCGTCGCTTAACCCAAGGCTAACCATCGGCGAATCTATTATGGAGCCGTTGCAGGTTCACAACCTGTATAACAATAACACGCAACGCAAACAAAAGGTGCTTGAACTGTTGGAACGTGTTAACCTATTGCCGGAACATTTTAACCGTTATCCGTACGAGTTTTCGGGCGGGCAACGCCAGCGCATAGTTATCGCCCGTGCGCTTGCCCTGCAGCCTAAATTTATTATCTGCGATGAATCGGTTTCAGCACTCGACGTATCGGTACAGGCGCAGGTATTGAACCTGATCCGCGATCTGCAGCAGGAGTTTAACCTGACTTATATCTTTATCTCACATGACTTGTCCGTCATCAAACATATATCAGACCGAATGATGGTAATGAACAAAGGCGAAATAGTCGAAATTGGCGATCCTGATGATATTTATAATCATCCAAAAGAAGAATATACTAAGCGGCTGATTGGTGCTATACCGAGTTTTTGAAATGCGAAAGTCGGAATGCCAAATGCGGAATGTGGTAATTTATAAATAAAAATTTCATAAAATATGCAACCTGTAAATGACCTTAAACTGAGAACCAAAACTTTTGCACTTAACATCATTAAGCTTGTCAAATCAATGCCGGAGGATCGAATTGGCCGGGTACTTGGGAATCAAATGTTGAGATCTGGAACATCTGTAGCTGCAAACTATAGATCGGCCTGCAAGGCACGCTCAAAAGCTGATTTCATATCGAAAATAACAATTGTTGAAGAAGAAGCTGATGAAACGACACTATGGCTTGAGCTGATAATGGAATCTGACACTCTAAATAACGATTTTACTAAATTGCTACATAAAGAGGCAAACGAATTAACAGCAATATTTACAAGTTCAGGTAAAACGGCGAAAGAAAATAACGTCAAAAAATAATTGTAATAATAAATTATCATTCCAATTACATTTAAAAAACTTCCGCATTCGGCATTCCGACTTCCGCATTCAATTTTCTGTATCTTCGCATAAATACATATCTATGTCTAATAAAAAGAAACACAGCGCAACAATAAATACAGTACTCACTCAAATGGTACTTGATATTTTTGAGCAAAATGGCAATACACCACTTAACTATAAACAGGTATCGGCAAAATTGAATGTGCGCGATCCTGATGCAAAATATACCATACTTGACATTTTAAAGGAAGAAACATTTAAGCAAACCCTGAAAGAAGTATCTCCCGGCAAATTTCAACTGATCGAACTAAAGACCTTTGTTGAAGGTAAGGTTGATCTGACCAACGACGGCTCGGCTTTTATTGTTACCGAGGACCCGGATGAAAGCGACATTTTTGTAGCCCCGCGAAAACTAAGAAACGCCTTAAATGGCGATCGGGTTAAGGTTTACGTTTATGCCAAAAGCAAAGGTAAACGCCAGGAAGGTGAGGTAATAGAAATACTGCAACGCGCCAAAATGGAGTTTACCGGTATTGTTAAACTATCAGACAGGTACGCGTTCTTCATCCCGGACGACCGCAAGATGATGCACGATATCTTCATCCCGATGGGTGAACTTAACGGTGCTAAGAACGGCATTAAGGCAGTCGCGGAAATTACCGATTGGCCGGCGCAGGCTAAAAATCCTGTAGGCCGGATCAAACATATCTTAGGTAACCAAGGCGAGAATGATACCGAAATGAACGCCATCCTTGCCGAGTATGGATTCCCACTTTCTTTCCCTGCCGAGGTTGAACATGATGCGGAAGCAATAGCAGCGGATATAACATCGCAGGAAATAGCCAAAAGAAGGGATTTCAGGAACGTTACTACTTTCACCATCGATCCATTCGATGCCAAGGATTTTGATGATGCGATATCCTTTAAAATACTGGATAACGGCAACTACGAAGTTGGTGTACACATAGCAGACGTATCGCATTACATCATCCCTGATTCGGCACTGGATAAAGAAGCTTTTGATCGCGGAACATCGGTTTACCTGGTTGACAGGGTTATCCCGATGCTTCCCGAACGGTTATCAAACGGTTTATGCTCTTTGCGTCCTAATGAGGATAAACTTTGCTTCGCGGCTGTATTTGAACTGGACGAAAAAGCCAATATCGTTACCGAATGGTTTGGCAAGACAGTCATCAATTCTAACAGGCGTTTTACTTACGAAGAAGCACAGGAAGTTATTGAAACAAAACAGGGCGATTACACCAGCGAAATATTGAAACTAAATGAGCTGGCTTACATCCTGCGCGACCGTAAATTTAAAAACGGCGCCATCAGCTTTGAAACTACCGAAGTTAAGTTTATCCTGGATGATAAAGGTAAACCGACAGGCGTTTATGTTAAAGAACGTAAAGACGCGCATAAGCTAATTGAAGACTTTATGCTTCTGGCCAACCGCAAGGTAGCCGAGTTTGTAAGCAACAAAGGTAAAGGCAAACAGAAATACACGTTTGTGTACCGTGCGCACGACGCGCCAAAACCCGACGCGATTGCCAGCTTCGCGAATTTTGCAGCAAGATTTGGTTACAAGATCAATACTAAATCTGACAAGGAAACAGCCAAATCCCTTAACTTTTTAATGGAGGATGTAGAGGGCAAAAAAGAGCAGAACGTTTTAACACATTTGGCTATCCGCTCCATGGCTAAGGCTATTTACACCACTAAAACCAGCAGCCATTATGGTTTGGCGTTTGATCATTATACCCACTTTACCTCGCCAATCCGCCGTTACCCGGATGTGATGGTCCATCGTTTATTACAGCATTATTTAGATGGCGGCCAATCTGTTAATGCCGAGCATTATGAGAAATTGTGCCAGCATTCATCGCAGATGGAGAAAAAAGCTGCCGATGCAGAGCGTGCATCCGTTAAATACAAACAGGCCGAATTTTTGAAAGACCAGGTGGGCACTGTTTACAGCGGAGTTATCTCGGGCGTGACAGAATGGGGAATGTATGTAGAGATCATTGAAAATAAATGCGAAGGCATGATCAGGCTGCGTGATATCTCTGATGATTTTTATACTTTAGACGAGAAAAATTACGCTATCATCGGTCAACGTAAAAAGAAGGTCTACCAATTGGGCGATGAAGTGCAAATACGTGTTAAAAACGTAGACCTGACTAAAAAGCAGATCGATTTTTCGTTGGTACAGGATTAATTGCTCCTGTAAACTATAACTATGAGAAAACTACAAGACCTACAGTTGCTGATTGATGAAGCAGTAACCAAACTTGAATACCCGGCTTATCCTGCCGAGTTATATGAGCCTATTCAATATATCCTGAGCATGGGCGGCAAGCGTATGCGCCCTGCCCTGCTTTTAATGGCTTGCGATCTGTTTGGTGGTAACGTAGAGACGGCGGTATTGCCCGCGCTGGCTATTGAGGTGTTTCATAATTTTACGTTGATGCATGATGATATTATGGACAATGCGCCATTACGCCGTGGTAAAGTAACTGTACATGAGCGCTGGAATAAGAACGCGGCTATTCTATCCGGCGATGTAATGTTGATACAGGGCTATAAGCTCATGATGAATGTTGAAGATAGGCTACTGCGCGTGATATTGAATATATTTAATGACACCGCCATAGGTGTTTGCGAGGGCCAGCAATTGGATATGGATTTTGAAACCCGCGATAACGTAAGGATAGACGAATATATTTATATGATTCGCCTTAAAACTGCAGTGGTATTAGGTGGCGCTTTAAAAATAGGATCGATAATTGGCGGTGCCGAAACAAGGGACGCAGAGCTGATAGCCGAATTTGGCGAAAACCTTGGGTTGGCTTTTCAGCTGCAGGATGACCTGCTGGATGTTTATGGTTCGCCCGAAAAATTTGGCAAACAGGTTGGCGGTGATATTATCTCCAACAAAAAAACTTACCTGTTACTTAAATCGCTTGAACTTGCTAATGCCGATCAGGCTGCCGAATTAAATAAATGGCTGGATGCCAAACAATTTGATAATCAGGAAAAGGTAGAGGCGGTTACATCTATATACAATGATGTACTGGTAAAACATCACGCGGAAACAACCATGCAGACTTATGCAGATAAAGCATTTGAAGCCCTTGAGAAAATAAACCTACCCGAGCAGAACAAACAATACCTGCGCAATTTTGCGGATGGCTTGATGGTGAGAGAATTTTAAAGTGACATAAAGCAGTCAGGTATCAGCTTTTTTACAGCCATCAGCATACATTATGCTAATTAGATTTAGCATATTTATATGATCCAATATAACCTGATGTATGAAATCCAAAGAACTGTTGTTGGCTGATACTACTGTCGGTAAAAACTCACGTCGTGTTTTTATCAGGAACAGCGCAACATTAACTGCATTTGTCGCAACTAATCCGCTTGTCAGAGCTTCATCATTCATAACTCCCAAGCCTGAAAAAGACCTGATAAACGGCCTGCAGGTGGGTATGGTTTCATTTGCCGACGAAGGCATTGATACCGTGCTGGATACTTTACAGAAACGCGGGGCAATCAACACCATATTTCTAAACACATTTACTTATGGCGACGGGCTATCAGGCCGGCAGGTAGCGGGCCAGCCGTTCCCGGATCATGGGCCGCAGGAACCTGATAAAAATTATCATGGGGGTAATTACGCTATCCCCCATCCTCAATATTACAAAAATACTATACTAAAAGATACCCACTCGCCCGAATATGGCAACCGCGATATTGTGGCCGAAGTTATAAAAGGTGCAAAAAAACGCGGCATGAAAGTTTTTGCCACCATCGAGGACCAATGGCGAGACGACGTACCCGGAATAGATGAATGCCGCGAGGTTGACCTGATAGGTCGAAAAACAAAAACAACTTGCTTATTTAATCCTAACGTTCGTGAATTTTGGACAGCGTTGGCCACAGATACCTGCGCGAGCTATGACTTGGATGGTATTGTTTTTTTTAACGAGCGAAGTGGCCCGTTATTGAATGCCTTAGGGGCCAGCCATTTGGTAGGTAATGTCGACCCTTCAAGATCTACTTGTTTTTGCGAGTATCATCAGGCCGCAGCTAAAGCGAAGGGTATTAGCTTTGAACGAACCAAGGAGGGTTATCATAAACTGGATGAATTTGCCAAAGCCTGCAAAGCTGACCAACGCCCAAGTGATGGTTACTACGTGGCCTTTCAGCGTATCATGCTTGAATATCCCGAGATAGTTGCCTGGGACAGGTTGTTCGACTTTGGCAAGCATCAGATCGTTGACGACGTTTACAAGGCGGTTAAAGCTTTGAATAAAAAACAATTAGTGGGTCTACACATTGAGCACGTCAACTCCTTCAATCCTTTTTTTCGTGCTACACGCGATTATGAAGACCTGGCTAAAAGAGTTGATTTCCTGAAGATCGTAGTTTACAACAATTGCGGCGGCGAGCGGTATCAGCATTTTATCAAAAACATCCACTCAACCATGTTTAAGGATATCCCGCTAGATGAATTAATGCGCTTTAACAACCATTTGCTGGGTTATGGATTGAGCGAGGCATCCTACGACGACTTGCCAAAAGCCGGACTATCACCTGATTATGTTTACCGCGAAACGCAAAGAGCATTAAATGGCGTGAAAGGCAAATGCCTGATCCTGCCCGGTATCGATATCGGTATCCCGGTAGGAAAAGATAGCCGCAAGCAATCGCCCGATGATGTATATCAGGCAACGCTGGCCGCTTACAAAGCTGGCGCAAACGGTATTATCCTGTCGCGCAAATACTCTGAAATGAAACTGGAATTAATCGATGCCGCCGGGCGTGCTATCCGCGAAGCCATGAAAGGCTAATGACATATACTTATGAAAGAAGATCTTAAAGACGGAATATCAAGACGCAAATTTATGCAGGCCGGCAGTGTTTTAGCCGCTGCCGCCGCGCTCCCAATTGAAATTACAAAAGCTGCTGATAAACCTGCCGGTAGTGAAACTAATGCAGTCGAGGAAGACTACCTGCAATATATCGACCCTACAATAGGCAATATAGCCCCCCTGCTTAATACAAATCGGCCAGTGGTGCATTTGCCCAACCAAATGGTGCGTACGCACCCAAGACGGCAGGATTACCTGGACGACCAGATCACAGGTTTCCCGCTGTTGTCATTAAATGTAATTACACCACAGGTCATTTTTTCAGTTCGCCCGTCAAAAGGGAACATTACAGATGCCGACTGGAATGAGCGTATGACCTATGATCATGATATGGAAATAACCCGCCCCTGGTATTACGCTACTACGTTGATTGAAAAGGATATCCGGGTAGAGCATACCGTTGGTAAAAAATGCGGTATCTATCGTTTTAAATTTCCCAAAGGGGTTAAAAAGCATGTATTACTTACACATTGTTACGATAACGGTTTGTACGATATAGCTACCGATAATACCATTACAGGTACCGAGTTTGTGTTGGACAGTATACATGCACAAAAAGGTAAGGCATATA
>JAQBOP010000073.1 GCA_028287975.1 Mucilaginibacter sp. | reverse complement strand
AAAAAAAATTTATAAAAAATATTAAATGAGTTTATTAGTTATTGGTACTGTGGCGTTTGACGCTATTGAAACACCTTTTGGTAAGACAGATAAAATTGTTGGCGGCGCTGCAACCTATGCAGGTTTGGCCGCTTCTTACTTTTATGACAAGGTAAAAATTGTCGCCGTGGTAGGCGATGACTTCCCCCAAACAGAGATAGCCGACTTTAACAACCATGGTATTGATACCGAAGGTTTACAGATTAAGAAAGGGGAGAAGTCGTTTTTTTGGAGCGGGAAGTACCATAATGATATGAATAGCCGGGATACGCTGGCAACCGAATTGAACGTGCTGGCTGATTTTGACCCCATCATCCCTGACAGCTACCAGGACTGCCAATACCTGATGCTGGGTAACCTTACCCCACAAGTACAGCAAACGGTTATCAAGAGGCTTAAAAACCGCCCTAAATTAATTGTAATGGACACTATGAACTTCTGGATGGACATTGCAATGGATGACCTGCTGGAAACCATTAAGCTCATAGACGTATTAACTATTAATGATGCCGAGGCACGCCAGCTATCAGGCGAGTATTCGCTGGTTAAAGCCGCACGTAAGATCCTGACCATGGGGCCTAAATACCTGATCATTAAAAAAGGCGAGCATGGCGCGTTGCTTTTCCATGAGGATAAGATCTTTTCAGCTCCCGCATTGCCACTGGCCGAAGTGTTTGACCCAACCGGTGCAGGCGATACCTTCGCCGGCGGATTTATCGGCTATATGGCTAAGGTGGATACTGTGAACTTTCATAACATGAAAAATGCCATCATTTTCGGTTCGGCATTGGCATCGTTCTGTGTTGAGAAATTCGGTACAGAAAGGATAAAAAATATTACCCAGGCAGAAATTACAGAACGTATCCAGGAGTTTGTTAACCTGTCCTCGTTCGTAATTGCATAATTGGCAACAAGACATAAAAGAAATAAAGAGGGCGGAACCTGAATTTCGCCTTCTTTGTCTTTTTATGGGATAGGTAGGGTGGTAGATTATGGTTTACTTTTGCTTAATTTAAAACCAATTGTTAGTTGTACACCACTTGTATTTGAAGTATAACTGCCCAATGATGAGCTTATTTTCTGGGTTTGTAAACCGTAAGCGTAATTGGCATCAAACAACAAACGTTTATAATTAAACCCTATACCTCCCGAAAGGCTTAGGTGTACTTTTTTCTCAAAGTTGGTGCTATTTATCGCGGCGGTTACATTGTTATAATAACTTGTGGAGTCTTTACGCGCCCCTGATGTTGTAAACGCGCTTGCTCCATTTACCTGCTTTATTGGCAAACTGAACACAACCCCGGCTTTTAAGTTGATGTTTTCAGTAATCTTGTACGCCACGTTTACAGGGATATCGGCGGTATATATTTTCCTCGAATCGGTTATTCGCAAGTTCTGGTTACTATCTATCTTACTTTCATTTGCGTGGGTATAACTGCCGCTAACCTTGTGCGGGGTTAGTAATCTTGTCTGCAAATTAATTGCCCATTTATCGTTGACGTTATAAGTGGCAAACAATCCGCCATAAACATCAACAGGCAGGCTGCCATAAAAATTTTTGTTCTGGTTTTTAGGCGTAAAGCTGCCCTGCGTATTAACGCCGGCCAAAATCCCCCAATCAAGCTGCGGAGAAGTTTGAGTTTTATTTTTGGCTGATTTGGTGTTTTTATTAATAGGCGTATTACGGGTTTTTGACAGTTTTTTATTGGCGATGGCTGATGACGGTTTGTTGATTAAAGCATTGTTATCCCGGTTAAAGCTTGGCGGAACAGGGGATGATAATAACACCTGATCTGTATGCAGCCTGTTTTCAATTAGCCCGGTATTATCTTTTTCGATGTCTGATCTGTTTCTCGTACCGGAGTAATACCTGTTACGTCGTACTAAACTACCCGAATGTGTAGAACCCGGATGATTAAAACCGGTCACCCTGTTGTTAGGATTGCCGCGGCGCAATAAGTGGGACGAGGCATTATTCACTGTACCGGTACCATTTCTTAAACTTCCGGCTTCAGATAAAACCCTGCTGTGATTTATATCGGCACGATTGGATTTAGCGAATTTATTATTTGCCGTGTGTTCTGTTGAACGCGGGTTAGCATTCGCTATATTATTGCCAAGCCGTTTTATAGTGTTTTTATTTGTGACACTATTTTCTTTTGAGCCCGCGTTAGTATTTGCCGCTTTACTTCCTGGGTTATCACCAACATTTTTACCCCCAGCGGTATTTAAGGCTGATGAATCTTTAGTGGTTGCGTTAATTGCGGCGCTATCCTGCATTTTGTTACTATTGACGGACGAATCTGTATTAAAAATCGAATCCGGTCGGTTACTTGAAACGCTGTGTTTTCTGATCTCAATTTTATCAGGCTTATTATTTTTTACTGTTTTGCGATTGTGTATTACCACATAAATTAATGTACCCGTTGCCAGCAGCGCCGCCAGAACATACAGCAATTTAAATTTGGCAAAATGAGTCAGCTTCGTGCTCAAATTGGTGCCGCCTGGCGCGTTGTTAACCGGCAGGAGTTCGTCCAAAACATTTTGCATGCCCAGCCAATCAGCTTGCACATCATCGCTGACCTGCAATTCACCCCGTTTTTGCTGCCAAAGCTTAAGATATTGATCCTGATTGCTCATTTTGCTTTGTCACTCCTTTCTTTTGGCAGGCCGCTTGTAACTGAAGGTTCAAGCAGTTCTCTTAATTTTCTTTTCGCCTCTGCTAAATGCCAGCGCGATGTTCCCTCGCTGATATTAAGTTGCTCGCCTATTTCTTTATGTGTAAAACCATCAAGTACCGATAGGTTAAATACAGTTTGTGTAGCGTAAGGCAGCAACCTGATATTAGCCAGTATATCCTCAAAATTTAATTTCTCTAAAACCGACGGAGCGATAAAAAAGCCATCCTGGTCCTGCTCATTTAGCGTTAGCGAAGTAAATTTTAATTCCTTCCGGCAAAGATCGATAGCAGAAAATATCATGATCTTGCGGATCCATCCCCCTAACTCACCTTTTTCCACATCAAAATTTTTAATGGATTGAAACACCTTTAAAAAGCCCGAATTAAAAGCCTCTTTAGCCAGTTCTTTATCAGGCAAATAGTTATGACATACCCGTAACATATCGGCATAAAACAGCTTATATAAAGCCTCTTGTGCCGTTCGGTCATTATTCATACAGCCTTTAGCCAGTTGCCCGGCCTGGTGTTTAGATAGATTCATTCAAATTTATCCTGGAATGCACTCAAATAGCTCTTCGCAGGGAATGTGACAAACGTTGGGTCGAAAAAAAAATATTTTTAAATATACAGGAGTTCGGTAAAATTCAGACTCCTGTAAAGGTTAATTATGTAGTTAAAGTATATATTTATTTGTCGTGTTAGTCTCGATGAATATGACTTTTCTTATCGGACACACCCTGTATCGATATCAATAAATACAACACGAATGATATAAAGCCTATATATTCCATTTTTACTTATTTAAAAAATTTAGTGATACTAACATCGTTTTATTGCATCATCGCATTAAAGATGAAAAACGTTGGGTAAACGGCGTAAAATGTTTTAATTACACCTGAACCGTTATTGCTGAGTTACCCAAAATAACCGATATTTGGGCATGTCATACTAACAAGACTATATCTTAAACATCGATTAATGAAAAAACTATTATTGATTATCGGCCTATGTGCCGGCTTGCAGGCAAGCGCCCAAACCACAACTGACACGATAACCCGAACCACCTACACCCTCACGCATGACTCGATAAGCCGCAAAGCTTATACGCTTATTTTTATAAATAAAGACGCCTCTTTTGCAAAAGAAGGCAATGCGGTTAAACAACGCATGATCGATGCTTTTTTCCTGGTGTATCCTGCCGAAGCTGAAACCTTTAATAAAAACACCTTAAATAAAGTAACTTTTGTAATTGACCCGGGTTATAACGGAGTAGCGGCGACAGGTAACGGTGTAGTGACTTTTAACCCGGCCTGGATGTTAAGAAAACCTACAGATCTGGACGTAGTTACCCATGAGGTAATGCATATTGTACAAGACTATGGCGACAGTAATGGCCCGGGATGGCTTACCGAAGGTATAGCTGATTATGCCCGTGCCGTTTTCGGTGTTGATAATGTGGGCGCTAAATGGTTCCTGCCTAAATTTAAAAGCACCCAAAGTTATCCTAACAGTTACCGCATAACTGCGCGTTTTTTTCTGTGGGTTGAGAAAACTATTAAACCGGGCTTAGTAATAAGCCTTGATGCCAAATTGCGCGCACATACTTATACTGACAGTACCATTAAAGATTTAACCGGTAAGACGTTTGACCAGCTTTGGGCTGATTACGCGGCCGCCAATACCCCGAAAGGTTAGAAATCATAACGCTGATACAGAAAAGGCTTTCAATTTATTTTGAGAGCCTTTTTTATTGCTTGCCGGTTACAGTAGTTTGCCTATCGCGTCAAAGTTTTGAAATACCCATTCATCATGCGGGGCATCGCCTAACTCATGGGTAAGGTCCTGGCCGGCCCAGTGTTCGTAGTGCTTGCCGTTGCGCCAAAGGCGGCTGCGCGTAACATCATAGATCAGCCCTTTATAAGCTATCCAAACTTCGGGCTTGTCCTGCCCGTTGCGCAGGGCCAGTTGTGATTTAGTATACACAGGCAGATCGTTCATGACTGATTATTTCTTTAAACTATGTTTGGCTAAAGCTTTAGCATACAAAGCCGCCTTACTCGAGTTTGATATGCGGACCCGTCGGTTTAAAATCTCATCTACAGGCATATGCTGGATCTTTTTAAATAACTGCAGATAATAACTATAGGCAGTATACACCCCTAATTTAACACCGCGTGGCAAAAGTTTTATTCCTTCAAATCCTGCATCAAAGTCACGCTGTATCTCGGCTTCAATGATCTGTTTATCCTGTTGTGTAAAGCTATTGAAATCAACGCCGGGGAAATAGGTGCGGCCGCGATCCTCGTAATCGGCTTTAATATCGCGTAAAAAGTTGATCTTTTGGAAAGCATAGCCCAGGCTCAGCGCCATTGGTTCTAAGCGCTTGTACATTTCATTATCGCCCTTGCAAAATACCTGCAGGCACATCAGGCCGATAACGCCTGCCGAGCCATGGATATAGGTCTGATAATTCTCGTCATTATAAACCTTGTTTTCAAGGTCCATTTCCATCGATCGTAAAAACTCTGCTATCAGCTGGTGATCAATATTGTATTCATTAACCACGATCTGGAACGAATGCAGGATAGGGTTGAGGCTGATCTTCCGGTTGATGGCTTTAAACGTATCCTGTTTAAAATCGTTGATCAACAGGGCCTTGTCATGGTTATGAAAGGTGTCGACAATTTCATCCGCGTAGCGTACAAAACCATAAATAGCATAAACAGGATACCTGAATTGCTTACTAAATGCCTTAATACCTTTGCTGAATGAAGTGCTGTATTTATTGGTTATTAATTTACTGCATTCAAAACAGGCTTCATCATACAAATCCATTATTTTACGTGTGCGCCGGGCGTCAAAAGTACATATTTCAACCCGCCCACAAAACAATTTGCTTACTTTAGGCCGTTAAAATTATGGGCGCTCAAAAACATATTGTGGTTATCGGCAGCGGCTTCGCAGGGTTGTCGGCAGCCTGTGTTTTGGCAAAAGAAGGTTATAAGGTTACGGTGCTCGAAAAAAACGACCAGGCTGGCGGCAGGGCAAGGGTATGGCAACAGGATGGCTTTACATTTGATATGGGCCCCAGCTGGTATTGGATGCCAGATGTATTTGAGAACTTCTTTGCCCTGTTTGGTAAAAAACCGTCTGATTATTACGACCTGAAAAGGCTTGATCCCGGCTACCGCATCTATTTTGGTAAGGATGATTTGTTGAATGTGCCCGGAACGAGATTCGAACTCGTAACGGCCTTTGAGGAGATTGAACCAGGCAGCGGCGCCCAACTGGATAAATTTTTAAAGCAGGCTGAATATAAATATAAAGTAGGTATGGGCGAGTATGTGTTCCGCCCGTCGCATACCATTGGCGAGTTTATCGACCTGAACCTGATCCGGAAAAGCCTGAATATGCAGTTGCTGAGCAGTATGCGCAGGCATGTTTACCGTCATTTTAAAAGCCCGAAGCTGCGGCAATTGCTGGAGTTCCCTGTGCTGTTCCTTGGCGCGGCACCGCAGAATACGCCTGCTATGTACAGCCTCATGAACTATGCAGACCTGGTACTGGGTACCTGGTACCCCATGGGCGGGATGAGTCAAATTGTTCAAGCCATGGTTAGCCTTGCCGAAAGCATGGGGGTTGAAATAAAACTGAATACGGAAGTCACTAAAATTGAGGTTGCCGGTAAGCTGGTAAGTAGTATCAAAACGAATGATGGCGACATCAATGCCGACATGGTCATTGCCGGTGCGGATTATGAGCATGTTGACCAACACCTGTTGGACGAACCCTACCGCAACTACACCAAAAAGTATTGGGATAGCCGAACGATGTCGCCGTCAAGCCTGTTGTTTTATATTGGGCTGAATAAAAAGGTGAAGGGTACACAGCACCATAACCTGTTTTTTGACGCCGATTTTGAGCAGCATGCTAAAGATATCTATACATCGCCCAAATGGCCCGACAATCCGTTATTTTATGTTTGCTGCCCATCTAAAACGGATAGCACCGTAGCGCCAGAAGGTTGCGAAAACCTGTTTTTCCTGATGCCTGTAGCGCCGGGGTTAGCGGATAATAACCAGATCAGGGAGCGATACTTGGAACTGATGCTGTCACGGTTTGAAGCAATTACTGGTGAAAATATCAGGGATAGCGTCATCGTTAAAAGAAGCTATGCCCTCAATGACTTTAAAGCCGATTACTATTCTTTTAAAGGCAACGCCTACGGGCTGGCAAATACCCTTAGCCAAACCGCGTTTTTTAAACCCGCCATGCGGAACAAGCACGTCGAAAACCTGCTCTATACCGGCCAATTAACCGTACCTGGCCCGGGTGTGCCTCCTGCTATCATATCAGGGCAGATAGTGGCGAAAGAGGCGATGGAATATTTAAGAAAATAAGGCATGTTTGTTTCACGCGAGTGTGAAACAAATGAAACAAGTGAAACAAGATTTTGAGGTAACTGTTTGTAAATAAAGTATTTGATAAAAACCCGTGAAACAAAATGAATCAACTTATTCGTCTGAATTTTTAGCTGTAATTTTAAATTAATTATTTGATAATCAAATAATTGAAAATATAGATAACCGTCCAAGCTCTACAGAGCAGAAAGGGATGGATTGCTAAACTCCGAGTGCCTGGTAAATCTCTGCAAACAGCAACCCACTGCCGCCGCCATAATGCTGTACAATGGGTACTTTAAAATGCGCTTTGAGTTGTTGTGCTTCAACCTCATCTAATCCCGCGCACAGCAGCACAACATCAAAGGCAGTGGTTTGGCTGCCGGCAATGGCTTCGGTTGCCGAGTAGGCTATGGTACCATTCCATTCAGGTTTTGAATTGATCAGTCTTAAAATAGTCTTCATTATTTCGGGATGCTTGCCAACGGTCAGTATTTCAATTTTTTTCATGATTTAAAAAGACATCGGTACTTCCATCAATAAAAACTCAGCGTCCTCCAATACTTCGATGTTGAATTTATCGGTGTCCCAAATTCCGAACCCATCGCGGGTATTTAAAATTTGGCCGTCAATTTTTATCGATCCGCTTAAAACAAAAATATATACACCATTGCTTTTTGCTTTTAATTGGTACCCGGTATTCAGGCCCTTATCAAAATTACCTAAATGGAACCACGCGTTCTGGTAGATCCAAACCCCGGCATCATCTTTATTGGGCGAAAGCACTTGTTGTAATTGGTTATGCCTGTCGGCCTTATTCAGCGTTAACTGGTCATATCTTGGTTCAACGTTAAGTACGTTAGGGTACACCCAGATCTGTAAAAACTGTACAGCGTCGTGCTGGTCGTCATTATGTTCCTCGTGAAAAATACCTGTACCGGCGCTCATCACCTGGATATCGCCGTCGCTTATTACCGCTTCGTTATCCATGCTATCCAGGTGTTTTAAGCCACCTTTTAACGGGATTGAAATGATCTCCATATTATCGTGCGGATGCTCACCAAAACCTTTGCCGCCGTCAACGGTATCGTCATTTAAGACGCGTAGCGCGCCAAAATTCATGCGGTCGGGGTTATAATAACCGCCGAAACTAAAAGTGTGGTAACTTTTTAGCCAACCCAGGTCAGCCTTGCCGCGGGTATTTGCCGCGTGATATGTTGTTTGTGCCATGATACAAATTTACGACGTACGCCTCCGTCAAAACTTAATGTAGGTCAAGAACTTACTTCTTGTCTTTCAACAACATTTTATGCTGCATTCGGCTATAAAATTCGGGGGTAACGCCAATGTATGACGCGATCTGCTTTTTAGGTAAAGTATAAATAAGGGTAGGATAGCGCCTGCAAAAATTATGGTAACGCTCCTCGGCCGTAAGGCTTAGATTATCTATCAACCGCTGCTGAAAGGAAACCAGCGAGTTCTCGGTAATAATCCTGAAAAACCGTTCAAACTTTGGGATCTCATGATAGAGTTTTTCCTGGTCGTGTTTTGATAACAACAGCACTTCGGTATCCTCAAGCGACTCGATATTTAAAATGCCCGGCTTTTGGGTAAGCAGGCTGTACATATCAGCTATCCACCAACCCACTGGCGCAAAGTTAAGCACATGTTCAAAGCCGTTCTGGTCTACCGTAAAGCCCCGCAGGCAGCCGGCGGTTACAAAGGTTGAATATTTGCAAACCTGTCCATCCTGTAAAATAAACTGCTTGCGCCTATAGGTTTTTGATTTAAGCAGCGACAAAAAATGCGCCTGCTCATCAGCCGAAAGCTGTACATGACGGGTAATGCTATCAATAATTAAGTTGGCGGACATTACCCGAAAGTACAGCTTATTAAGCAAATATCAATGTGTTTGCCAGGTCTATTTCGGGTTGGGTGATGGTATGCGGGCGGCCGTTATATACTTTAACCGTAACATTGGCCCCCATGCTTTTTAAAACAGCGGCACTCTCTTCCACACGGCTTAGCGGCACGTGCGGATCGGGGTTGCCGGTGGCTATCAATATTAGGGTGTTGTTAAAATCGCCTTTATAGTTTGTTACTGCCAATTGCTCACCTATTAATCCCCCAGTAAAGGCTGCCACACCCCCGTATTGCTGCGCATTACGGGCAACATATTCTAACGTTAAACACGCGCCTTGCGAGAACCCCGCGAAGTAAATGTTTTCTGCCTTAATGCCTGCGGCGATAATGTTATCTACAGTTTCGCCAATTACCTGCAAAGCCGAATCTAACACCGGCTGGTTCTGGTCAACCGGTGCCATAAAGCTGTGAGGATACCAGCTGTTGTTGGTTGCCTGCGGGGCAAGGATCGCCATATCTTTCAAGTTAAACTCGCCGGCCAGCGAGATAATGTTGTGCGCTGTGCTACCTCGGCCGTGCAGCATGACCAACGCGCCTTTGGCATTGGCCAAAGGTGCACCGGCAGTTATTATATTTTTTTGATGCGTGTACATATTAAAATAATTGAGGTAATTGTTGTTCAATATCGGCGCGACGGCTTTCATACTGCGGCGGCAGCATCAGGTGCGTACCCAGTTCATCTACAGGTTCGTCAACCGCGAAACCCGGGTTATCAGTAGCTATTTCAAACAACACGCCTCCCGGTTCGCGGAAATAAAGCGAGTAGAAATAATTACGGTCAATCTTGTCGGTAATATGCAGGCCAAGCGCTGCTATCTTTTCGCGGTATTCCATCAAGGTTTTCTCATCACTTACCCTGAATGCTACGTGGTGTACAGACCCGCCGGCTACATGCCCGGCAACTTCGCCTGCAACCTCAACCAGGTCAACAATGTTGGCGTTATCAACCGCGTCGGTTATAAACCGGTAACGGTTAACATGCTGCTCTAATAATTTATAACCCAATACTTCGGTTAAGATCTTTGCTGTTGGCTCAATTTTATTGGTGGTTATGGTGATGTTGTGAAAGCCTTTAATGGCATTGTCTGCTTTTATCGCGGTTGTCTCCCACGGTAACCGGTTGTCTTCATTTTTAGCTACGGTAAGCTCCAGTTTTAAACCATCAGGATCAAGTACGGTTAAATATTGCTCGCCAAATTTTTCGGCCACTTTATTGTGGATGATGTTATGATCATCCATCCGTTTCAACCAAAAATCAAGGCTGCCCTGCGGAATAGAATAGCCAATTTCGGTAGCCTGGCGCGCGCCGCGACGGCCTGCAGTTATACCCTCCCACGGGAAGAAAGTTAATATAGTACCCGGCGAACCGGTTTTATCGCCATAATATAAATGGTATGTGTTAGGATCATCAAAGTTTACCGTTTTTTTAACCAGATGTAAACCTAAAGTATCCGTATAAAATTTAACATTGCGTTTTGCGTTGCCGGCAATGGCGGTTATGTGGTGTAAGCCTTTAATTTGATTTTCCATTTCTTTATTTGTCTTAGTGATTGTAATACAAATTTACGGTGAGTTTGCAGCAGGGAACTTGATGTAGGATAAGAAATGAAAGGGGGAGGGGACTCACCCGGTCGTCGCTACGCTGGACCACCCTCTCTGCCGTAAACGGCAAAGAGGGTTTTTGGATTTTTTATAATAATAACACAACCCTCTTTCCGCCGAAGGCGAAGAGAGGGTCGACGAGCAAAGCGATGTCGGGGTGAGTAATCGCCAGCCACAGCCCTATACTTACCAAATCCTGTCCGCTTATTACCAGCTACTATGTTGCCATTTTTTGCCTGCCCGGATAAATACATTTTTGTGATGTATTAAAAAAACACTAAACTTAAAGACACATGAAAAGTAAAACTTTATTAATCTTCATTTGGCTTATTGCCGGGTATGGGTCGTCGGGCATAGCGCTGGCACAATGGGGGCGACAGATACAGTTTCAATTCACGGAATTTGACAGGGACACTAAAATTGACGGCCCTACCACTATAAACGTGCACGATAGCACGGTTTATGATGTATTTCGTTATCGTCATCCCGACCCACGATTCAGTCTTGACAAACCTGTTAGCTCCATATTGCTTGGAGTAAAGCTTAGCCCATCACTCAAACATTCATATATGCCCGATATGCGGTCAATGAGCCGGGAGTTTAGAAGCTTTAGCATTACCGACAGTTCTGAAGCGATTGTTATTGCCATGGGGATAACCCCACAAAATGTAAGCGATTATCGCTACCATGTGATTGAAGATGATAGCATTGAATTGGTTAAGTGGTCGGCTATACCAGGTATCGAACAAAAATATGGCGCTAAAGAGCCTTATGCATTCATAGGCAGGTTTAAAGCTGTTAACAGACAAATATTAGTAGAGGTGGTTAACATAAAAAATTACGTGATACGTGAGGGTGTAATATTTGACTGGCATACCAATTACAAACCGGTTTTGAAGCAAATTGCTATCTACACACCCGAGCCAAGCCGTTCACATACCTATCCGGATGATCCAAAAGACATGCACCCCAATTTTTTCAATATCACTGCGACCGACGTTAACAGGGGAATGGCTACCAGGTTTGACAAAAAGACCAATATACCCCTGGATATGAAATTTGGCGTAGATAGTATCAGGGGTATTTCTCTTTATTTTAAAAATCATGTAGCAATAGGCTACTCTATATTTCTGGTAAAACATGTTAATAACAAAACAGATACTACTGTTGTAGCCTGGAATGTTTATGAAAACATGTACCCCATAGAAGCTAAGGGGTTTAACCAGCCCGGTAAGTACGAATTCATTATACAGCGGGCGGGTGATTTAAGGCAATGGCCCGAAGATCAAAAAATAAGGATCCCGTTCGAGGTAAAGCCACCGCCGCTAAGTCAAAAAAAAGTTTCTATTAAACAACTAATACCTTACACAGTTGCAACCCTTTGCGGGGTTGCTTTTTTGTTTTTTATATATCGCAGGCAAAGCAGGGCCAAACTGCAACGCACCGAGCGCGATAAAGAAATGATTGGATTAAAATTGCGGTCCATCCGTGCGCAGCTTAACCCGCATTTTATGTTTAATGCTTTAACATCTATCCAAAACCTCATCAACAAAAACAACATCAGCGGTGCCAATTATTACCTGTCGAAATTTGCCGGCCTAACCCGCCAGGTACTTGATAGCAGCAATGAAGAAATGCTGAGTTTAGAGGACGAATTACAAGTACTGGATGATTACCTGCAAATGGAGCAATTGCGTTTTAATTTTAAATACAACATCATTGCCGATGAACAGTTAGACCGGGCCAATATAGAAATACCTGCTATGCTATTGCAACCTTTTGTTGAAAACGCTATTAAGCACGGTATAGCGACATTGGGGAATGATGGCGAGATCGAGGTAAATGCATCGCGGCAGCAAAGCGACCTGGTTTTGTCGGTAATTGATAATGGTATTGGATTTACCCCAAACGGCAAGGCTCAAGGCTACGGTATTAAATTAAGCGAAGACAGGGTAGCTCTGCTTAATCAGAATTATCCCGGTCAAACTATAACTTTACAGATCGAAGCACAACAGCCGGGCACGCGGGTTATCATTCGCTTATCAAACTGGATATCATGAGTATTAAAGCAATTATAGTCGACGACGAAGCCAATAACATCGAGAACCTGCAGATCATTATTAATGAATATTGCCCTGATGTAACAGTGGTGGCTACTGCGCAAAATGCTGATGTTGGTTTAGCAATGATTGAGCGGCATCATCCTGACTTGCTTTTGCTGGATATACAGATGCCGCAGCGGTCGGGTTTCGACCTTTTAGCCGCCATTCCGCAGATAGATTTTGAGATCATATTTATAACCGCCTATGATAAATACGGCATCCGCGCTATCAAATTTTCAGCGCTCGATTATTTACTTAAACCTATTAATATTGAAGAGTTTAAAGCTGCAATAGCTAAAGCAAAAAAGAAGATCGAAAGCAAAAAACATAACCTCAGTATTGAAAATTTACTGCATTACATTAAAGCAGGGAATACCACAGTACCCAAAATAGCTCTGCCGACGTTGAAAGAGATCATGTATATAAAGGTTACTGATATTGTGCGTTGTGAAGCAGCTAACAGTTACACTTTATTTTATCTGCAAAACAATGAGCAGGTGCTGGTTTGCAAGACACTTAAAGAAT
>JAQBOP010000065.1 GCA_028287975.1 Mucilaginibacter sp. | reverse complement strand
CTTCTTTATTAAGATTAAGATCTGTAGATCCGGTAGTTGGCAGATGTGTAAGCACCGGTCTAGTTGGTAAACCCGGCAAAGCTACCGTGGTCCTGACCATAGCTTTACATGTGGTATCTTTTTTATTTGTCGCGGTTAATATAATCTCAATATTACGTCCGTGCGGATAATTAGCCATGTCAAAACCAATTATCGGGCTTGCATCTGTTGATTTGTTCTCGGTACCAAATGCCCATGTATAATTAAAGCTGCCAACATCAGGTGTGGTATTGGCAAAATGCATAGCCACTACCCGGCCTGCTGCCGCGCCGATAACAACTTCTTTACCCCCTGTTTTTGGAAGTTTCGTAACATCAACCTGCTCAGGTTTAAACGATGGTTTTGGATGTTCATGAATTAGGATAGAACAATCAGTTACAGCGTCGCCATTTACGGTAAAGTCACTGATCGCTGTTTCATACGGCCCTTTTGATGGATCAAACACCCATTGGGTACCTACCAGCTTAACCGCGGCACCCGCTGTTTTTGATGCCACAATACCGCCATCGGGTTTAACCGTGGTAAAGTTGATAGTGCCCGCGTCTGAGCAAACTGCGCTCTGCGCCAGCGCCAATACAGGTTTTTGTTTTGGCAGTTCTATTTTTACCGAACAAGTTTGCGTATTACTGCAATTTTGGTTGGTTGCAGTCAAAGTAAATTGCAATATGCCTTCAACATTCATTTTGCGGATGTCGTCATACGAGTAGATGTGTTCTAATTTTGGTGAGGTTTGGCTTGGAGCCATCGTTCCGTCGGCCAATTTCCAGCTATAAGTAAATACATCACCGGTAATTTGGTTGGTGGCTGCATCTAACGTGATAGTTATAGCTATGTCTGTTTTCTTACCCGGTTTTGCGGACGGTGTTATAACAGGGTGTTTAATAATACTGATGATACAATCTGTAGTCTGGTCATTTAATGTAAACTGGATAGCTTTACCAAATGAACCGTCAGTAACCTTTGACGGGTCAAAATAGTTACTGCCATCTTTCACCACAACTGTTTTTTCAAACCCTGATGATGCTTTAACAACACCGTCTGATGGGCTTGCTTTAAATAACAATAGCGGTTCATCTGAACATGCTACGGCTTTAGGTAAACTTAATGCAACCTTAGGCTGTGGCATTATAAATGCCACCGGCGGGCAATCTGAGCAGCATAAATATGGCAAACAAAAATCAGCAAAAACAACACTCGTAGGTACTGATGTAGTCGCAGTCTGGGCGGCACTTGCCGCGCGTTGTTTAGCCACGGCCTCAACTTCCTGCAATATGGTATTCTCTTTTGTAGGGTTGTATTTCCTGCCGGAGACCTTCTGGTAACGTGCTACAGCGTCTTTAGCATCGGCAAGCGTTACGTTGTCGCCGATATATTTAACCGCGTCCTCATCTTTTTCAAACCCGGCAACAAATTCCTGGCTGTTCTCTAATGCTTTAAGCCGGGCCTCTTTAGCTTTGGCAATAGCGTCTGCAGAACCGGTTGTAGCGGTGGTGCCGGTAGTAGTAGCAGGTGTGGTTGCATATACCATTACAAATGTACCACCGCTGGGCACACCTGCCTTATGTTCTAACCCCGGGTGATTAGCCGCATAGGCCGAAAAGGTTAACTGTTGCAGTAATTGTTGCTTGCGCTGCAGGATCTGTTTTAAGATCACCTCAAGCGCCTCGCCGGCACAGCAGTTTTCTGACATCTGCCACAGGGTTAATTCATAGTCCTGCTCATACCCTTTTTTTACATAGCCGCTTTTATTAAATACCGAGCGGCTGTTTTTCAGCGCGGTTTTTACCTGCGCGCATAAGTCAGCCAGCTTGGCTGTGAAGTTATCTAAAGTGTCCTGGTCAATATCTACCAGCCTGTCGGGCAGCCATTGGCTTATGCTACGCGTGCCGGCAATAACCCGTACCGGTATATCAATAGCGATCGTTTTTTCGGCATTGCCCAGTTTTGAGGTATCAATAACCCGTTCGGCAGCGTCAGCATAATCAGCTATGGTTAAAGCGCCACTGTCCTTGCTGATGTTACTGAAGTAATAGCCTATAGTATCTTTCTCGGTGATAAGATTGTTATCAATAACATCGGTACCCGATAATAATTTATAATTGCTATCCGATGCTTTATAGATCCCCGCATCTGCAGCGCCGGTTTGTGAAAAAGCTTGTGTCGGTGCCGCTTTTGCTCTTGTTGCTGCTGTTTCTGCCGATTGAGTATCTTCCGCTTTTGCGGCAGCCGGTGCGCTGCCGGCCGACCCTGTTTCGGTCATAGTTATCGCCTTGGCAACCTTAAGTTCCATCTTGCGGTAAGCTACATCGCTTAACGCCAAATACTGGTAACCTGTAGTGGTATTAAAGTTTGAAAAAAACTGGCTCACTTCTGCGTAAAGGCAATTTTGTTCGGCTTTAAAAGCGTTTAATATCGCTTCAAGATCATTAAACTGGCAGGCGTAATCATCAAGGTCTATATCGTCAAGCGTAAGCACTCCCTGGCGGATGGCTACCACATCAAAAGGTAAATTAAAGTTTTGCTTTATCGTAATTACATCCTGGAGCGCGTCTGTATATTTTTTGCCGATGTGCCCTTCTATCCTGAAAAAATCATTGGCATCAATCGAGTAATTAAGCGGATTGATCACCAGGTCATTACTGGCGGCATAAGCTGACGCGTTATATCCTAAAACCTGTTTTTGCGTACCCTGCAACCACCTGCTATGGCTCCATTTTTCAACCAAAGTGGCCGGGTCGTTATAGTAAAACGGCATTGCCCTTGCGCCAAGCGGCTGGTTGTAATTTAGAGACGGGGTGATCTTTACCGTAGTACTGTTACTTGATATCGCGAAGCTTTTGATGAGTAATAAAAACCGTTCGGCTAAACCCTCGGCGTTATGCAGCTTTTCTTTATTTTGAGTAACCGCAGGCGATTGATAAAAGCGGTGGCGATAAGGCGCCGGCCTTGCCGCGTTACCATTTACATAGCCCAGCATAATATGCTTAGGGAAGGAATAAATATCCGGGCAGCAGATGTAAACAATATCTGCCAGTAAAGCGCGCAGCTCGTTATAGGTTGCTACCAGGTCCTTGTAAAAATCATAAAAATACTGTGCCTGGTAGGTCGACGGCGTTTTTATAAGCACCGCGTTCAAGCCGCTTAAAATAGCGGCTATGTTGTATTTTGAACCGGGGTCTATCACAAACTTAAACGTGTCATAAAGTTTGTTTATGGCATTTACTAAACTGCTTGCGCCTGCGTTAACGGCGCTTACGTATGCGCTGGCCAACCCTGCCGGCGATGCGGTGGCGGCCGAATTTAAAAATACACGGCGCGCACCCAAAGTAACCAGGTTATAGTAATTCTGATAAGCGGCGTAATAATTTTTAAAGATATCGTCAGCAATAATTTCTGTATTGGTACGGTTGATGATCTGCTCCATGTTAGCCGGACTTACCAGCAAAACTTTGGGCACGGCTACCTGCTTTTTTCCCTGGTTATCGCAATCAATAGCAGTACAGGCATCGGGTTCTTTTTGATAGTATTCTAAATAAAGTAAACCCACCATGCCAACTATATCGCTGCTTGCTTTACCTTTAAAATCAGTAAGCGCAATGCTGTCAACCGGTAATTTATTGGTGGTTGCGTCGGGTAATACTAATTCCCATAAAGCCATTTGTGCCTGGTCTGTACCTAAAGGATAGAACGGCGCATATTTGATCAGCGAATTATCATACGGCCTGAAATTTGCATAGGTAGTTTGAGCCATATACAACAGATCGCCATCGGTAGTTACACCACAGCCCTTGCTTACCGTAATACCCGTCGCGTCGCCGGTAATATTTAAACCACACACCAAACCTACCCCTATCAGCGTGGTACGGGTAAGTCGTTGCTGATCTTCAAAAAACTCAACAATATCGTTTAATTGCTTAGCGGTAAGCACCTGGCTGTCAACAAACGAATTATATTCTAACGTGATGTCGTTAAGCTTTATGTTGTTTACTGTTGGCATGGCTTTATGATTAAGGTTAAATATTGTTAATGGTTCCGCCCTGTAATGTGCCAAGGCTGCTTTGGTTCAGTATGATCGGGTTTACATCCGGTGTATCGTCGTTACAATCGGCTAACTGGCCCGCCTGGTAAACCGTATATAAACTTTCAAGCAGGTTAATAAAATTGGTATTAATGGTTACATCCATTGGTGTATTGTTGTACAGGGATGTTTGTTTTGCTTTTCGCCATTGTTCGTACAATTTTTCAAAATCAACCATCTGATCATGACCTATGAAGCAGATGCGCGGTAAAATATGGGCAGGGGTTTCCATCCGGATCAACCGCTCTGCATACGCCCGAAAAGCAATATCCCGCAGGCGGACACTATAACCCGGCAGCACCACACAAATGCGGAAAGAATATGGATCAAGCGGTTTACAGTAAGTGCCGTTAGGGTCAATGCACACCGGCATAAACTGGTGATGGGTCGCGTCATCGCCGGTATAATCAAATGGGGGACGCAGCAATATATTTTCAATCACATACATACCTTCCATTTTAAAATTATTACGCATAAAGTCGATGATACCGCTTAGCGTAGCCTCAGCGGTAGCGGCATCAATTTCCATGTCGTTAAATGTATGGTGGTTGCCTTTCGAGTCTGCAATGTCATAGATCACCTTACCTGCTGTAGGCCCCAGTTTCAGCACGTAGTTTTCCCTGTCGCCCGCCAGGATAGATACCAGGCCCAGGTCCTCATAGGCATCAATTTCTTTCAGGTAATTGGCTAATCCTTTAAATATGACTACCGCGCTTTGCGATATGTTCCAGTTATAATAAGTGGCATCTGCTTTAAACAACAGGTAATCTTCAGTGCTTAAACTTTGCAGCTTATAGTTGGTAAAGCCTAACAGGCTCGAGATGCGTTTTTCCATCCCGGAAACGTTTACTGCTTCCTGGTCGGCGGTTTTAACATTGTAAATGTCCCGGCCACTGCCGCGGCAGGTGCTCATCTGGTCGTAGTTTTTCAGGAAATTTACCTTGTTGCGGATAATATTGCGCTGGTAATCATCCCCATAGATCCGGTACATTAAAAAAACGTATTCGTTAAACTGCTCGGCAAAACGGGCCAGCAAGTGGTCAAGGAATTTATTTTTCCTTACGGGATAATTATCCAGGTTGGTAGCCTTTATTACACCATCAACAGTTTGCAGCCATTGGTCTGAACCATCCAGCAGCTTGTCTGCATCGCGGATGCTGTTAACAATATTGCTGAAATAGGTTTTGCGCACACTATCATCGGCAGTCAACAAGATCCGGGCGTTTGATAGTTGTGAAAAATAATTGGCCAATACCTGGTCAAAAAACAACAGGTAAGCTTTAAGCTGCAACGCCAGCGATCGTTGTTCAGTAGTAGCAGTATCAGGCAAACCAACCGGCGAGATCCCGTAGTTTTCAGGGAACTGGTTCTGCAACGTTTCGTAGTGGGCTATGTCGCGGTAATCGCCTTCGGGAATAGGCAGGTCTACGATAGTTTTTGATTCGACGTTATCCAGCCAAACCTGGCGCAGCTGGTCAAGATCTGCCTGAGCCTCTAATTTTTTAAGCTCGACGGGGATCACATCTTTATAAAACGAAAACGAAGAGTTGTTTTCGCACAATACAGGCTTGCAACCCGGCTGTACACAGAGCAGCCATTTATTATCATTATATATTTTATTGGCAACTACCGACGATGGTTCATTGCAACCGCAGAAACCAAAGGCAATGCGTTTAACCAGCTTTACCCCATCAATTTCCATAATGATGCGGTAAATGTCTGACAGGCGAACTTCGGTACGCAATTGTGAGGCGGCAAGCTCGGTCGATATAATAAAGCCTTGTTTGGTAAAAGTCGCTTCGAGGCCCTTTTCGGTAGCGGCGTTTATGGCAGCAAAATCAAACACCGGGCCCTCAAAGATCTCGTCGGGTTGCATGCCTTTATCCAGCAGTTCCTTTAACGAGTAAAAATTAATATCAGGTGTAAGGTATTGCTCGATATTGAACATGATCTGCGCCCAAATCTGTTCAGGATCGGCAGTTGCCTGCAATTCAATATCAGCACAGATCACTATTTCCTGCTGATCGACAGCCTTTATCTGGTCGAGGTCTTCGCACAGGCTGCGGTAGTAATAATAAACCGATTTGATCTCTTTGATAATAGCATCCTGCTTAGCCTTGATCTTTGTGGCATCGCCGCCAAGTTCCGGGAACTCTTCAAAATCAATCAGGATATTATTAATGCCTTTCAGGTCAAATTCTATTTCTTCATTGGCCACCGGGGTTTCGCCGGGTGTGGCATAGTGTAATAAAGGTTTACCATCAGGCTGTTTATAATTGGCAATGATGCTATGCACCGATTTGCTGATCCACGCGTTCCTTATACCGTCGATCCTTACAAATAATTGACGATAATCGTCGGGAGTTGTCGGATAACCGGGTAATATTTTAATGGCCGACAAAAACTGCGCATGCATATTGTCGGTATTGTTTTTCTCAACAGCCAGTATATTTTCGACAGGAAGCGCGACACGATAATTGAGATCTGTAAGCGCGTAACACAACATCTCCAGCGTGGTTATCCCCGGGTCATGAACGTTATAATCGGTCCATATGGCGCTGGCCAGCTCAAGAATATGCTGCATACCCTCTTGCCTTAGTTTGCTAAACTCGGGCTGAAGCTTATCTTCAATTTCTTTCGATATGGTTAAAGTATCACTCATCAGCAAACGGGTATATTTTTTGTATCAATGAGGTGTTGTTTAGCCGATACCAGGATAGCTTTCGAGTTTTCGGGCGCTAAAATATCCGGATCGGCAACGCCGCTTTTGGTGAAATACATCTTAAAATCGGCTATGTAATCCACATAAGACAGTTCTTCGATAAAGCGGATCACTACGCTTTTGTATAAGGTGCCGCCAAAGTCGATATCCGCGTTGCGGTTAAATGCCCATGGCGACAGGTAATTGATCAGGTCGGTATTAAGCTGTATAGCGTATAGATTTTCATCATACCCGGCATAAAATTTTACCTTAAAATCAAGCTTGATCTCTTCATAATCAGGATTGATCGTGTTAAGATCAATATGCATACTGTTAAGGCCGGCAAGGTATTTTGTTATTTCGCTTAATATATTCTTGCTTACTCTTGGTTGAAAGGGGTCGAAACTATTTTGGTTACGGATATCCGGGATCACCACCACCCTAACACTACCGGGAGCTACTTCGTAATCATCATTAGTATGGTTAAGGCATTTAACCCGGTACACCTGGGGGAACTGGCCCATCACCAAATGCTCATAATCCCAGATATCAATGGCCCGGTGTTTATGCCGCAAGCGCTCGCTTACCCTTAAAGTAAACGCGGTATCGTTTTCGGGCAGGCTGCCACCGAATGAGGCGTAAGGCTGTGTAACAGATTTTATTTGAGGCAAACGGTTTGTTAGCTTGCTGATAGTCGCCGGCGGCAAGCCACTTTGCAGGTGCGATAGCTCATTGCCATTATCTGCAAACTGTGCCTGTGCAGCCTGGATCTGCACATTTATAAATTTACAAACCGAATCGACGCTTAAACCGGTAGGCAGTTCGACAGCCAGCCAGGTAAGTCCCTGGTTTAAAAAAGTATTACTTGTTGTGGCAGCATCGGGGATCAGGAACTTAATGATCCCCGACCGTAACAGGTTATTAGTGTCATTACTGATGATGTTGTTTTTACTGACAGGCAGCCACTCGTTCCCTGAAAGGAAATACCATACCGGGAATAAAGTATCTGTAAATGAAGGGGCCATGGCGTCTTCACTGCCCTCGGCCACCTGGAAAAGAATACTCGCTATTGAACCGGTAGGAATATTGGCTATGCCTATGTAAAATCCCGCTACATCCGGCACCTTAGGCAACATGGTAATAGTTGTATCGATCAGCCCGGAATATTGGCTCTTTAAGAAAACATGCTGTTCAGACTGCCCGAAAGGTGTTTCATGAAAGAATTGAACATCGCGGCTCACATAATCATTCAGCAATTTTGTGCTGTTAGTGCTTGTTGGCGGCGTAGTTTGTACCAATAAATTGGTGAGCGTACTTACATCATTGGTTTCGGATGCTTTGTAGTCTACCGTTAGGGCGGCAATTTCAGGTGTATATGGCGCTTTGGGGATCAGGAAACTCTTCCCTTTAGTCATTGCTACGGCAAAGATCTGCGGGTAAAGGTCATGCAAAAAATCCTGTGTTAAAGTAACCCGGATATAATTATCCTTAACCCCTGCCGAAAAATTTTCTGTTTTGGTTTGGACGTTTGAGGTAATCCCCGAAAAGCCGGAAAACCCCAAAAATGGCATGGCTACCTGCATTGGCGTTACATACTGCTGCACCACTGCCTTTTGCGCCTGCGTGTTATAACTGTATTTATCCGAAGAAAAATAAACGTATTGATTAATAAAATATGAATTCCCGGATACAGCCTGGCTTACTCCATCCGGTTTTAACGTGAATGGCGTTGTAAATATTTTTATCCCGCTGTCTGCAGCACTGGTTGGATACCATGCGCCGTCCCGTAAATAGGTGGCCGCCGCGGTAAAGCTGTCTGCACCGGTAATGATCAATCCACCGTCAGTACTATCGTCCGTGGCAGGGGTGACATCTGTGTCGGATGTAAGATTATATGCCGTTTGACTAAAGTTTTCAAGGAGATAATTTTTACGATAGCAATAGTAATATTTCTTAAGATCGTTTGGTACGTTTTTCCATTGGATATTGGGTATGATCTCGCTCCATTTTTTCTGGAAGATCTCCGCGCTGCCAATGTACAAGTTCGATCCTACCTTGGGCTGCGGGCCAAATGCCAGGAAGGGCTTTGACGCGTCAAGTTTACCATTATCGTTTTCGACAGCCAGATTTTTCATTCCTTTAACATCCACGTCGATCTGCACTTTAGTAACTACCGCTTTTGAAAGGGCCTGGTAAATAGCAAACGATTTATCATCCTGCACATTCATCAACAAGCGCACCACCGGGCTATCGGTCTGGTAATTTTCTTTATGTATAGTTTGATTATAAGGCACCACCGCCGCGGCCTTAACCGGTAAATTTACCGTAACAATAAGCTGGTATACCCCTCCTGACGATGTGATTTGGATTGGCGTAGTCGCTGCAAAATCTGCCTGCAACCAGTCTTTATCCGATGTGAAAAAAACCTTAAATGCCGCTACGAGATCATCCGGTACTAAGGCACCCGGCGGTGTACTGAAACTTAAGGTAAGTGTTATGGTACGGGTCCCCTCGCTAAGCAATAATACTTTTGATGCAAACGCGAAACCTATTGCAGCCGTTGGCCATGCTACTTGGTCATTGGCATCTTTATTACCAAACGGGTTCCATTTAGGTACAGGGTCTTTAAAAGGTGTGCCTAATCCATCCGCAGAAAAAGTGACATCGGCATAGTAGATCTTCTTATCTGCTGCCGATTGGTAAAAGCTTTTCATAGCGGCTATGGTGGCACTATTTACGGCAAGTTCATTATTGGTTTTGTAAATAAGCGGCAACGGCTTGGCACTATTGTCTTTTCCTGCATCTAATGCTGTACCTGCGGGCAATCCAAAGAGCTGCAGGTTACGGGCAAGCTCAAATATCACGTGTACTTTATCGGGTACTTCGGGCCGGTTGCGCAGTTGAAGTACCTGCTTGTAATAAAAATCAAGGTGCCGCCCGGTAAACAGGTTTAACGCATCCTTTGAATGCTGCAACAACAGGATAAAGCACATAAACAGCGCCAGGTGCGGTTCTATATCCGATTGAATGGATGAGTCCGGGAAATCAAGCTGCGCGTTTTTTATTTTCTGTTGAGCCTGCGCCAGGAAAGTTGTTATGGCATCTTTATCTTCAATAAAAAACTGTGCCCAATCTCCTTGCGGGTGGTCGCTGTCTGTTAGTCCAAAATAATTTATGTCTTGAGCATACGCCGCGGCAAACGTTAGCCACTCCTGCATCCCCAGTTCATC
>JAQBOP010000401.1 GCA_028287975.1 Mucilaginibacter sp. | reverse complement strand
CCGACCAGGAAAAAGCCACTTCCGACTTTAAGAAGGATATGGAAGCCCCACATCCTATGGACCGCCTGATTTGCGGTGACGTGGGTTTTGGCAAGACCGAGGTGGCTATCCGCGCAGCGTTTAAAGCCGTTGCTGATAGTAAGCAAGTGGCGATATTAGTGCCGACCACCATATTAGCGGCCCAACACTATAAAACGTTTAGCGACCGCCTGAAAGGGTTCCCCTGCAATATTGATTACGTTAACCGTTTCAAGTCAAGCAAGCAGATCAAGGCGACTTTAGAGAAACTGAAGGAAGGCAAGGTAGATATCATCATCGGTACGCACCGCCTGGTGAGCAAGGACGTAAAGTTTAAGGACCTTGGCCTGATGATCATTGATGAGGAGCAAAAATTTGGCGTAAGCACCAAAGAGAAGCTTAAGCAAATGCGCGCCAATGTTGATACGCTTACCTTAACCGCTACCCCTATCCCCCGTACCCTGCATTTTTCGCTGATGGGCGCGCGCGATCTTTCTATCATATCAACCCCGCCGCCAAACCGCCAGCCGGTAGTTACCGAGCTGCATGTATTTAACGATAAGCTGATAAAAGAAGCCGTCGAGTTTGAATTGGAGCGCAACGGGCAGGTGTTCTTTATCCATAACCGAGTTAATGATCTGCCGCAACTGGGGGGCATGATCCATAAGCTAGTGCCCGGCGCGCGCGTGGGTATAGCACACGGGCAATTAGAGGGCGACGCGCTGGAAGACGTGATGCTTAAATTTGTGAACAACGAGTATGATGTACTGGTTGCCACAACAATTATCGAAGCCGGTTTGGATATCCCCAACGCTAATACCATTATTATTAACCACGCCCACATGTTTGGCCTGAGCGACCTGCATCAGATGCGCGGCCGCGTTGGTCGCAGCAATAAAAAGGCCTATTGTTACCTGCTGAGTCCGCCGCTATCTACGCTGACCAACGAGGCCCGAAAACGCCTGAGCGCCATTGAAGAATTTAGCGACCTGGGCAGCGGCTTTAACGTAGCTATGCGCGACCTGGACATCCGCGGCAGCGGTAACCTGCTGGGCGCCGAACAAAGCGGCTTTATTGCCGAGATAGGCTTCGAGATGTACCATAAGATACTGGATGAAGCCATCCATGAGCTAAAAGACGACGAATTTAAGGGACTGTTCCCTGATGATAAGCCGCGGCCGTTCATCGCGTTTACGCAGATAGATACCGATTTAGAGATCTTGATCCCCAATGAATATGTAACCAGCCTGTCAGAGCGGTATAACTTATATTCGGAATTGTCGAAACTGGAGAACGAAGCCGAACTACAGGCGTTTCAGCAGCAGTTGCACGACCGCTTTGGGCCCATCCCCGCCCAGGTTAACGACCTGCTGAACACCATGCGGCTGCAATGGACGGGCCGGGCCATCGGCTTCGAGAAGATCTCGTTAAAAAAAGGCGTACTGCGCGGCTACTTTATTACCAACCAGCAATCGCCGTATTTTGAAACGGCCGCTTTCCGCAACGTGCTTAACTTTGTGCAAGCCAACCCCCGCCGCACCAATTTAAAAGAAGTGAAGGATACACTGCGCCTAAGTATTGAAGGTGTGATGGGTATTGATGAAGCGGTGGAGTTGTTAGGTGCGATGTTGGAAGTAGAGGAAGCCTAACCCCGTCCCGTTGTCTGTGTCCTCACAGACAACAATGTGTTTGCTGTTTGTGAGGACACAAACAGCGGAGGAAACGCTTCTTTTTGTCATTGCGAGGAGGAACGACGAAGCAATCGCACGCTGCAAAGCTTTTTGTGCTATTAACTAATAAGCTTAACTTACGTAATGTTTAAAATCCATGTATATTACGTCTATTTGCTTACCAATAAAGGAAATACCGTAATATATACCGGAGTGACCAATGACATCCAAAGTAGAGTTTGGGATCATAAACAAGGAACAAATGATGGCTTCACAAAAAAATACGCTTGTAATAAGCTGGTTTATTATGCAGAATATCAATGGGTACAGGATGCCATAGCCAGAGAAAAACAATTGAAAGCCGGTCCCCGAAAAACAAAAGTTAATTTAATTAATTTTGAAAATCCCGATTGGAATGATTTAAGCCAGGATTGGTACGATGAATAGCGCATACTTTTCTCCGTGCGATTGCCACGCTACCGCTCGCAATGACATATAAAGTTGACAAGCGTCACACCACCCGCTTATAAATCCCATCCAAGTTTCTGCCCAACTCCATATAATCCAAACCGTAACCTACCACAAACTCATTGGGGATGTTAAAGGCGACATGCCTAAGTTCTTCAACCGGGTATATAATGGCATCGGGTTTTAGCAGAAGGGCACATACGGTTATGGAGGTTGGTTTACGATGGGTTAGCTTGGCTACCAGGTAATCAAGCGTGTTGCCGGTGTCAACAATGTCTTCAACTAATACTATATGGCGGTTAGTGATATCAACCAGCAGGTCAAAATCATCGCTTATGCGGCGCGAACTGCTAATGCCACCATGGTAAGAAGATAGCTTAGTAAAAGCAACTTCGCATGGCACATTGATCTGCTTTAACAGGTCGGCCATAAACATAAAGCAGCCATTAAGTACGCCTACAAATATGGGGGCCTTGTCTTTGTAATCAGTGTTAAGCTCGGCGGCAATTTCTTTGATACGGTTTTGGATCTCTTCGGCAGAGATCAGTGGCTCAAATTCGAGGTCGGCTATTTTTATGTTCATCGTTATATTATTAAGGGTGTCCGTCCGGCAATTACCCGGCCACATTGGACAACCCGGACACCTGTTTTGTTACCTGATAACTTAGTCAGGTTTAAATATAATATTACCTAAGCTATATTTTTAAATTAAAGTAATAAATGTGCTTATTTTAAGCGATGCTATTTTTAAATATCGCACTAAACATTATATATTTAAGAACTAAACCGTATACACTATGAATGATCGTTTTAATTATACTGCATCCAAACTATCTGACCAAGAATTAGAAGAACGGATAGAAAATCGCCAAAAGTATTTGCCTGAAACAATAGAAGCATCGATGGCTGAATTGCAAAACCGCGATGTTGTGTTTTCTGACGAGGAATTGAAGGTTATCAATGAAGATCTAGCAGCGCAACGTGAAAATGCCTTGGCACCTAATATTGGTTATGGTGTTTTTAACAATAAATACAAACACAATATAGTTGAAGATACTGATGCTCCTTATTTTTATTCAAAGCGGGCGATATACGTTTTTACCATATTGTTTAGTGTTGTTTTTGGCTCTGTAATGCTGGCTATCAATTGCCAAAAAATTAAGAATAAAGCAGGCGTGATATGGGCGATTGTGTTTGGCATAACTTTTATGACCGTTCAGGTTTTAATAACTCAAGCTTTAAATTCAAGCTCATATAGTGCTCCGGCATATCTTTTTGGTTTGGCCGCGGCTGCGATTATTGAGTCTGTTTTATGGCCGCGATTTATAGGCAACTCAACTTTTTATCGAGCAAGACCAATATGGGTACCTTTGATAATAGGTGTTTTAGTAAGCGCACTAATCGTATGGGCTATGGTTGCGGGAGGGCAACAATAAAGTGTCCGTCCGCTTAAGGCACGGACAGCGTCGGAAGGCCGGACACTCATTCTACGCCCTAATTCCCTATCTTTGCCACCCAATGATGGAATACCAGCTCTACACCCTATCCAACGGCATCCGGGTAATGTATAAATACGCGCCCTCGGCGGTTACGCATTGCTGCCTGCTGGTTAATGCCGGCTCGCGCGATGAGTTGCCGCACCAGGAAGGATTAGCACATTTTATTGAGCACCTGCTGTTTAAAGAAACAGAACGTCGCGGCACCAATCAGATCCTTAACCGTCTTGAAGTAGTAGGCGCCGACCTGAACGCTTACACCACCAAGGAGTATACCTGTATCCACGCGTCGTTTTTAAACCCGTACCTTGAACGTACCATTGACCTGTTTGAAGATATTGTATTTCACTCTACCTTCCCCGAGGACGAACTGGAGAAAGAGCGCGGCGTGATCCAGGATGAAATAGCATCATACCTTGACCAGCCCGAAGAAGCTATCCAGGATGATTTTGAGGAACTGCTGTTTAAAGACCACCCGATAGGAAAAAACATACTCGGTACTACTGAAACCGTTGGCACGCTAAGCCGCGATGATATGCAGCAATTTATAGTGGCTAACTATAACACCAACGAGATCATTTTCGCGGTTATTGGCGATTATGATTTTAAAAAGGTGACTAAGCTGGGCGATAAGTATTTCGGCAACATAGCGCCTAATTATAACCAAAAGAGCAGGGTAACACCCAACGCTAACATCGGCGGCAGCCAGATCATCCATAAGCCTATCTCGCAAACGCATTGCATTATAGGTAACCAGGCGTATTCATCATCGCACCCAAATAAAACGGGGTTGTTATTATTAAATAACCTGCTTGGTGGTATGGGCATGAGTAACCGCTTAAACCTGGAGATCCGCGAGAAACACGGCATTGCCTATACCGTCGAGTCAAATTATACCGCGCTTACCGATACCGGCATCTTTTCCATTTACTTTGGTACCGATACCGAAAAGGCAGAGAAAGCTACTAATCTGGTACACAAGGAACTTAAGAAGTTGCGCGAACAAAAGCTTGGTACGCTGCAATTGCATCAAAACAAGCAAAAGTTTATAGGCCAGATAGCACTTGCCGAAGAGAACCGCATGAGCCTGATCATATCCATGGCTAAAAGCCTGATCGACTTCAATTATGTGGATACCCTGCCGCAATTATTCGAGAAAATTAATAAAGTAACGGCCGATCAGCTGCTTGACATCAGCAATGAAATATTTGATGAAAGTAAAATGATGACGCTACTATTTGAGCCTAAGCAATAAAGCTGTAATTTTGTATTTATGAAACTACCTATTATTGCATACGGCGACCCGGTTCTGCGAAGAAAAGCCATAGCTATTGAGCCTGTCGAGTATCCGCATATCAAACAATTATGCGAGGACATGTTTGAAACCATGTATGCTGCCCGCGGCGTTGGTTTGGCTGCCCCACAGGTGGGGATCTCTATGCGTTTGTTTGTGATAGACGCTTCGGTTTTTGACGATGACGAGCCCGAGCTAAAGGATTTCAAAAAGGTATTTATTAACGCGCAGATCCTGGAAGAATCGGGCAATGAATGGTCGTTTAACGAAGGATGCCTGAGTATCCCGGATATCCGTGAAGACGTATCGCGTAAGCCTAATATTAAGATCTCTTATTACGACGAAGACTGGAAGCACCATGAAGAAACCTACTCTGGTATGGCTGCCCGCATTATCCAGCACGAATACGACCATATAGAAGGTAAGCTGTTTCTTGATAAACTTAGCCCGCTGCGCAAACGCCTGCTTGAAAAAAAGCTGAACGATATCTCTAAAGGTATTGTGGATGTGGAGTATAAAATGAAATTCCCGGCAGTTAAAAAAGGACGGTAGAGGTTAGTCTAAAGTCGGTAGTCTTGAGTCGTAAGTAAAATCTAAAGACTTCGGACTATAGACTAGTTACAGACTAATTAGAAGACGACTTATCCCCCGCGGCGATATCCCTGATCAGGCTGCCCCAGGCAAACGGGTTAAGCAACGGATTAACAATAGAGTGCGAATTGACTATACTGTTGTGCATGTCCTGTACGTTGATGCCCTCATTGCCATAGTGCGGCATAGAAGCTTCTAACGCGCGGATAGACGCCGGGGTAAGGTTCTTACGGGCTATCTCCAAATCATCATCAGCTACTTTCATCGACAAGAAATCTTTCCTGAACTCATCTGTAGTGGCCCATGGGAATACCCTGAACACCGGCAGGTTAATGATCTGCGGTTTAAGCAGTATGTCCATCACTACACTTTTGGTAACTACATTGGCCGGCAAAACTATGGTAACGGGGTTATAGCCCACACTGCTAAAGCGGATGGTATCCTGCTCATGCGCCACGAATGAGAAGTAGCCCTCGTAATTGGCAATAAAAACCTGTTTATGGGTGGTAACGTTGGTAACGTTTACGTAGGGCACAATAACCTTGGCGCTGTCGGCATTGTGAGTAACGCCACTAAACTGCACCAGCGGGCGTTCTGTTTGCTGCGCGAATGCGGTTACAGTTATCAATAAAAATAATATGCCAAAAAGGTATTTCATTATGCTACCAAGCCTTTGCTATAATTACTATCAACGGGTAAAAATAGTTTTTAGTTTTTAAACTAAATAGTACTGCCGCCATGTGGATAGCAATTTAACAATACTTAACATTACTTAGCGCAAATTTTCCGGCAATACAGCATCCGGATCATCAATATCGGTTAAGTTAATGGCCTCAATACCGGTAATTTCGGGCACGGCTTTCATAATGGCACCTTCAATACCGGCTTTAAGCGTCATGATACTCATGGGGCATGACCCGCACGACCCCAATAGTTTCAGTTTAACTATGCCTTCGGGTGTTATCTCCTCAACCGATACATTGCCGCCATCTGTTTCCAGATATGGCCTTATCGAATCCAACGCTGCTTCTACCCTTTCTAATAAACTCATTTTTACTAATTTATAAGTAAAGTTATTAATTATTTATAATATCTCCAGATAATACTTGCGCATTATTGATCGAGATTTGTTGCGCCACACGGTTTGCCATCTCGGTAAAGGCGTTAACCATTAGCTCATGCTCTTCATTTAACACGATGGGTTTACCCGCGTCGCCGCTGTCGCTGATGCCTTTTATCAGTGGGATCTCGCCTAAAAACGGAACCTCCAACTGCTCGGCCAGTTTCTTGCCGCCACCCTGGCCGAAGATATAATACTTGTTATCCGGCAGCTCGGCAGGGGTAAAGTAGGCCATGTTTTCAACAATGCCCAACAGCGGTACGTTTATGCTTTCCATCAAGAACATACCGATCCCCTTTTTAGCATCGGCCAGCGCTACGGCTTGCGGAGTGGTAACAATAACCGCCCCCGTAACCGGGAACGTCTGCGTGATGGTGATATGGATATCGCCGGTACCGGGCGGCAGGTCTACTACCAGGTAGTCCAGGTCGCCCCAGTCGGCATCATTAAATAGTTGTTTTACAGCGGTCGACACCATTGGCCCGCGCCATGGCACGGGTTGGTTAGGGTCGGTAAAGAAACCTATCGACAGCAGTTTTATACCATATTTCTCAATAGGTTCAATACGGGTTTTACCGTCTACCGTGCTGGCTTTTGGGCGCGCGCCTTCTAAGCCGAACATAATGGGGATGCTTGGCCCGTAGATATCGGCATCTATCAGCCCCACTTTAGCGCCGCTTTTTGCCAGGCCCAGCGCCAGGTTTACCGCGACGGTGCTTTTACCCACGCCACCCTTGCCACTTGCTACCGCTATGATGTTTTTAACCCCCGGCACACCGGTGTTCTTCTGCGTAGTAACGCGCGATGTCATGTTGATACTCACCTCAATATCTTTGCTGATGAAGTGGCCTATGGCATTGCGGCAGGCGTTCTCTATCAGCGCTTTAAGGGGGCAGGCAGGCGTAGTCAGGATAACCGAGAAGCTAAGGCGGTTGCCGTCTATCACGATATCCTGGATCATGTTCAGGGTAACCAGGTCCTTTTTCAGGTCGGGCTCCTCAACATTGCTTAAAGCTTGCAGTACTTGTTCTTTAGTAATAGTCATGGCGCGTTATACGAGTAACAAAATTACTAAAACCAACCGACATGGTTTGTCATGCTAATGACTTTTTGATGAGGCGGGCTATTATGGCGTTGCCCCGATTTTAATCGGGGCCCGTGCTTTACACTCATACTGCGCGAGGCATTAGCCACAGGCCGGTATCCGCTTCAATCACTAACGCGGGTGGGTGTCCGTCCGCAAAGGAGTGGGACAAAACGGACGGGGCGGACGGATGTATTTATATTTTCATAACTTATACCTATATTGTACAACCTAATAGAATATAAGTGAGACAGCTATTCCAGAAAATAATTACTGATTATCCAGATGCTTATAAGCTCAAACTTCCTAGCCACGAGCTAAAGAAGCTTATTACGATAGGCTTGCCTAAAGAAATTGAAAAAGTAATTGTAGAGGTCGAACGATATAAGGTTAAAGGTACTGTAGGCGTCGGCGGCCTACCTGCAATATTATGGATTGCCATTTTTGATATTTTAGTAACACAATCCGCGCAATCAGGTTATTATCCAGTTTTCTTGTTTAGGGATGATATGTCAGGATTTTACCTTTCTTTAAATCAAGGCGTAACGACTATCGTAAACAAACTTAAATATAAAGAAAAAGCCGAAGAGAAGATATCTTACAATTGAAGGCGAAGGAGTTCAAGGCTCAAATAAAACTAATTCCGACAGGATTTGATACTGAACCAATTATTTTAAAAAAATTTAAAACAACAAAATCTGTTTATGCTACGCTGTACACGGCTGGAAATATTATATCCAAGTTTTACAGCTCTGGTACTTTACCTAGTGATCAAGAGCTGCAAACTGACATTACGGAAATCTTAAAAGTATATGAGCTTATCTCCTATAATGAAGGTTTGCCAACTACGGATGTTGAATACGAACAAGACGATGATTATTATGAAGGAATTGAAAATTTACGAAGATTTAGATTCCACAAAAGAATTGAAAGAAATAATACCTTGTCAAAAAAAGTCAAGGAAAAACAAGGCTACAAATGTAAAGCGTGCGAGTTTAACTTTATAAAGGGGTATGGTGTATTAGGTGAAAAATTTATTGAAGCACATCACCTTGTACCTGTTTCAAGCTTAACGGGCGATAAGGTCAAACTAAATGTCATGGATGACTTTACCGTATTGTGTTCTAATTGCCATAGCATGATACATAGACAAGATGACCCTAGCGATCTTGAAGCGTTGAAAAAAGTTATAACATTTTAGCCTGTAGTTATATTATCGCCACGGCAAATGTATAGTTATACGGGTGCATTGTTAACACCGCCGGAGATAAAAAAACCACAAAAAAATTATAACACAAAAACTATTTTGAGATAAATTTTAAAATGCAATAATTTTTTTGTAGTTTCGGCCTTTATAAGGGCGCAGTTGTAGGTGCCTAGCTCTTCAAAGAGTAAGTAATAAATACCAATAAACTTCATTTGTATGGTAGTTCAGCCTCTGAGAGTCGCAATCTCGGAGGCTTTTTGTTTCCGTTTATTGTGTATGCAAATATAATCATTAATTAATTTTTACAATTAATTAAAAATATATTTTTTAATTTTTTTTAAATCTCAGAAACTAAATCTAGTTTTTTCTTAAATTTATTTTAATTAATACTCTAATTATCAGATATTTAGGAAAAAATATTGCTTTATTTATTTATTTATTGTTTAACGGAAACTATTAGAATAACACACATTTAGCAATCATTTTTGGCGCATAATTCACATAAATTGGACAAAATGATTACATAAAGTGACATTATGTAACCATAATTCGGCGTAAAAATCACATTAAGTCTAATTAATTTAGTGCCTAAAAGACATCGAGTATCTAGAATTATCAATTAACTCACTGTCCGTCCGTCCACCCCACAACCCATTTCGGACGAACGGACACCTAACCTATTCTACTTCTTGTTAATCTCCGCCAGATCTTCCTCACCTTCTACAATGCCTGGCGTGGATAGCGTTGTTGGCATTGGGGCGGGTTCTGGTTGTTGTGTGGCTATCAGCCAATCGGCTATGTCCATGCCCGGGGTGCGTTGTTCCGGGGGCACGTCGGCTAAATAATCGGCTATGCCAAAACGGGTGCCTGGTAGTTTAATACGGAGCTGCTTTGCTTTTGCTTCCCATTTTGGATAAGCATCGGCATCGGGGAACAGTATTACATCCATGCCGTGCAGTACGCGGCATTTCTCGTAGGTCAATCCCTCTAAACTGCCTGCTGCTACCCAAATGTAGTCGGGCATAAAGCCCGCGGCAATAACGGCGGTCTTTTCGCTTTCAACAATGGCTACAATTTGTTTACAGCCGGGGTATATCAGATCCTCGCCAAAAAAACATTGTTTCAGGTTAAAATCAGGCTCTTTAAGTAAGGTGTGTACCCAGGCGATATGCGCGTAGGGCTGCTTTACCCGCTTGCCGGTGTACGGGTCGTACAGCATTATTTTGCCGGTGCGTACGTTGGCTTTACGGTCAACCTGCCAAAATATGGTAGCGTGCGGCCAGTGCTTGGCGGTGCCTATATGGTAATCTTCAATAAGGTTATCAAGGGTTTTCCTGTCAAACAAACCGGATAGGTATTCTACAAAGTCGTTCTTTTCATAATGTTTTAACGATTTTTGATAAAGCTTTTTAGGGATAAAGCCGGGCCTTAACAATACCGGCGCAGGCTTAATTTTCCGTGGTTGGGGTAGTTTAAAGTTTTTGGGATGGGCCTCAAAGAATTGTTTGGGCGTAAAGTGGTAGCCGCAGCTTTCTTCGCGGTCGCATTTGCCAACATGGTCGGCAAGATGCAGGTTGGTTTCAGTATCAATGTAGCGGGTAAACTTTTTAGGCGCTTCGCAATCCGGGCAAGAGTAGCGCGATTTTGAATTTTTGTAAGGTTCAAGGGTGTAACGGTAAGTGGGCATGGTGTGTTAATGTTTAATGGTCAGTAGTCATTTGATAATAAGCGTCATTGGGGTGACGTGGTGTAATTGGGTGTCCGTTCGTCCGAATGTACCTGTATGGCGGACGGACGGACACTTGCGATTTACATGGTGGGTAACAGCCTTCTGTTTGATGCGGCTTTGATCAGCCGGTCAACCTTTTGATGGGTTATGCCCATGTCTTTGGCAATTTCGCGCAGGCTTTTGCCTTCCATCTTTAGCTCGGTAGCGCGTTCAATCAGCGAATCGTTCAGCACTTCGCGTTGCTTGCTCAGGTGATCCCACTCTTTACCGAAAGCCAAAAACTCATATTGCAAAAAGTTATGCGGCTTGGTGATGGTAAACAGGCAAACCTTATCGGGCCCGTAAACCTGCTCGGTATTACGCTGTTTTATTTGTTTAAGGTAGCGCAGGCTGGTATCGTTCTGGCTCTCGCCGATGGCAAATGAGCTATCGCAAAAGTTCATCAGCATTTTACTGCCCTGCAAATCATTACGGGTAATGGCTTGCGCCATATCACGCTTTGGCGTGTGGGCCAATACCAATATGGATAGATCATACTTGGTTTTTAACGCCTTTAGGTGCTTCATTAATGGCAGGGCATCTTTAGCCTGTTCGTTCTCGGTACCTAAATAGGTAATGTTGTCAATAACAATAACCTTTGCTTTGGTTTGCACGATGGAACGTTCTAAGGCATGGTTTAGGTACTGGTTAAAGTTGGTAAAACCCTCGGGCAGTTCCATGTCGTTAAGCTGGCCCCGATACAAGTCGTCCCTGAAAATGTAATGGTCTGCAAACTCATGGCTGTAACGCGCTTCCAGTTGTTTTGAGGTTAGCTCGAAATCATAATACAATACAGGTTGTGGCTCGGCTTCAAACTGGAACGGCGAGATAGGCGCACCGCGATTAATAGAGTTGGCAATTTGTACCGCCAATATGGATTTGCCCAAATTGCTATCGGCAAACATGATGCAGAGTTCGCCCTCGTACCAAAATTTATCAAACAGCATTTTAGGTACTTGGTGGGTTGCAGCTTCGGCAAGCCAGGTGTTGGCACTGCGGATTTTAAACAGGTCGTCGCTGTTTTCGAGGTTTTGCTGATCCTCTTGCCATTGCTTGCATTCGGCTTGCAAACTGGCAAATACCGCATGGGGATCGGTTTTGTTTAGTTCTGTGTTCATATATGATAAGTTTTAAAAAGTGCAAGATTTTTAGAAAATACCCCTCCTACAGCCTACCTACAGGTAAGTGGCTTTGGTTGCATGTTTGATGTGCAACTATGTAGTTATGTTAGTGGTAGGTGTCCGTCCGCAAAAGATGCAGGACAAAACGGACGGACGGACACCTTAAAATAATGTAGTCCCGATGGCTGTCGGGATGCAGAGAGTTATATTCACTACAAATATAAAGAATAATCTTTGATATAAAGAAATATCTTTAATAATTTATTTTTATTGGAGTTGTCCGACCGTCCGAAAGGTGTCCGGGGGAATGCGGACGGACAGTTACAAATGGGTGTCATACTGAGCCGCGTCGAAGTATGAGCGTGGGCCTTTGCCCGCCGATCCCCTGCCAGCCGCAGGCAGGTTCGAGAACCTCAGGAGGACAGCGCTCTTGTGGTCAGCGACCCGCGTTAGGGATGGAAATGGATACCGGCCCCCTTCGAGGGCCTCAGGGCAGGCGGCGCCTAACGCCTTGTGCGCGTATGAATGGACAGCCCGGGCCGCAGGCAACGCCCGTTTAGTAGGCAGTTTTAAGTTGGCAGTAAGTGAATGAACTTCGTTAAGGCCATGCGCTCGCCCTTCGAGTGCCTCAGGGTGACACCCTGTTTTGGATAATAGGTGCTTGGGCTTATCACGCGGCAGACCCAATCTTTAATCTTTAATAACCAATCTTTAATAGCCAATCAACACTCACCACTGGCCACTCGCTACTCATCACCAAGGCACCCACCACCCTAAAACTCCATCACCTCTTTCTTCTTTTTATTCTTCATGCGTTTAGGAACAAACTCCAGGATCTCGGTTTTAAGGGCTTCGATCATACGGCGCTTCAGGTAGTTGCGCTGGATAACGATGCTTACTTCGCGGGCGGGTTCGGGTTGTTTGAAGTAGCGTACGCGGTCAAGCTGCTTTTCGGTCAGGTCGGCCAGGGCCAGTTCGGGCAGTATGGTGGCGCCGTTATTTTGGTCGACCATGCGTTTAAGCGTCTCGACACTGCCGGTGTTATACTCAAAGTGCTGAAACCCCTGTGTCGACTTACGTCGCTGGCAAATGTTCAGCACCTGCTCGCGCATGCAATGCCCCTCGTTCAGCACCCAGATCTCTTCCATATCAATATCGTCGGGGTTAATGGTTTTCTTTTTGTACAGTTTGCTATGCTTGCTGGCGTAGGCCACAAAGTTTTCGTAAAACACGGGGATCTCTATCAGGCTGCTTTCATGCAGGGGGGTGCTCAAAATGCCGCAATCAAGCGTGCCCAGTTTTAGCTGCTGGATGATCTGCTCGGTAGTTTGCTCCCACACTATCAGTTTTACCTGCGGATATTTTTCAATAAAGCCATTCAGGATCTTGGGCAATATATAGGGCGCCACCGTGGGGATGATGCCCAGCTTTAGTTCGCCGCTTAGTTCTTTCTGGCGGTCGGATACGATCTCTTTGATCTTCTCGCTTTCAGCCAGCAGTACGCGCGCCTGCTGAATGATATCTATACCAATTTCAGTAGGCGTTACGGGCTGCTTGCTGCGGTCGAAAAGTTTTACGCCCAGTGTATCTTCCAGCTTTTGCACCTGCATACTTAGGGTGGGCTGGGTAACAAAACATTTGTCGGCCGCGGCAACAAAACTGCGGTATGTATCAACCGCCACAATGTATTCTAACTGTGTTATTGTCATGATATAGATATAATCTATGTAAAGGTAGTGATATTATATTATTGGTCGATAGTCCATGGTCCATAGTCGATAGTTTATTTTTGGTAAAATAGAAAAGCCGCTTCGATATTCCCGAAGCGGCTTTCACTATGGACTATGGACCATCGACCATGGACTTAAAAACTATTCCACCGTTACCGATTTAGCCAGGTTACGTGGTTGGTCGACATTGCAACCGCGCATCAGGGCTATGTGGTAAGCTAATAATTGTAGTGGTATGGTGGCCAGCAACGGCACAAAGGCGTCGTCGGTTTGTGGTATTTCAATCACGTATTCGGCCATGTCGCGCACTTCGGTATCGCCTTCGGTAACAATGGCAATAACGTGGCCGCCGCGGGCCTTTACTTCCTGTATATTGCTCACCACTTTCTCATACGATGAGTTTTTGGTGGCGATAAATATCACCGGCAGATCGGCATCAATTAAGGCGATAGGGCCGTGTTTCATTTCGGCCGCCGGATAGCCCTCGGCATGTACGTAAGAGATTTCCTTAAGCTTTAAAGCGCCCTCTAACGCTACCGGGAATGAACTGCCACGACCAAGGAACAAACAGTTGTTCGAATCTTTAAAACGTGCCGCTATTTCTTCAACATGGTCATTACACAACAGGGTGCGTTCAACTAAAGCAGGGATACCATCCAACTCTGTTAAAAATTCTATCAGTTTGCTTTGGCTCATCGTGCCGCGTTGCTGGGCAATATAAAATGCAATCAGCGTTAAAACAGTTACCTGCGCGGTAAATGCTTTGGTTGATGCTACGCCGATCTCGGGGCCGGCATGGGTATAAGCGCCCGCATCGGTGATCCGCGGAATGGATGCACCCACCACGTTGCAGATCCCAAAAATGGTAGCGCCACGTTCTTTAGCAATTTCAAGCGCTGCCATGGTATCGGCAGTTTCGCCCGATTGCGAAATGGCTATTACAATATCTTTATGGGTGATGATAGGATTACGGTACCTAAATTCTGAAGCATATTCAACCTCAACCGGTACACGTCCGTACTCCTCTATCAGGTATTCGCCAACCAGGCCGGCGTGCCATGAGGTGCCGCAGGCAACAATAATGATGCGGTCGACCATTTTAAGCTTTTCCTTGTACTCCTGCAACCCACCCAGCTGGATCTTTCCCTGAGCGGGATAGATCCGGCCACGCAAACAATCGCGAATAGAACGTGGCTGCTCGTTGATCTCTTTTAGCATGAAATGGTCATAGCCACCTTTTTCAAGTGCCTCTAACTTCATATCCAACTCCTCGATATATGGAGTTTGCACATTGTTGTTATTGGTATTCTTGATCAGTAGTTGATCGCGGTGGATATAGGCAATTTCATTATCATTTAAGTAGATAACGTTTTTGGTATATTCAACAATAGGTGTAGCATCTGATGCGATAAAGTATTCGCCCTTGCCAACGCCAATTACCATTGGACTGCCTTTACGTGCGGCTATTAAAGCATCAGGCTCGTCGGCACTCATAATAACTATGGCGTAGGCGCCAATAACTTTGGTTAAGGCGATTCTGACAGCTTCAAGCAGGTCAAGGCCGGTTTCTTTTTGGATATCTTCAACCAGGTGTATTAAAACCTCGGTATCGGTATCGCTTTTAAAAACATGGCCTTTGGCTAACAGCGCTTCTTTGATGTTGCCATAGTTCTCTATAATGCCGTTATGTATAATAGTAAGCTTTCTGTCGCCTGATGAGTGCGGGTGAGAGTTACGGTCGCTTGGCGCGCCGTGGGTTGCCCATCGGGTATGGCCCATGCCAACTGTACCCTTGGGCGTAACATCTTTAACAAAGTTTTCAAGGTCACTAACCTTTCCTGCTTTTTTATAGACTTTAACGCCCTGATCAAAAACAGCGACACCGGCACTATCATAGCCCCGGTATTCAAGGCGGTGAAGCCCTTTAATAATTATTGGATAAGCTTCTCTGTAGCCTATGTATCCTACAATTCCACACATAAAAAATAAATATTAGTTTTTCTAAGTAAGTCGCCAAAAATAAACAGCATTATAACAATAACAATAGCCTTTAGTTTATCTAATTGCTATTGTTATTTTAAGGAACTGTTATTTAACGACTTTTGTATAGAAAAGGTTCAGCTTTATACGATACGGTGAGGAGGTATCATATCCTACGGCTATGGTACGGCCATCAACCTGCGCGGTTGGTGCTACTGTAATGGTAGTAGTGGGTACTACGGGGCCAATATAAGTTCCGTAATCTTTAGTCACCCCCCGGATCAGATCCTGGATGTAGGCTGTGATCAGGAAATGGTATTGCCCCGGCAGGGCATCTCCTGTTTTGTCTTTTGGCTGGGCAATATAAAACCCGCTTGATGCATTATCGGTAAAATATCGCGGATCAGAACTTGCAGCGTCCTGTATTAGTTCAAGCTGGTTGGCCAGGTCATACCGGTACATAGCCAGCTTTGGCAATGTTGCAAACGGAATGTTAGATCCCGGCACGATCGATACAACCAGTTCTGCCCGGTTAATAACCACATCGCCCCCAACAGATGCCAGGATGTTTTTTAAATATGGAAAACTGATCTTACTGCGTAAACCACCCATGCTTTGCAGGTAAAAAACTTTGCTGTTGGTAGTGCTACTAACGGCATTAGTTATAGTAGCGGTATGTATGTGCTTTATTGATGCGGCGTGCAGGTTACTTGGTAGTACCAAAACACCGGTATCAATAACACTACCATTAGCGTTTCTGTAATAAACCTGAACATTTGCTGTATCAAGGTTAAACATAAATGTACCGCCCGGGCCTGCCTGATTTTGATCAAGCGTTACATAAAGCCCTTTTACATTATTTTTAAAAATAAGGTTTGAGCTTAATTGTGAAGCCGGCGCGTCATAAAGTATGCTCCTGATAAACGAAGTGCTGATAGGAATGCGCAACTGGGGCCTTACTTTTACAAGTGTATCCGGGCCGCCTGCGACAGGTGTAGTTATCCGGATGCTATCGCTTGTTCTTGACAGAAATGACTTTGTGCCTAATAAGGCACCATCAACCTGCCATGTTTTTTTGTTTGAGTAAGATACGCCGCTGTATAATCTTTCATTACTAAGTTGATATACATTTGCCTTGTATCTTGAAGTTACCGAGTCGCCATAAAAGCTATTCTGCGCATAATTCATAACCAACAAAGCCGAGTCGACGATAAAAGTGCCGGTAGGCAGCGTATATGCTGTGCTGTTTGGCAGGTTAAGGTCAAGCACAACATTGGCTTCTGTATTACCAAAAACAGGGTCTTTAAAAAAAGACAGCGGAGTGCGCGATAATCCGCTGGTTGCCACACTGTCCTCTGCCACGGTATTTACTACAATGGTTGAAGTGTCTATCAGGTTACCGCTAATTTGATTTGCCGAAACAACACCCAAGCCGATATTATCCTGGTTTTTACAACCGCTCAAAATAAAAAGACTTATTAACAGGGTCAATAAGTCTAATCTTAAAAATTTCATATATGATCTCAAAGCTTATACAACATGCACCAATTCCTCGTTGGCAATTTCGTCGTAAAAATTGTAATAATTTTCGAAATCAGCGGTAGAATTGAATTCCAAAACCGATTTTTGGCTGTTTTTAACATTATTTAACACATCCTCATCGATATTCTCGCTGCCCAGTACAATGGCGTCACTATATTGGATGGCACCTTCGTACAAAGCAGTATTTGTACCCGCTTTATAAACATCCGTATGTTTTTCGGTCATATCGCCCATAACGGCTTTACGTGCAAAATCAGGACTCATCTGGCCTTTAAAATCATTCTCATAAATAGAGTAAACCACTTTTGAGTGTTTAAAAGTAGGGTCATCCTTATAAGTAGTTTTTAAGTAAGCCGGAACTAACGCGCTCATCCACCCATGGCAGTGTATCACATCAGGCGCCCAGCCTAATTTTTTTACAGTTTCTAATGCACCTTTGCAAAAGAAGATCATACGCTCATCGTTATCAGCGTAAAATTTGCCGTCCTTATCCTCAAACACATGCTTACGCTGGAAATATTCTTCATTATCTAAAAAATATACCTGCATACGCGCTGCCGGGATAGATGCAACTTTTATGATCAACGGGTTATCGTTATCGTTAATAATGATATTCATACCTGATAACCTGATCACTTCATGAAGTCTGTTCCTTCTCTCGTTAATATTTCCAAAACGCGGCATAAGGATACGGATCTCGTAACCTTTTTCCTGCATAGCCTGCGGAAGCTGGCGCGTTATTTCAGAAATTTTAGAGAGTTCAAGGAAAGGTGACATTTCATGAGTTATAAACAAAAGCTTAGATTTACCCATCTCCAAATCAGAATTTAAATTATGTAACACCTCAAAAAATTTGAGTTTGCAAATATAAGCATTATATATGAAGTATCAATCAATTATGCAAGTAGTTTTGGTAATTTTGTATCATTTATGCAACTTCGCCCACTTTTTGTAATACATTATATTGAAAAACTTCGCTAAAAAAGATGAGCTACAGCAGTACCTGGCCAAATTACGGGCCGATGGCGCTGTTATAACCTTTGTACCTACCCTGGGTGCATTGCACCAGGGGCACCTGTCGCTTATACAACAGGCGCAGCAATTGGGCAATGTGGTGGTGTGCAGCATATTTGTAAACCCCACCCAGTTTAATGACCCTAAGGACCTGGAAAAATACCCTCGTCCTATACAGGATGATATAAGAAAACTGGAGCAAGTTAATTGCGACGTGCTGTTTAACCCCGATGTACCGGAAATGTATGCCAACAATGAGAAATGGCATTTAGATATTGGCGAACTGGAAAGCCTGCTGGAAGGAAAGTTCAGGCCCGGGCATTACCAGGGGGTAACCCAGGTGGTGTATAAACTGTTTGATATAGTTAAGCCGGATATCGCTTTGTTTGGGCAAAAAGATTACCAGCAGGTTTTAGTGATCCAAAAAATGGTGGATCTGCTGAAACTGCCTGTCAAATTGGTAATGTGCCCTATCGTAAGGGAACCGGATGGCCTGGCTATGAGCTCGAGAAACGTACATTTATCCACTGATGACAGAAAACGCGCGCTTATTCTTTCCAAAACTTTAAACCGGATAAAGCAACAATTTACCCCGGATCGTATCGGTCAGTTGCAACAGGAAGCCATAGTTGCTATCAATAATGAGCCCGGTGTAACTTTGGCTTATTTTGAAATTGCAGATGGCGAGACACTGCATCCCGCCAACAAAAACACCAAAAAGTTTGCTGCCCTTGTAGCAGCCACTGTTGGTAAGACAAGATTGATCGATAATGTTATTATCAGTGATTAGAGTTTGGAGATCAGTGATCAGTTGTTTTGCGGCGAATTGTACTCAAATTTGTTATTAGGTTGTAATCATTCACTAATCTCTAATCAACTAATCAACTAATCACTAATTAACTTAATTTTGCGCCATGATTATTGAAGTATTAAAGTCAAAGCTTCACAGGGCCAGGGTAACCCAGGCCGAGTTAAACTATGTTGGTAGTATTACTATTGATGAGGATTTGATGGATGCGGCAAATATTATTGCCAATGAGAAGGTGCAGATTGTAAACAATAATAACGGTGCCCGTTTTGAAACCTATGTAATAAAAGGCGAACGCGGCAGCGGTACCATTTGCCTGAACGGCGCGACCGCCCGGTTGGCCCAGGTGGGAGATATTGTGATCATCATGTCATACGCTTACATGGAAATGGACGAGGCCCGCGCCTATGAGCCTATTTTGGTTTTCCCGGATATTGATAACAAGCTATTAAAATAATTATTTCCTTCCTGCCGGATACGCGTTAAGGCCCAGTACCAGGTGCAGGCTTATGTCGGCATTGGTTTTTTTACGCAGCTCATACACCATTTTTATCCTGATATTGGGTTGGCGCACCAGCTTATCTAAAAATGTAGAATTGTCGACATCCAGCACCAGGGTATTACCTACGTCGGTAGTGATGTCCGTACGTGAAGCTACCAGGATCTCATCTTTACCATCCTCGGCAGACAGGTAGATACTGATCGCTTTGATATTGCCGATATTGTAATTGGACGGATCTTCTGACTCCAGCTTAGCCGAAATCAGGCTTACCTCGCTTACCCTATTGCCATTATTGCCGCTTTTTGAAAAATTTTGATCGAAGCTGTTGGCCAGGCTTACGGCCGCATAGCTTTTATTAATTACAGATGTGGCAGGTACCGTAATGTTTGCTGTGTAAGGGAACGTTGATTTGACAATAGACTGCATCATGCCGCAGGCGCCTGTAAATAAGGACAATATCAATATAGCAAATAAGGCTTTTCTGGTCATTGAATGGTTTAACTGAATAAAATGCAATTGTTAACAAGGCTTATAAAGGATATTATTCGATAATAAAGCTAATCCAATTTTTAATTAATAAAAATAAATAAATTTAAATATCCGGGCCGGCTTTTTTTAGTAAGCAACAGCGGCCAAAAATGTTAACGTTATGTTAAATATTTACAATTAAAAATTTAAATGATAATTTAGCGTTTTAAGTCCTGAATTTACCGGTTATAAGCATAATTAAATATTAA
>JAQBOP010000390.1 GCA_028287975.1 Mucilaginibacter sp. | reverse complement strand
ACTGACGGATAATTAGGTACACCTCCCCAACCCGATCCCACCGGGCAGTTAGGCACTAAAATAAACGCGGGATACTTTTTCCTGTTTTCGTCGGTCGCGAGTAGCTCGGCAGCCACGGCGCCTTCGGTCTGTCTTATTTTATCAGTGCCCGGTTGCCCGCCATAAGGCAGGCTTACCACCAGCGGGTATTTTTTATGCGGATCGTAGTTTAATGGTTTCAGTAATCTATAAAACAAGGTGTCGCCTTTGTTATTTACAAAAGTTCTGCCTTCCATTAAATGATATAGTTTTTCTGCACTTTCAAAATTTCGGTTCCCCCAATTTATGGTTGTTTTTATTCCAATCCCGGCGTATCCCACAAATAGTAACATTACTACTCCTAAAATCACCAGGCTAATATCTGCCATTTCTCGTGGAGTTTTGATGATGTCCGGTTTTTTCAGTTCGTCAATAAAGTTCATGATAAACAATACCGGCGTAAAACTCGCCGCAACCGCTAACCAGCGTACCATTGTATAAAGTTGGATATATTGAGCCGGAGGCTGCCCATATATCAGTATAAACATTACCGGAAGACCAATTAACAGCCCACATAAGCCGGCAAGTTTTAACCAAAACCGTTTCCCTGCAACCGAAAACGACAGGCTAATAGTATATAATATAGTTACCCCCAGGTAAATAATTTGTGAAGGCATGTAATATGCTATTAATTCTCTGTTTACCAATATGATAATAACTACCAGGGAAGAGCCTATATGCGCCAGAACTGAAATTATTGCACCCGCAAACACAAGCATAAAGCGCTTATAGTAATAATATCGAAGCAGGAAAATAGTAGTTGTTAATGATATTAAGGATGTAACAACAAACCAGGTAGTAAATTCGCCGGCTTGCACTATCAGCGGGTGCCAGATTAGCAGCAAACTATTTAGCAACGCGCAAAAAGCGGTAAGGCCCAAAAGAAAGTTGACAAAATTGTAAAACTGTTTATGCATACAATGACGAGGTACAGAACGGTTAACGTAAGCGTTTAGGCTTTTGGTAATGGTTTAATTTCACTAAGTTATAAAAATATCGAAATTTTCACTGATGCGAAAATGATATTTGCGCCTGTAGCGGGTTATCGTCGCAATACGCTTCTGTATACCTATCCTCTATTCACCACGTCATTGCTGACGTATATGAGTGGTTATGTTTATAATTGCAAATATTTTATTTATCACAACAATTCAGACAATAGTTTGTAATTTCCGCAGTAATATTTCCACTTTTAAATATGCAGTCATTAGATCCAATAATCCTCCAGAAAGTAAACGTATGGCTTCAGGGAAGCTATGATACGGATGTAAAACAACAAATTCAGAAACAGCTTGATGATAGTGCTTACACCGAGCTGACGGACGCTTTTTACCGCGATCTTGAATTTGGTACAGGCGGTTTGCGCGGTATCATGGGGCCCGGTTCCAATCGTGTCAATAAATATACTATCGGTACTGCCACACAGGGCCTGGCCAATCACCTTAAAAAGAAATATCCGGGCGAAAAAGTCAGCGTGGCTATTGCGCACGACAGCCGTAACAACTCCGACCTGTTTGCCCGCATTACTGCCGAAGTGTTTTCGGCCAATGGCATTCATGTTTATTTCTTTAAAGAGCTTAGGCCCACACCCGAATTGTCATTTGCTATTCGCCAGTTAGGTTGCAAAAGCGGTGTAATGGTTACCGCATCGCATAACCCAAAAGAATACAACGGCTATAAAGCATACGGTGCCGACGGCGGCCAGTTTGTACACCCTGAAGATACAGCGGTGATGGACGAAGTGGCTACGATTAAAAGTATTGATGAGGTTAAATTTGAGCCGGTTGAAAAAAACATCGAACTGATTGGCGATGAGATCGACCAGTCGTATTTGAAGCAGATCACCGCTTTGTCAGTATCTACAGAGGCTATCAAACATCAGAAAGACCTGAAGATCGTTTATTCGCCAATACACGGTACGGGTATTACTTTGGTGCCAAAAGCCTTAGAGATGTTCGGTTTTGAAAATGTGATCCTGGTTGACGAGCAAACCACACCGGATGGTAATTTCCCAACCGTTGTTTATCCAAACCCCGAAGAGAAAGAAGCTTTAACGCTTGCTTTGAAAAAAGCTGCGGAGGTGGATGCCGACCTGGTGCTGGCTACCGACCCTGACGCTGACCGCGTGGGCATTGCCGTAAAAAACACCGATAACGAATTTATATTGCTTAATGGTAACCAAACCGGCAGTATGCTGATCAATTACCTGTTAAGCGCATGGGAAGAAGCGGGCAAATTAACAGGTAAAGAGTACATTGTAAAAACTATTGTAACCTCAAACCTGATCGATAAGATTGCTGCGGCAAAAAATGTAAAATGTTTCAATACCTTAACCGGCTTTAAATATATCGGTGAGCTGATGACCCAGCTGGAAGGCAAAGAAACCTTTATAGGCGGCGGCGAAGAAAGCTATGGTTACCTGATAGGTGAGCTGGTGCGCGATAAAGATGCCGTTGTATCAAGTGCGTTTATTGCAGAAATGACTGCTTACTACAAAGATCAGGGCAGCAGTTTGTTTGAGGCTTTGCTTGAAACGTACGTTAAATACGGTTTCTTTAAAGAAAAACTGATCTCGATCACTAAAAAAGGTAAAACAGGGGCTGAAGATATTAAAGCCATGATGGAGCAATTCCGTACCAACCCGCCTGCAACATTGGGCGGCTCAAAGGTGGTTACGCTGAAGGATTACGAGCGACGTATGGAAACCGATCTGACCGCCAATATCACCAAAGCAATTGATTTGCCACAATCAGATGTATTACAATTTATTACCGAAGATGGCAGCATTATTTCTGCGCGTCCATCTGGCACCGAACCTAAAATTAAATTTTATTGCAGTGTGAATGGTAAATTAAGCAGTATAGAAAAGTACAAAGAAACAGATCTGCAACTGGAACAAAAAATAGATTCCATTATCAAAGACCTGGGGGTTTAACCTATCTAAATAAAAAGCCGTCTCATAGGTAATTATGAGGCGGCTCTTTTTTTCAGCCTATGGCCAATGTTATATTTAAAGTCACGACAATTAGCCTATAATACCACAACCTTTCCTGTCTTTACCGATTCATCACAGGCAAATGCTATCCGCAGGCTGTTAATTGCGTCTGCCGTGGGATCATCCAAATTAAGGTCTTCGCGGATAGCTTTAAGGAAAAAGCGCTGCTCGCGGTTACAGAGTTCCTGGTGGTTGGGTTCATCACGCAGATCGATCCATTCGTCTGCTTTAACAAACTCATCGTTTTTATCCAGGTCTGCATAATGTACTTTTAACGATTCGGTTTTTGTATGCGCGTCTATCAAATCAGATTTGCCTTCCTTAGTTGCTTCTTTGGCAACTATTGACACTGCACCTTTCGGCCCGAAAACATCTTTTATAAAAAAGGCTGTTTCGCTCACCATCGGCCCCCACCCTGCTTCATACCAACCTATCGAGCCATCTTCAAAACGGATCTGCAATTGCCCGTAATTATAATTCCATTCGGGTATATCATCGGTAAGCCTTGCGCCTATCGCGCTTACCTGTAACGGTTTTGAGCGGGTCATCTGGCACATTACGTCAATATAATGCACCGCGCAATCAACTATCGGGCTCAGGCTGTTCATTAAGTTGCGGTGCACGGTCCATTTAGGGCCATGGCTTTGCTGATTGAGGTTCATCCGCATAACCAGCGGCTTACCCATTTGCCTGGAGATCTCAATAAACTTTTCCCACGACGGATGATAACGTAATATATAGCCAACCACCAGTTTCTTACCTGCGTTTTCGGCTGCTTTAGCTACGCGGATGGCCCCTTCGACAGTATCAGCAAGTGGTTTTTCTATAAATACATGGCAATTGTTTTCAAAAGCTTTAACGGCAAATTCTTCATGTGTATCAGGATAGGTGGAGATACAAACAGCATCAGGCTTTGTCGCTTCTAATGCTTCGTAATAATCATTAAACAAAGGATAGCCACCACCTAACTTTTCATTGAGCATAACCTTGCTATTTCCTGTAGATACCAATCCGCAGATCTCAAATCCATCCAGGTTATGGTAAGCCGTTGCATGTGAAGCCCCCATATTGCCACATCCAACCACTAATACCAGTATATTTTTTTCAGACATCTTTCTTTCCCGTTATTTTTTCTCACTTAGATCTTTCACCCTGATATTTTTGAAATATACTACGTCACCGTGCCCCAGAAAACCTATATGGCCGCTATCGCGTTGCAATCCCGGGTGTGGTTTGCCGTCGGCAGCGCCATTTTTACGTGCTTCGGTAATATCGGCATCTAATATCGTAGTACCATTTAAAATCACTTTTATTTTAGGGCCTTTAACAACTACATCTTCATAATTCCATTCGCCAACAGGTTTCAGGTAACCCCTTTTGGCCGGAATGGTACCATAAATAGAACCATGATATTGATAGACATGCAGATCTTTGTACATGGGGTCTTCATTATCCAATATCTGCAATTCCATACCAACATAGGCGGCATCACCTTCAAGCGGCGCCCTGATACCTAAGCCGTTGTTTGCGCCATGGGTTAACTTAAACTCAAAACGGTATTCAAAGTCACTAAACTCTTCCTTAGTATATAAGTTACCGCCCGATCCTTTTCCGGGCCTTGGATGTATGGCAATGTTGCCGCTATCAATGGTATAATCAACCGTATTACCTGTCCAGTTAAACATGTTTGTGCCGTCAAACAGCACTTTAAAGCCTTCTTTCTTTTCTTGATCGCTCAATTCGAAAGGTTTTACGGCTGGCAGTTCCTTTACGTAGATATCACGATAAGCCACAGGCGAACCATGAGCCTGCAATTCTATTTGTTCTTCCGCAAAGATCGGGATCTTTCTATTCCAATAGTTTTCAAGTATTATATTGTCAGTTACCAGTTGGCCATTCAGGTAAACGGTAACCCTGTCGCCTTTCATGATGATGTGGAAGGTGTTCCATTCGTCTAACTTATTGTCAGCGACTTTTAATGGCTTACTTTCGTTTACCTGGTTGTTATACAAACCGCCCGAACCTACCTGCGCGCCCGCATTTCTGCGTGATGTATCCCAGATCTGTACCTGCGGCGAACCACGCAGATAAATACCGGCATCACCCTCGCCTTTATGGTCGTCAATAATTTTCCAATCGACATACATTTCAAAGTCGCCGTATTTTTTCACGGTGCATAGGTTCTGGAAGCCTTTGCCTTCAAACAATAGCTCACCGTTGACCGGTTTCCAATCCACTTTTGCCTCGGCGTCAGCTTTTTGCTGTCCGGCTGCAAGCGTTTTAGCGTCCATGGCTGCGCGTTTGATCGGGTCGGCTACCAAACCTTTCCAACCGGTAAGATCCGTTCCGTTAAATAAAGAAACAAAGCCCTCACCCGGTTTCATATCAGCGATATACTTGCGCATGGCCTCTTTTTGTTTGCCGCTATCCCTGCCGGTAATAACCTGGATAGTTTTGTTTAGCAACGTTTTTATGATATCGCCTTCATACGTACTATCGAGTGTAACATTCATTACCGTACGCGCAGCTTGTTGTTGCAAATCAGGATCATCAAGGTATTTGCCGGCAAAAACAATCGTGTTAAAACATTTAACTTGAGCCATGTCTTTCAGTATCTGCTTTTTCTGTTCAGGCGTTTGCGCTACGGCTATTGCATTACGTAGTAGCAATAATTGTTGTTCCGCAGGATTTGCGCCTTGTTCAGTCAAGCGTAAATAACCGTAAAGAGCACTGCTTTGAGCAGCCGGGTCCTTGGTTTCACGTGCTATCTTTATTAACTCTGCAGCAGCGCCGGCATTAGGCCAGGCAGCTAACGCAGCTAATGCAGCTTTTTGAGTTTCCGCATCATTACTATCATAACCTGCAGTTACCACTTTTAGGGCTTTCTCACCGCCAAGGCTGCCGAGAATTTTATAAAACAGTAGTTTCTTATTTTGAGGAGCCGAAGCCATTTGTTGCAATGTAAGATCAACCTCTTGCGTGTGATCACCCTTGCCGCTTAAGGCAGCGATGATAGCATCTTGTACAGCTTCTTCATCCAATCCATTAGTTTCATTAAGGAGCGTGAATAATTGAGGTGCATTTTCTTTAACTGATACGTGGGCAAGGGCTGCATAGGCAGCATGGCTGGTTCTTGGATTTTTACTTTTAAGCTGATCGAAAATAGTATTGATCTGTGAATTTGCAGCGCGTGTATCAAGGATACCTATCAACGCAACTTGTACACTTTGTTTGGCAGCCGGTATAGCAGCGGCGACTTGTGTTGCGACTGTAGCGCCTTTCATGTGGGATATCGCTTCCGTGATAGCATCTATGTCATCTGAATCGCCTTGATCCATCAATTTAATGAAACTGCCTAATACTTGTTCCTGTCCGATATTAACAGCAGCATTGATTGCAGCCTGTTTAACTTTAGGGTCTTTACTCTTGGCAAGGTCAAGGATAGCAGGCAGCGCGCTTTTGGCCGTGCTTTGACTGAACATATATAAGATATCGACTTTTACCTGATCATTTGAGCTGATCAACTTTTTAACCCATAGACCTGTATTTGCAAGCGTAAGATATGGAAGTGCTAATTTAAGCGCGGCAGCGCGATATTTCGGGTCCGCGTCGCCGGTGGCATTTAATAGCAACTGTTGTGGGTATGGGGTTGTTTTAACCAGTAATTGCAAAGCATTCGCGCGAACATTTACAGGAATTGCTGTTTTTGCCGCCAGGTTGTTAGCAATTTTTTTAGCTAACAAAGGGTTGCCAGTTTTTGCCAATTGTTCGGCGTAGATAAGGTAGGATTTGGTTGCATTGGTACTTTCATATTTATAGCCGCTCTTTTGAGCAGCAGCAGCCATTACCGGCTCTGACGATGGAGCGGCAATATAAGCCAACGCATATAACGCGACTTTAGTAACTGATGCATCATGGCCCGCAGCCAAAGTATTAATTGGTGCCGCGGCATTTTTAAAGCGACTATCGCCTAATGCTTCAATAATAAAAAGTTTAGCAGCGCCATTTGCTTTACGCAAAGCATTTAATAACGCCGCTTTTGATGCCGGTGTATTGATCTTGACCAATGCGCGTGCGGCAGGATCAGCAAGTTCATTATCAGTTAAATAAGGTTGTAGACACGCGATAGCATCTTCCTTGCCGATAATATCGAACTGGCTGATGATAAACGACTTGTTTTGTTTATCGGTTAGCTTTTGTAATGCCTTAATATAAGCGTTAACGCTCATTTTACGCAGATCTTCCTTGCCTGTTTGTGATACATAAGCGGTAAAACCGCCAACAGTATATTCAATGGAAGCATTATTACCTTTACCCGGCGCGGTAAGGCCTTCTATCAATGTCGCGTAGCCGTCCTCACCCAGACTTGCTACATTGCTTGCATTATTATTAAAAAACCCGGCATTATTTGCCGGCATCTGCGCAAGTATAGCGGCAATTTTGGTGTCTTTAGTAGTCTGCGCCTGAACCATGTTTTGGAGCAAGACAACAGCTAAAGCGATAAGGTATATTTTTTTTACCATCATAATAATGTTGAAATATTAATTGAACTGCTGTTAAATACTAAAAGGTGCGCGCATTACCGGATTGATCATCCTGTTTGCTGCATCGTCATTTATAAATTCCAGTTTCTCGGGGTCAAATTTTAAAGACCTGCCTAATTTTAAGGCAATCATCCCCATGTTGACAATTGTGCAAGAACGGAAAGCATTTGCTTCATTAAGCGCGAATTTTTGCCTTGTTTTAACGGCATCGGTAAAACTAGTTAATTGCGGCGCAGGTTCGGGGAATGCTGCCAGTTTACGTTCCAGGTCCGGAATGTCTGATTTAAAACCGGGATATAATTTCCCCTTAGGCCCTTGTATGTATGGAACATCAGTATCTCTCCCTTCGCCATCCAGTACGATCTGGCAACCGTCTGCATAAGTATAAGTAATTGTTCGCCATGTACCTACAGCGTCAGTATGTTGTTGCGGGGCATCCACCTCTACAGAAATAGGGCTGGTATTATCCTTGCCTAAAAAATATTGAACAGGGTCAATATAATGCTGTCCCATATCACTCAAACCGCCGCCATCATAATCCCAATACCCGCGGAACGTTTGATGCACCCTGTGGACGTTGTAGGGCTTATACTGCGCAGGGCCAAGCCAGGTATCATAATCAAGTTCCGGCGGTACTGGTTGTGGTTCAAGATTATCCTTCCCTACCCAGTAAAATTTCCAATCGTACCCGGTATGCTTGCCTACGGTGACTTTTAATGGCCAGCCCAGCAAACCGCTATCAACTAATTTTTTTATCGGCTGCACGGTGGTGCCCATCCCATAAAAAGCGTCTTTAAAACGAAACCATGTATTGATACGGAATATCCGGCCCTGTTGCTGCATTGCTTCCATTACACGCTTCCCCTCACCTATGGTGTGTGTCATTGGTTTTTCGCACCAGACATCCTTCCCTGCATTGGCTGCATCAACACTGATGATACCGTGCCAGTGTGGTGGTGTAGCAATATGTACAATATCCACTTCGGGCAATAGCAGCAGCTCCCTGTAATCGCCAAATGTTTTAACACCTTTATCCAACATCGGTACACACTCTTCCAGGTGTTTTTTGTCAACATCACAAATGGCGACAACGCGGGTACCTTCGTACTCAAAATGATTACGCCCCATACCACCAACCCCAACCACGGCTTTGGTAAGCTGATCGCTGGGGGCTGTAAAGCCTGTCCCACCCAATACGTAACGTGGTACAATTGTGAAGGCGGCTATGCCAATTGCTGATTTTTTTATAAAATCCCGACGCGGGTTTGGGTTTTCCGTTTTTTTGGAGCTCATAGTTATAGGTTTTGAGATAATATCATATTAATTAAATGGAAAGTGCGACGGAAGTTGGATTGTTGTCATCTAATATTAAATATTAAGCTAATTATAAATTAAAAGTATCCTAATATATTTAAATAAACTAATTTGAAATACAGCTTGTTAAATGTACATAAACCCTTAACAGTTCCATATTTTGGCCTGATGTATTTGGAATTTTAGCGCAATAGCGGCTATATCAAAATCATGTGTGTTCAATAAATGTATTTTAGTTGGTTTACTGATAATATAGAATTATGTGTTCGTACACTTAAATGCTATATACAAGTTTGTTATATATTTTCTAAATATAGTGTGTTCGCACACACAAATGCAAATTAATTTAAAAAAAGTTAACAAGCATTAATATTTAAACTCGGAGGATACGTTTACCTTAAATGAAATTTAAAGTAACAGTTTTCAGAAAACTACCCTCAGGCAACTTATTTAATACCGGCAAACCAAGTAAAAAAACAGCAATAATTGCCAGGATAGTAAAGGTGATTGAAAGGGTTAAAAATTTGCCCGCTTTAACCGAAAGTACTTTTGCCAGCAAGTCATATTTTTGCTTAATGGTAAAGCTTGCTGTATCAATGTTGACCTCCAGCCGGTTAAGCTCTGCATGAATAATAGCAATTTGATTTTCTGATTTAACTTTGCTTAATCCGTCTAATTGATTATTATACTTATGTTTGAGATGGATGTAAAGGTAAGTTGCCAGCAAGCCAAATAAACCAAATGTAATCATCGGCACATAATTGGTCAAGGTTATTTCCCAAATTTTCATAATCGCAAAGTTTCAAGGTATAAGCAGAACCAAATATACCAAAAGCAAACTCATCGTAACTACCTGATATCAAAAATGTTACAGGAAATTTATCTTTATCTGACAGGTAAAAAAATATAACATAAAGCAATAAATAAAACGGCTTTATTGCTATTTAAGGTATAAAGAAAGCATCGCATAAGATTAATTAACAGAACGACATGGTATGTGATTTATAATTAAAACCACTCATGGCATTTTTAACACAATAAGCTAATAATTTTCTATGCTTGGGTAGAAACGCCGGCAATTTCACGGAATTTGTCCATAGGAAGCGGCTTGAGGATATAGTCCAGGACAAAGCCATAGCTTAAGGCACGTTGTTTGTCATATTGCCGTACCGATGCCGAAACGATGTAAACAGCAATATTCTTGCTCATACCTGTCCTGAGCTCGTCGTAAGCGTCCAAAAATAACCAGCCGTCATTAGAGGGTGGAATGTCTAAAAACAATACATCCGGGAGGTTTGCCGTATCACTACGGTGTTCTTTTAGATAACTAAGTAAATGAGTTGCCTGCGTATAAAAATAGATACCCTTATAATTACTTTTTTTGTTGGCGAAAGTCAGGATGCGGTGAAAAATCACATCATGATCAAGTACAAACAAAATCTTTTTAGTTGATAAGCTATCCATGTGTGACTTAGGCTAATAAACGAAATATTTAGTCATTTAGTTGGATTATAATATCAACATTAGTGAATTTTCCCACAATTAGCTTAGGCTCAAATATATTTAATAAGCCCTACATTGCAACTCTGCAATGTTAAAATAATTACATTAAGTCTTTTTGAATTATATCAGTTAATTAAAGCGCATCGCTTTTTCTGATAGCTACGGATATTTTTTTTATAGCTATCACTAACTGATTTTCGACAGTTTTTACCGATATATTTAAAAGTGCTGCAACCTCTTTATATTTCATACCATCGTCTTTAATAAGCTTAAATATAAGCTTGCACTTTAAAGGCAGGTTATTAATAAAATAATTCAGGGCTTCTACCTTTTCCTTGCTGATCATTACACTTTCAGGATCGACGGTGCAATAAGCAGTTTTATTGTACAGAACCTCATCATCAACATAAATCCGGTTACCCTGATTTCTTAAATAGTTAAGCGACAAGTTTTTTACAGACACGTACAGATAGGTATTTAAATTTTCTATCTCCTGAAAAGAGCTTCTTTTTTTCCAAAGATTAATTAATACATCATGTACAATTTCTTCGGCTGATTCCCGGCTATGTACGAGCGAGACTGCAAACCTATATAACTTCACAAAGTACTCCCTATACAGTTCTTTAAAGACCTGTTCATCATGCAACGCAGAATGACTTAATTCTTCATGAAGGATAACTTGCATAGGAACTGCATGGTTTATAAAAGAAAATAAAGGTATAGTATTTAGTTAATAAACCAATCGGCGTAAAAAACGTTTTAAAAAAATATATTTTGTTTTGGGGGGATTTTGACTTTTCTGTGTCTTACTATTATGACATCAGAAGAAAGAGTATGGTTTTTAAGTGCGCGGTCGGTATCGGGTGATATTTCACCGGAGGAAGTTGATGAACTGGAACTTATTTTTCTTGCCCGGCCTGAATTAAGGGCCGATTATGGTAACATAAAACGGCTAAAGCTGGACACGCCGGTAGCTGCCTCAATAGAAGAACGAGGTGCACTTGAAAGAGGGTTGAAAAAGCTGGACTATTCGTTAGCCAATGAAGGCCGGTTTATGGAAAGACATATTTTTAATCATGAACCTACGCCATTAAGCAGCAAACGGCCAACATTGTGGATGGTTGCTGCATCTGTACTTGTATTATTTACTGCAGGTGCAATCATCTTAAAACGTTTTAAAACTGCGCCGACAAATACACAGCAGCAATTGGCCACACGCTATGGTAAACGCATACATACTACCCTACCTGACGGCACTACAGTTTGGCTCAACTCGGGTTCGACTATTAAATATGCCGAAAATTTATTGGTTGATGGCAAAAGAGAAGTGACCTTAAATGGCGAAGCTTATTTTGACGTCAAACACGATACTGAGCATCCTTTTATAGTACATGCAGGCAAGCTAAATGTGGTGGTATTGGGTACAGCTTTTAATGTTAAGGCCTACCAGGGCGATGCTTACATGGAAACCACGCTTATCCGCGGAAAGGTTGAAGTTTTAAATAATGATAAGCCCGGCGATAACGTGATCTTATATCCTAACGAGAAGGTTACTATCAACACTAATGCTACTGTGTCATTTAAAACAAAACTTGCAGTTAAGAATAAGCCGGTCGATTCTCTTTCAGTAGCTGCTGACAAAACAACTTTATTACCCCAATTACCCGACGCCGCAATTACCGAAACAGCCTGGGTAAGCGATAAGCTGATATTTAAAAAAAAGAATTTTAATGACCTGGCCAGGCAACTGGAACGCTGGTACAATGTTGAAATAAAATTTGACAACGATAACTATTCGGCAAAACAGTTTACCGGGGCTTTTAAAGATGAAGATATTAACGAGGTAATGCGCGATCTGCAATTTACCGAGCCATTTCACTATAGCATAAAAAACAATCAAATACATATATGGTAACCAGCCATATTAACCATAAACTTAAAGGAGAAGAAAGGAAAAACCACATGACGTAAATTTATTTCACGACAGCTTTTTAACCTCAAAAAAAACAAGGAAGTGCGGGAACACTTCCTCTATTGGGGTTATCCGATGCTACCCAAATATCTGACTGGATACCAGGCTTTTTTAGATTTTATTAACCTCAACAATTCAAAAGTATGAAAAAAACTTTAAGTTATTTCATTGACCCTGCTATTGGCAAAAAAATACTATTGTGTGTGAAACTAACAACATTCTTTATACTTATCGCCTTAATGCATGTTTCTGCGGCGGTACGCTCACAAGACAAACTAAACTTAACTGTACAAAACGTCAAGTTCGACAGGCTATTTGAGCTGCTCGAACAGAAAAGCAGTTATACTTTTTTATATAACAACCAGGCCATAGCCCAAAGGAAGGTAAGCATCGATGTTAAAGATGTTACCGTACCTCAAATTCTGGATAACGCTTTTAAAAACACAGGCTTATCATTCAGAATATTAAATAATAACCTCATCGTGATAACCCGGCAATCGGCCCCGCCGACGGCCGATATTACCATAAAAGGTAAGATCGTAGATACAAAGGGCGAGCCGCTGCCCGGTGCAACCATAGCTATTAAAAACGGCAGTTCGATAGCTCAGGCTGACGCTAACGGGAATTTTAATGTTACTGTACCTGATAATACGATATTAGTGATTACTTACGTCGGCTATAAAACTCAGGAAGTTGAGACCGCGGGCAGATCAGAGATCACCATTACCCTAACCGAAGATGCAGGTAATTTAAATGAAGTTATTGTTACCGGTTATGGCACACAGCGTAAAAAAGATCTGACAGGTGCCGTGTCGGTTATCAGCACAAAAGACCTTGCGGGCTTACCAGTTGGTGGTATAGACCAAATTATGCAAGGTAAAGCGGCAGGCGTTACCGTAACACAAAATACCGGGGCGCCCGGAAGTGGTATATCAGTACAGGTACGCGGCCTTAATACCATTAATGGGATTAGCCCGCTTTATGTGATTGATGGCACACCGGTAACCGACGGTATCAATCAATTAGCACCGGATGATATAGAAAGTATTAATATTCTTAAAGACGCGTCATCTGCGGCTATTTACGGAGCCCGCGCGGCCGGTGGTGTAGTTATTATTACTACCAAACATGGCAGCTCAGGCAAAGCTAAATTAAGTTTGAATGCGTATACAGGCGTACAATCGGCCACGCACCTTATAAAAATGGCAAATAACGCGCAGTACGTAAGTGCCTATAACACTGCAGCCACAAATGACGGCAGGCCGATTATTTCTGACAGCCTGGCTCATACTCTTTCAGATGTAAACTGGTTAAAAGAAACGCTTAAACCTGCACCGGTAACTAATATTAATTTATCAGTAAGCGGCGGCACCGAAACGTCAAATTATATTGTTTCAGGCAATATTTTCAGTCAGAATGGTTTGATCGAAAACTCATCTTTCAGACGTTATAACCTGCGTACTGCAATAAATAGCAATCCTACAAAATACCTCAAATTTGGAACCAACGTTAACTTGAGTTATGAAAAGACCAGGGTAGTTGGCTCATCCGGCGATGGGTATTCGGGTGCCGCAGCAAGTGTAGTACGTTACGCGTTGTTCCGCACACCAGGCACACCGGTGTATGGACCTAACGGCCAGTTTATTGACCTGCCAAAACAAGATGCAACTTTAGGTAATTTTTTAGGTGACGGCGTTAATCCGGTTCAGTTAGCCGCATCGACAGATAATAATAATTACAATTATACTGTACTTGGTGATGTGTTTGCAGAGCTTACTCCAATAAAAAACCTGCGAATTAAGAGTGACATCGGCATAAATTTGATATTGAATGACTACAAGCAATTTTATGAAACTTATGGTGCCGACCGGCATTTCAACACACCGGCGTCATTGGCTCAATCGCATAATCAAAACCTTAATTATAACTGGACTAATACAGCAACTTACGATCTGAAATTTGACAAACACGATTTTACGTTTTTAGCCGGTACAGAGATCATCAAACAAGATCAGCAGGGCATTAGTGCTTCGCGTACTAACTATGTAAACCAAACGCCACCTTTTCAATATCTTGATAACGGTGCGTTAACCGGCTTACTTAACGGAGGCGGCGAAAGTTCACGCAGCCTTTCGTCTGTCTTTGGTCGTGTTAATTACCAATATAACAATAAGTACCTGGCAAGTTTTAATTACCGCTGGGATGCCTCATCAGTACTTGACCCTACTGACCGATCTAAATCAGTTTACTCCGGCTCTTTAGGCTGGCGTATTGATCAGGAAGATTTCATGAAAGACATTAAGCCTATTTCAAATCTTAAGTTAAGGGTTGACGTTGGTCAATTAGGTAATGAACGGTCCTTAGACTCATATGCTTACCTATCAACCCTGTCAGGAAATAGTTATTATCCTTTTAACGGGACTACCAACCAGGGTTATACAATAACCAAAATCGGCAACCCAAATATCCATTGGGAAATAACCACGCAAGAGGATATTGGTTTAGATATTGGCCTTTTTAACAGTGCGCTGCAAATAACAGCCGATTATTATATTAAAAATACCAATAACGTATTATTGCCGTATCCAATGCCCAGCAGTGCAGGCCAGGCTTCAGTTCCTTTTATCAATGCCGGCAAAGTACGTGATCAGGGTTTTGAGCTTGACATAAATTACCGTACCAAAATAAACGATGACTGGAATATCGGCATAGCGGGTAACCTTGCAACCGAGAAAAATACCGTAGTGTCACTGGCTGATGCTCCTGTTATTGTTGCAGGCCGCATCGATAATAATATTTTTGCGACACGTACAGCTGTAGGCCATCCAATTGGTTCATTTTATCTGTTACAGCAAGAAGGTATCTTTCAAAACACTCAACAAGTATTTACACACGCCTACCAGGGGCCTGGCATCCGTCCGGGCGATGTAATGTACAAAGATGTTAATGGCGATGGTGTCATAGATCAAAATGACCGCACTTTTGCGGGCAGTGCAATACCTAAATTAACCTATGGGTTAACCGCCACTGTCGGTTATCAAAACTTTGATTTAAGTCTGTTCTTCCAGGGAGTTTATGGCAATAAGATTTACGATCAGGTAAATACTGAACTTGAAGGCTTTTATCGTCCGTTTAACATAACCGAGGCAACAGCTACCGAAAGCTGGACAGGCCCGGGAACAAGCAATACCCGGCCATTGCTATCATGGTCTGACGCTGCCAATAACAAGCAGGCTTCTACGCGCTTTTTAGAGAGCGGCTCATACCTTAAACTCAAAAATGTGCAGTTAGGCTATAAGCTAAGTAAAAATGCGTTAAAAACACTTGGGCTATCATCTGTGAGGATATTTGTAAGCGGGCAAAACCTGCTCACTTTTACCAAATATAAAGGCCTTGATCCAGAGCAATATCAAAACGATAACAATGGAGGTGATGGCGTAAAAGCAGTAGGTATTGATTGGGGTACATATCCATCGGCACTTATATTGACCGCCGGTATTAACGCAAATTTCTAACCTTTTTAATTACAAAAAAGATGAAAGCAAAACACAACTATTATATATTAATGTTGGCCGTGGTATTTTTTACGATTACAGGATGTAAAAAGATATTAAACCAACCAATAACCGGGCAATATACCAATGCCGATTATTTTACTAATGATGCTAACACTATCCTTGCTGTAAATGCTGCTTATACTTCTTTAACCTTTACAGATGCGTCTTCAAATGCTATTTGGGTATTGGGTGATGTAGCATCTGATGATGCGATAAAAGGCGGCAGCGCGGGCGACCAGAGCGATTTTCAACTAGTGAACGATTTTAATATCAATCCATCAAATTCTGCTGTTGAGGCGGTGTGGAAAAGATATTTCCAGGGTGTATTTACCTGCAATGTAGTTACTGACGGGCTATCCGGAAATACGCAGGGTATATCTGACACCGTAAAAAAGCAATCTTTAGCGCAAGTAAAGTTTTTAAGGGCTTACTACTATTTTGTATTAACCACCTGCTATGGCAATATTCCAATACATTTAAAAGTAGAAACGCCTACAGAAGCACAAAAACCGGTTTCGCCTCAAGCAGCTATTTATGCGCAAATTGAAAAAGATTGCACTGAAGCAGCCGCTGGTTTACCAACAAGCTGGAAAGGTGCAGATCTGGGCCGTGTTACAAAGGGTGCAGCACTTGCCTTGTTAGCTAAAACATACCTTTTTGAACAAAAATGGGCGTTAGCAGCATCAACAGCCCAGGCAGTTGATAACCTTGGCATCTATACCCTATTACCTGTGTTCTCCGATAATTTTAGTGCAGCAACAAAAAACAATAGCGAAGGTGTATTTTCTGTACAACATAAATCAGGTTTAACGCCCTTCCAAGGAAACAATCTGAATGTTTGGTTCGCGCCACGCTCTATTAATGGATATGGTTTCTTTTATCCGACACAAAGCCTGGTTAATAATTTTGAAAAATCAGCCGGGGGTGTAGATGATCCGCGCCTTGATTATACTATGGCACGTGCCGGCCACCCTTATTTTGATAGTCCGTTTGATCCAACCTGGACAACTACCGGCTATTTAAGCAAAAAAGATTGCCAGCCGTTATCAGAAATACCGGTTACCATAAAGGGTGACGGCGATCTAAATTACCAGGCAATCAGGTTCGCTGAGGTGTTGTTGATCGAAGCCGAAGCTTTAAATGAGTCAGGCAATAGCTCAGGTGCATTGGCGCCGCTTAACAGGGTAAGAAAACGCGCAAGGGAAAGCTATTTGTTTGACAAGACTTTGACAGGATATGGCACTGTGCCGGCAGGTTTGTTGCCTGATATCACAACGACAGACCAGTCGCAATTACGTGATATTATCCGCAAGGAAAGACGCTCAGAACTGGCACTTGAATTCCATAGGTTTTTTGACATCATCCGTTATGGGTCGGCTTATGCAAATTCAGCCTTGTCTGATGTGCCGTTATTTAACTATAACGCCAATAAATTTTTCCCTATCCCGCAAAGCGAAAGGGACAGTAATCCCAAATTAGGCTTATAAATCTTATAATTTAAAGCAAATGAAACAAATACATAAAATAGCGGCAATGATCACCATCTTGATCGCTGTCGCATTCACCATATCGTCCTGTAAAAAAAACAACAATACTGAAAATCTCAATTCAGATAAATCAAAGTTAAGTTTAAAGATAGACACGGCGACCAAACTGTACGACACCACTAAAGCTGGTAAACAGGAAGGGCACTACCCTACCGCATCCAGAACGGCTCTTAAAGCAGCAATAGATCTGGCAAATGGTGTTGTAACCGGTTCTTTTACACAACAACAGGTTAATAATGCTTTGAGTAATTTAGGGCGTGCTATAGATACATACCAAACCAACCGGGTTCAGTCAGTGTCGCCCGCTAACCTGGTTGCATTTTGGAAATTTACCGGAAATGCCGCCGACTCATCAGGTAATGGGCATAATGGAACGTTAAAAACAAATTATGTAGGGTCAACAGCAGCTGCGGCTACTGATGGTGGTATTTTGCCTGTATTAACCGCCGACCGTTATGGAACAGCCAATAGCGCGTATACTTTTAACAACGGAGCATATATTGAAGTGCCTTATGACGCATCTTTATATCCGAGCAGTTTTACTATTAGCGTTTGGGTAAAAACGCAAACCGCAAGTAATGGTAATTACATTTTTTCTGTAGATCATTACTTTGGCTATAAGTTCCAGTTACAAAGTAATAACTTTCCTTTTCTTACCGTATCGACAGATACCGGGATACATGATATTGATGATAATCCGGGCGCTGTAACGTTAAATAAATGGAACCATATCATTGTAACCTGGACCGGCGGCAATGCCACTTTTTATATTGACGGTAAATTAACCAGGACTGTTAATGCAACAGGCAACCTTATCGCTCCTAAAACAATTGTAAATCTTTGTATTGGTAATGAGTTGCCAAAATCTGCCTATAATTTTACGGATACTTCAAATCCAAACTATTTTTATGGAGCAAGTTATTTTATGGGCGCGATTGATGATCTTCGTCTTTATAACAAAGCATTAACCACTACAGAGATCCAATCGCTTTTCACCATGGAAAGCACTGACTAAAAAAACCGGAACATTTTGTGAACTGTAAGATCACAGAATGTTCCGATATTTTAATATTTATAACATGATGACAAAAACAAGAATATTATTGGCCGGCCTGCTGTTGGCATTTTCTGTTAACTGTTTAGCGCAGCAAGTAGAAAACAAATTACCCAAGTGGGCATTTGGCGGTTTTGTACGTTCGGAGAATATCGATCCAATTATTTCGCCCGATACGGCTTCAAGATTTTTTGATCCTGTAAGTAAGAAAAAGGTTGCCTGGGAGGCTAATGACACCTTTAACCCCGCCGCGGCAATAAAAAACGGTAAAATTGTAGTAATGTACCGTGCTGAGGATCTTTATGGTACAGGCATAGGTTTTCGTACATCGCGGATAGGTTATGCCGAAAGTGCTGACGGAATAAATTATAAAAGAAGGCCGACCCCGGTATTGTTCCCGGATAATGATATCGCAAAGAAATATGAATGGCCGGGTGGCTGCGAAGATCCAAGGGTAGCAGTTACATCAACCGGCACTTATGTTGTTTTTTATACAGAATGGAACCGCGATGTTCCGCGCTTAGGCGTTGCTAAATCAACCGACCTGATCCACTGGAAAAAGTATGGACCTATTTTTAAAAAGGCATACAATGGCAAATTTTTTAACATCGCCAGTAAATCTGCTTCCATTTTAACACAAATTATTAACCGTAAACAGGTTATTGTTAAATCTCACGGAAAATATTGGTTGTATTGGGGCGAACACCATGTTTATGCTGCTACCTCTACCGATCTTGTTAACTGGGCTCCGGTAGTTAATGCTAATGGTGAACTGAAAGAACTGATGTCGCCAAGAGATGGCTATTTTGACAGCGACCTTACCGAATGCGGGCCGCCTACATTGATGACAAAAAATGGGATCATCCTATTCTACAACGGAAAAAACAAACCTGCTGCCGGCCGCGATACCAGGTTCAACGCCAACTCTTATTGCGCCGGGCAAGCCCTTTTTGACCGTAACGATCCGTCAAAAGTTTTAACACGGTTAGACCTCCCCTTTTTACGACCCATGAAACCATTTGAAAAAAGCGGGCAATATGTAAACGGTACCGTATTTATTGAGGGTATGGTTTATTTTAAAAAGAAATGGTTCTTATATTATGGTTGCGCTGACTCAAGAGTAGCAGTGGCTGTTTATGATCCATCGAAACCGGCACCGCCTGATCCGGTTAGTGCTGCATCTAATTAATATTAGCGCTACATTAAATAACAAAGCGGCAGGAATTGATTTTTATTCTTGCCGCTTTGTTGTTTATAAATCTTTTAATTCCCCTTATACCAACCACTAAAAATTGACAGTTAAATTACGCTATAATGGGCACATGGCGTAAATTGTATAATTTATGTCCTTTGAGACAGTTTTGCTAATCTATAATTTTGGCCATGCTTAAGAAGAAGATAGCTATCGTGGTGATGTCCGGCAATATATTAATGGATTTTGCAGGACCTGCAGATGTTTTTCATCATGCAAACAGACTTCGCGACATCTACGATATCTTATTGATTTCGCCGGTTATAGGGGCAGTGACGGCCACAGGCGGTATTAAGATCGATTTTGCAGGCTTAAAGGATATGGACGATGATATCGATACATTGCTGATCACAGGAAATGACCCTGATGCAAATTTTGAAGAATTTTATACCTGGCTGGCAGGTGCGCATAATCATATCCGAAGGATTGGCGTCATTGGTGTCGGCACAGCAATTTTGGAAAAATCGGGACTAGATTCCGATCGGAATTTTTTTCATACACGCGACGGTCAGCTGTATACTTCAGGCGGTGTGTCTTCGGGGATAGACCTTGCGCTGGCTATGGTGGAAGAAGATTGCGGGCGTGGTATTGCTGCCGATATAGCACGCAAGCTCATATTTTTTTATCTGAACAGGCCACCTTACCAGGTGCAGTTTGGCAATTTAGTTGATACTTCATCGCTGGCCGTAGCTTTAAAAGAAAAGCTGGCAGAGCGGTTACATGAGCAACTGGATGTTGGACGCTTAGCCGAAAAAATGAATATGAGCCCGCGGAACTTTACCCGTGTCTTCACACGGCAAACCGGCATTTCCCCGGCAAAATTTATTGAGAAACTACGTGTAGAGCAGGCCCGCCTTTATGTGGAGCAAAGTAATGAACCGCTGGAAGAGATCGCTTTGCACTGTGGATTAGGCGGATTAGTATCCATGAGGCGGTTGTTTTTAAGGCACCTTATGGTTTCCCCATCAGATTATAGAAAATTTTTAAAACTACAGAAATATGAAAATTGCAATTAATGGATTTGGCCGTATCGGGCGTATGACGCTACGGGCTTTACAGGATAAAAAGGATATTGAAGTTGTTGCTATCAACGACCTGACCAATCTGCAAACATTGGTACATCTGCTTAAATACGACAGCACACACGGGCGTTTTCCGGGCACGGTTGATGAGCATGACGGCGCTTTAATAGTTAACGGCAACAAAATACAGCTACTAAGCGAAAAGGATCCGAAAAACCTGCCATGGAGAGATCTGGGCATTGATGCGGTGATTGAATCGACCGGCCGCTTTACGGACAGATCGGCTGCACAAGCGCATATCGACGCCGGTGCTAAAAAGGTACTGATCACCGCCCCGGCAACCGGAGGAATAAAAACAATTGTTCATGGTGTAAATAACCAACTTATCGGCGATGATAATATCTATTCGACAGCGTCCTGTACAACAGGCAGTATAGCGCCGGTTTTATATATACTGGATAAAGAGTTTGGTATTGAATCAGGTTATATGGCGACTGTACATGCTTTTACAGCGGATCAAAATTTGCAGGATGCACCGCATAAAGACTTGCGAAGGGCGCGGTCTGCACCTCATTCGATCATCCCTACCACCACCGGCGCGGCAAAAGCCATTGGCGACGTATTACCGGAATTGAAAGGCAAGCTGGACGGGTTCTCTTATCGGGTACCGGTGATCGATGGATCTATCGTTGATCTGTCAATCAATCTGAAAAAAGAAGTTACAGCTAAAGACCTGAATACGTTATTAAAACATTATGCAGATAATTCTTTAAAAGGGATATTAGAATATACCGAAGAACAATATGTATCCGCAGATATATTAGGTAATACCCATAGTTCCATCGTTGATGGTAACCTTACCAAAGCAATCGGAAAAATGGTAAAGGTTGTAGCATGGTATGATAACGAAGTAGGTATTTCTAACAGGATTGCCGAATTGGTCAGCCTAATTTAAATCTACATACAAAATCAAAAAGGCAGTACTGCTTATATTTTATATCGCTTTTTAAGGGAAGACGCCAACAGGTTTCTTCCCTTAAAATTTTAATGAATTACAGTTATAATTTACCTCCAGCCAACAATAGCCGTTTTTGCTATTTGTAACTTTGCGCCACTTTAATACTACTACCAATATGCTAAAAGAAAGCAACCGGCGCATATCTACTATACTTGCTTTTGCGTTGTTACCATTATCAGGTTTCGCTACTGATATTTATATTCCCTCGCTGCCAAGTATGGGTGCCGATATGCACATAAGTAGCATTCAAGTACAATTAACGCTTACTTTATTCCTGATCAGCTATGGCACATCGCAGCTTTTCCTGGGCAGTATTTTAGATTCTTATGGCCGTTACAAATTTAGTTTAGCCGCGCTGATTGTATTTATACTGGCCAGTATTGTTATTGCGATTACCCATAATATTTACCTGATCTATGCTATGCGGATAGTTCATGGGATTACCGTCGCTATGATCGTAGTAGCTAAACGTGCTTATTTTGTTGATGTGTATGAAGGTGACGAGCTAAAAAACTACCTCAGTATGTTCACCATCATCTGGTCGGCTGGGCCTATTGTGGCGCCGTTTATTGGCGGTTACTTTCAAAGCACATTAGGCTGGCAGTCAAACTTTTACTTCCTGGCAGCTATAGCTTTGGTTATAGCTATCCTTGAGATCATTTACAGCGGCGAAACGTTAACAAAACCAACGGTCTTCCATTTAAAAACTATTGCCGGACTATATGCCGAAATGATAAAGACCACAACCTTTAGTTTAGGCATACTTATGTTAAGCTTTGCCTATTCGATGGTGATCATGTACAACATGACCGGGCCTTTTATAGTTGAGCATCATTTTAAATTTACACCCGTTGTTGCCGGTTATTGCTCGCTTATACTGGGTTTAGCCTGGATGGTTGGCGGGTTTATCGGGAAGGCGTTGATCAGCCGGCCGTTTTTTAGCAAATTGTCGATAAATATTATATTCCAGTTAGTATTTGTACTGTTGATGATCGTCAGCATTAGCTACATCACTAATATTTATACCATGGTGTTTTTTGCGTTCATTATACACGTAGGCGCCGGGTTTACTTATAATAATTACTTTACTTATTGCCTGAGCAGGTTCCCTAAAAACGCGGGTATGTCCGGCGGGTTAACAGGCGGAATGGTTTACGTCATCCTGTCTTTGCTAACCTATGTGGTGGTATCGATTATACCTGCAAAAGACGAACTTAACTTGAGTTATAGTTACCTGGTATTTATATTATTGTCGGGTGTGGTGATGTGCATTTTGTTTAGGATGAACAGGCGGCCAAGCATAAAACAGGTATACGCTTAATAATTATCTTACCTATTTTTGCGATTTACCAAAAAGATACCCCAATGCTAACGTAATAACGGGGATCACTATTTCCCAAACCATTTTGATATCATTTGTAAAATCGGGTACTTTTTCTTTCTCTCTGAATCCCCAATAATTGATCATCACACAAACAGAAATTACCGTACCTGCAATAAAGGCCCACTTTATAGTATAATACACGATCGAGTCTTTGGCATTTGAGCCTGTGCCCAATGTCTCAGTAATCTTACCTGCTATATCGCTGCTTAACCGGGGTTGGCGGGCAGGCTTTTTCTCTTCAAATGATATGTCTGAAAGTTTACCCATTTGCAGGCTCTCCTAAATATATAGCGTAACTCATAATTCTCGATTCCGCGTTCTCATCAGGTGTCCATACCCAAAATGTTAAATAACAAGCACGGTTATAGGCAACTCCAATTTTCCAGGGATCCATAATGCCTTCGCCTAAGGGATTTCTAAAATTGATCATCTTAATACCTAAAACGCTTGCCGTCACATCTGCCGAATATCTTCTGGCTTTATCTGTCGGGTCATTTTCAAAATGAAATTTAACTTCAAAGTCGTCTACCGAAAGCGACAGCGGCCTTTCTGTCGAAACCACTACGGTTCCATTTCCTATTACCTCCAAATCGCCCGATTTGGCAGTGACTTTTATATTGGCATTTGTATTGGATACGATATCTGACATAACTCAAAAATATCACAAATTTTATCTAAATAGCTTATATCTAACCAATTATTTTTTTGCTCGGGCTATTTAATAATTACTTGTGCGCCGGTTAGACTGTTAGGGATAGTTGTTTAAATACAACCTGCTATCTTTACATCAACCAATACCTGATAAACCAATTTCCTGATGTTGCTTGTAAAAAACAGAGTTTTATTAACCGTAATATTATCTACTTGCTGCTTTTGCAGCTATAACCAGCAAATTACCCACCTTACAACTACTGCTTTAAAATCCGGGTTTGTAAATCCACCCAATACCGCTAAACCCGGTGTTTACTGGTATTTTATGGATGGTAATATGAATAAGCGATCTATAACAGAGGATTTAGAGGCGATGAAAAAAGCCGGTATAGGTAACCTGATATTCCTGGAGGTTAACGTGGGTATTCCACGTGGGCCGGTCGATTTTTTAAGCGACCAATGGCAGGATCTTTTTAAACACGCTGTACGCGAAAGCGAGCGTTTGGGCATTGAGATAACGTTAGGCATCGGCCCGGGCTGGACAGGCAGCGGTGGGCCTTGGGTGAAGCCCGAGCAATCTATGCAACACCTGGTTTCAAGTTCGACAAATGTAAAAGGTGGCCAAGCCGATAAAATAGTGTTACCAATACCACCTCCAAAAAGCCCATACTTTGGCGACGGCGCTTTTACACCTGAATTAAAAAAGCAATGGAACGATTTTTATGAAGATGTAGCCGTATTGGCTTATCCCACGCCTGAGGTTTCAGAAAATATAAAGGATATCGACGAGAAGGCATTGTATTACCGAGCGCCTTATTCGTCTGCGCCGGGTGTAAAGCAGTTCCTGCCCTCGGTTGCTGATTATCCGCAGACTGATAAACAAGCGGTGATCGATAAAAGTAAGATCATCGACCTGACAAAATATTTAAAACCTGACGGCACATTAAACTGGAACCCGCCTGCGGGCAACTGGACGATAATGCGGTTTGGCCGCCGTAATAATGGCGCGATAACACGGCCTGCCCCTGTCCCCGGTTTAGGGTTTGAATCTGATAAGTTTGATACTGTGGCTTTAAATGATCACCTGGATAATTATATAGGCAAGCTATTGCGTAAAGTAGGCAGCCCGGATATCAAATCGACTGGCGGATTAAAACGCCTGCACATGGATAGCTGGGAAATGGGTTCGCAAAACTGGACGCCACATTTCCGTGCCGAATTTATAAAAAGACGAGGGTATGACCCGCTGCCCTATTACCCGGTTTATGCAGGCAATATAGTCGGCAATCGCGAAATAAGCGAACGCTTTTTATGGGACCTGCGCCAGACCTCGCAGGAACTCATATTAGAATATCACGCGGCAGCGGTAAAAAAATATGCGCATAAAAATGGAATGAACTTATCTATCGAGCCTTATGATATGAACCCTACTGCCGATCTGGAACTTGGCGCCGTAGCTGATGTGCCTATGAGCGAATTCTGGAGTAAGGGTTTGGGTTTTAATTCTTCGTTTAGTGTTGTTGAGGCAACATCTATCGCGCATGTTAATGGCAAGTCATTAACACCTGCCGAATCGTTTACAGCGCAGAACGACGAAGGTTGGAAACAATATCCAGGCTCGATGAAGAACCAGGGCGACTGGGCCTTTGCCGCGGGTGTAAACCGGTTTATTTATCACACGTTCGAGAACCAGTTCCTGCCTGATTCTTTACGCCCGGGTGCGACCATGGGTCCATACGGGGTGCATTGGGACCGTAACCAAACCTGGTGGCCAATGGTTGGCGATTATCATAAATATATCACCCGTTGCAGCTATATTTTGCAACAGGGCAGAACAGTGGCTGATGTGTTATATTTAAACCCTGAAGGTTCGCCACATGTATTCCGTCCGCCTTTTTCGGCTATGGAAGGCAACGATACTATACCGGACAGAAAAGGCTATAATTTTGACGGATGCTCGCCGGGTCTGCTTTATAAAGCCAGTGTAATCGATGGCAATATTGTTTTCCCCGGCGGTGCCAGTTATCACTTATTGGTATTGCCGGCAATAAAAACCATGACCCCTGCCCTGTTAACAAAAATAGCGCAATTGGTTAAGGCGGGTGCGACAGTCATAGGTTCGCCGCCTTTAAAATCTCCGGGGTTGTCAAATTATCCGGCTTGCGATGCGCAAATCGCAAGCCTTGTTAAGTTAGTTTGGGGAGCAAATGCTTATGCGACTACACAATCTGTTCACACTTACGGAAAAGGTAAGGTTATTTGGGGTGACGAACTTGAAAAGCAGTTAGATAATCTTTATCCTAAATATGAGCTAACGGCCAATATTTTAAAGAAAATGAATATCGGTTTGGATTTTGAATCAAACGGGCCTATACGTTATACCCACCGTACCAACGCAAATTGGGATGCTTATTTTATCGCGAACAAGTCTGGTCAATCTATTATTGCAGATGCTTCGTTCCGCAGTATTAAAGGCTCACCGCAACTTTGGGATCCGTTGACCGGTAAAACACGGGCATTGCCTCAATTTAAAATACAGGGTGAACACACTATCATCCCTATCCGATTAGAGGCATACCAAAGCTATTTTGTCGTTTTTGCTAAAGACACGCCGCCAGCGGCATCTTCGAAAAATAAAAACTTCAACTCCACAGCAATAGTAGCCGCCATAAACGGCGCATGGAATGTTTCTTTCGATCCAAAATGGGGCGGGCCTAAAAGCATCACTTTTAACGAGTTAAGCGATTGGACCTCAAGGCCTGAAGATGGTATAAAATATTACTCGGGCATAGCCACCTATACTAAAACGTTCGATCTTCCGGCAAATATTGGCTCAGATAAAACAGCTACGTTCTTTATTGATCTCGGCGAAGTTAAAGACCTGGCAAGGGTCAAATTAAATGGTAAGGATCTGGGCGTTTTATGGACCGCTCCATGGCGGATTGAAATACCGGCATCAGCATTGAAAAAGCAGAATAAACTCGAAATCGAAATTGCCAACCGCTGGCCAAACCGATTGATCGGTGATGATAAAATAGCTGATGATGGCATAGTGAACGGTCAATGGCCCGATTGGCTGACAAAAGGCACACCGAGACCTGGTAAGCGATATACCTTTGCAACCTATCGTTTTTATAATAAAAACTCACCTTTATATAAATCAGGGCTTTTAGGGCCGGTAACTATTCAGAAAAGTAATTAATAAACACATAACAATGATATCTGCACAAAAAACATCTCAGTCAATTAAGATCGGTTTATTTGGTATCGGTTTAGATACTTATTGGGAACAGTTTGAAGGATTAGAACAAAGGCTGCGGGGCTATATAGATATCGTAAGCAACAAATTGGGCAATTATGGCGCCGAAGTTGTCAACCTTGGTTTGATAGATACGCCGCAAAAAGCTTTTGAAGCAGGCAGCCAGTTTAAACGCGAGGATGTTGAATTGATATTTTTATATGTTACCACCTATGCCCTGTCGTCAACTGTGCTGCCGGTTGTGAAAAAAGCCAAGGTGCCGGTTATTGTTTTAAACCTTGCGCCCGAAGCCGCCATTGATTATTCAACCTTTAACAAATTAAACAACCGCACCACCATGACCGGTGAGTGGCTGGCCTATTGTTCGGCTTGCCCGGTGCCTGAAATTGCAAATGTATTTAAGCGCTCAAATATTCCGTTTTATCAAATAACAGGTATGCTAAATGGCGACCCACACGTTTGGCAAGAGGTTGAAGAATGGGTGGCGGCAGCTAAAGTAGCGCATACTATGTACAATAATACTTTAGGTGTAATGGGTAACTACTATGGTGGCATGCTTGATATCTATTCAAACCTGACTTTACAGTGCGCTACTTTCGGTGGGCACATCGAAATAATTGAAGTAGATGAGTTATCTGGTTTACGCAATGAAGTTAGCGCGTCGGAAATAGATGATAAGATCCAAACCATCAATAAATGGTTTGACGTGCAAAGCGATTGTTCTGAAGATGAAGTAAAGCGGGCGGCGTCAACCGCGGTAGCTTTAGATAAATTGGTGGCCAAATATAATTTGGGGTCTATCGCTTACTATCATAAAGGAACCGGCAACCCTGCTAATGAGGATACTATGAGTTCAGTGATCTTAGGTACTTCCCTCCTGACAGGACACGGCGTACCCGTGGCTGGTGAATACGAGATAAAAAACGTACAGGCCATGAAGATCATGGATAGCTTTGGCGCCGGCGGCTCATTCACCGAGTACTATGCTATGGATTTTAATGACGATGTAGTGTTAATGGGGCACGACGGCCCATGCCATCCCGCCATCGCCGAAGGTAAAATAAAAGTTAAGCCTTTACAGGTTTATCATGGTAAGGTAGGTAAAGGTTTATCGGTAGAGATGTCGGTAAAATACGGCCCTGTAACCCTGTTGTCTGTTGTTGAAACCGCAGATGGTAAAATAATGCTTCTGGTAGCCGAAGCCGAATCTGTAGCCGGGCCTATCCTGGAGATCGGTAACACCAATAGCAGGTATAAATTCAGCATTGGCGCCAGGGGTTTTGTTGAGGCTTGGAACTCGCATGGACCGGCGCACCATTGTGCTATCGGTAACGGCCATATCGCATCAAAAATACAGAAGCTGGGTAATTTGCTTGGCCTTGAATATATCAAAGTGTGTTAGGTAAATTCCGACATCGTTTGCGTAAAAATATAGGTATGTTAGCTTTTAATATGAGTGATATATTGTAAAATTGTTGTTCATACCAATAACAAACATTAATTTACCATACCTTAATTTTATGAAGAAAATTACGCCGGCTAAAACCATATCTTACATATCAATAAGCTCGCTATTAGTTTTGGCGATTGTATTTATACTGCCCTCCTTTACAAAGAACAGTGATCCTGCAACGATCACCATTAAATCAGAAAAAGTGACCGATGGTTTACAGGCCCCTACTGCTTTGATTTTTCCGGAGAATGGCAAAGCGTGGGTTACCGAGCAAACCGGTAAGATCCGCCTGCTTAAAAATGGCAAGCTTTCAGAGGTTGTTGTGCTTGACCTTAAAAGTAAAATGATAAAGGTTAATACCGGCTATGAAGAACGCGGTTTGTTAAATGTGGTATTACATCCAAAATTTAGCACGAATCGCAAATTTTATGTTTTTTACAGCAGGCCAACAACTGTTCAAAACCCTGCAAACAATCGTAAATTTGACCATACCGATGTAGTTGCCGAATATAAAATGCTCCCTAATTCTGACCAGGCAGATCCTAACAGCGAACGTATTATATTAACGCAAAATAAACCCGATGGTAATCACAATGGCAGCGGTATTGTATTTGGAGCTGATGGCTATTTGTATGTGACATTTGGTGACGGTGGCGGCCAACATGATCAACATGGCCCAATTGGCAACGGACAAAATATGGATACCTGGTTAGGCAAGGTATTGCGTATTAATATAAATGTAGATTCAACTTATGCTGTGCCAAAAGACAATCCTTTTGTAGGCAAGGCAGGCAATAAACCAGAGATCTGGGCTTATGGTTTCCGTAACCCATATCGGATCTCGATAGATAAAATATCAAAAAAGTTATTCATCGGCGAAGTTGGCCAGGATACTTGGGAAGAAGTTGATATCCTTGAAAAAGGCGCTAACTATGGCTGGCGACTAGTTGAAGGTAATCACTGCCATAACCCTGCCCAAGGCTGCGACTTTACAGGCCTTACCCCACCAATAACTGAATATAATCATAAAGAAGGCGTATCTGTTATTGGCGGGTATGTTTACAATGGCCAACAAGTAACGTCATTAAAAAGCAAATATATTTTTGGCGATTGGACCGGTCCTGTTTGGTATCTGCAAAAGGCGGGGAATTCATGGTTACGCGGCAAGATCACTATACAAAATTATCCTGAAAACGCTAAGATCACAGGCTGGGGCGAAGATCAATTGGGCGAATTATATTTTTTAACCAATACAGAAACAGGCCCGGGGCCTGCGGGCGCAACTACCGGAAGCATATATAAGATCATAAAAAATTAGCATGACGAAACACTTTAGTAATAAATTACTTATTGTTCTTTTAATGGGGGGAGTTAGCATATTGCTACTCCCTTCGTACGTTTTCAGAAAAACTAAAGCAACAAGTGCCGATTTACCGGCGCCCACATTAACCTTAAAAGCCAGCCAGGTTGTTGCAGATCTGCAATCGCCTTTGGATATGGCTTTCCCGGGTAATGGTGATATCCTTGTAGCTGAACAAACCGGCAAGATTAGGTTGATAAAAGATGGCAAATTAATAGATGCACCTTTGTTGGACATTGGCAGCAAACTGGTTAAAACTATGCCTGTTGATGTAAGGGGTTTGTTGGGGTTTGCCATTCACCCTAAGTTTAATTTGAACAGGAAGATCTATGTTTTTTATAGCGCACCTACCACTGCTGATAAATCAGATCATAAAGATGTAGTAGCCGAGTATACATTATCAAATAACTCAACCCGGGTTGACCCCGACAGCGGACGGATCTTGTTTACCGCTGATGAACCCGGACAAGGTGACAATGGCGGTTGCCTGAAGTTTGGCCCTGACGGCTACTTATACATTGCTATGGGTGATGGCGGTGGCGGTGGTGACAAGCACGGCCCCATCGGTAACGGACAAAATAAAAACACCCTGCTGGGCAAGATACTACGCATAAACGTTAACAGCGATTCTACCTATACCATACCCAAGGATAATCCTTTTGTCGGTAAAGCGGATATCAGGCCTGAGATCTGGGCGTATGGGTTGCGTAATCCCTGGCGGTTCTCGTTTGACAAGGTTACTAAGCAATTATTTACCTGTGATGTTGGCGAGGGCGCATGGGAAGAAACTGATATTATTGAAAAAGGCGGCAATTATGGCTGGCGCATGATCGAGGGTGATCATTGTTTTAACCCCAAAGAAGATTGCGATTTTACAGGCACCATAAAACCAATTGCCGAATACGATCATAAAAGCGGTATCTGTATTATTGGCGGTTACGTTTATAACGGTAAGCAGCTACCGGCACTTAAAGGCAAATATTTTTTCGCGGATTGGACAGGCCCGATTTACTATATCGAAAAAAAGGGTGCAGAATGGCAGAGAGGAAAAATTGAGCTAAAAAACTATCCCGAAAATTTAAAGATCACCAGCTGGAGCGAAGACCCATCCGGCGAATTATATGTTATAACCAATGGTGGTACACTATTGAATGATATTAAAGGCGCTATTTATAAGATCGTAAAATAAACCTACTATAAAATACTAACCGCTCAACCGATTTTGATCCCCTTGCCGTTTTATCATTTGATCCGGCCTGATGTCAGGGACAAAAGACTTACTTGCCGATACAGAACTTACTAAATATATTCTCCAGCAGATCATCCGTCGTAACTACACCGGTTATCTCGCCTAAATAGTGCAGGGCCTGTTTGATATCCATCGACAGGAAATCTGATGTTACGGTATCTATTCCGCTTAACACCCTTGCCAGGGCTTCTTCGGTTTTTTGAAGTGCTTCCAGGTGGCGGATGTTGGTTACCAGGGTTTCGTTTCCGTCTAACTGGTCTTTTACTGCCGAGTGGTATATTTTCGATTTTAGCTCGTCAATATGTGTCTTTTCCTTTGCGGAGATCGTGAGCGTTTGTGATTGGGTTAAACTATGTAATTGGTTTGGTGTGAGCAGATCAGCTTTATTGGCTAGTGCCAGCATGGTTAATCCCGGGCGTTGCAGGCTTTCCAGGTCGCTGTTCAGTTCATCTATCGTTATCTGAGCGGCATCATAAACATACACCAGCAGGGCCGACTGCTCGATCTTTTCCATGGTACGCTCTACTCCTATCTTTTCAATTGCGTCTGTGGCCTCACGGATGCCCGCGGTATCAATCAGCCTGAAGTTAATACCATTGATGTTTAGCACTTCTTCAATAGTATCACGCGTAGTACCGGGGATATGGCTTACTATCGCACGCTCTTCGTTTAACAGGGCATTTAACAGGGTTGACTTACCGGCATTTGGCCTGCCGGCAATAACGGTATTTACGCCCTGCTTAATAGCATTTCCTAATTCGAACGATTGTATCAGCGCGCCGATAACCTTACTGATCTCGTAGATCAGTTTCTTTAGCTGGTCGCGATTGGCAAACTCCACATCCTCTTCTGCAAAATCAAGCTCAAGCTCAATTAATGAAGCAAACTGAACCAGTTGCTCGCGCAGTGTTTGCAGTTGGCTGCTAAATCCGCCCCGTAACTGCTGTAAGGCCACTTGCTGTGATGCCTTTGAGTTCGATGCGATCAGGTCGGCAACCGCTTCGGCCTGCGAGAGGTCCATTTGCCCGTTCAGGAAAGCGCGTAGGGTAAACTCGCCGGCTTTGGCAGACCGTGCCCCTTTTTTGATTAGCAGTTTGATAATTGACTCTATGATATAATTAGACCCATGGCAGGAGATCTCTACCACGTTTTCGCGGGTGTATGATTTGGGCGCGATAAAAAGCGAAACCAATACCTCATCCAGTATCCCATCGCCATCAACTATATTACCAAAATGGATAGTGTGCGATTCCTGTTTTGTCAGGTCCTTACCCCTAAACACGCTATTGGCAATAAGTATGGCGTCCGGGCCGGATAGGCGGATAACGCCAATAGCTCCTACTCCTGCCGGGGTGGCTAAAGCAACAATGGTTTCTTCGGTATTAGTCATATTAAATTATTGACATTAGACAAAAGTCGCTTTTTAATGACATCTTCACTTAATTTAATTTGTTAATTTTATTATAAAGCACCATTTTGAAAAAAGTGTATTAACTTACACGTTATTAACCCAGTTACCTTAAACCTTTTATAATGGCCCAACCTGAAAAAAACCGTTATCATTATTTTTACATTATTAATGTAAAACTTAGAAAGAAAAACTCTACAAAAGACTTACTACCAAAGGATTACATTAGGCTTTTTAAGGATTTATATAATAAAAAAATACACGCAGAATCCTCTACAAGCAAACATTGTATTATAAGATTTATGTTTGACAACAAAGATAGTCATGACAATATTGAATATTTATCTGGAACATTAGCTCAATTCACTTACATTCAAAATGAGCGGTGGTTTAATTTGCAATCTTTGGATTTAGACAATGAATTTAAAGTGCCAGATGGCCTATTTCCAGATGCCGTTATTACAGAATACGTTTTTATTCCAGCCGCACATCGATTCTGTTACAGGTCAAGCAGTGAGATACGTATTACACCTTATTCTGCAAAAAAATTCTTAGAAATTGCTTTAAATGAAGTGTGCAAAGAAGATGAAATTGTGCATGTGGATGTAGAATCAGATAAGACGTCTATCGAAACTATTTTCTCTGCCAAAGAATTAAGAAAATTAATAATCGATATAAATTATTCCAATTTAGATACTGGTGATGATTACATGAAGTTCGTTGAAGATGATCTAAAAGATTCAAATGGTAGTCGTTTTAAATTTGAGGCATCACAAAAACCAGGTGTCTCACTCGATATTAAAAAAAGTAAAATATTAACCGGTGCACTAGAAGCATCTGTAAGCAATGGAGATGCGGAAGCAACAATATTAGACGACAATGATAGAGTGCAAAAAATAAAAACCTCTAATTTTCCAAGAAGAGAATTTATTCATGGTACCTTAACAAGGTTTAATGATTTAGTAGCTGAAAAAGTAATGCGAATATTTAGACCAAATGGAAACAAAACAAACAATTGAAAATATTAAAGAAACATTTGTTGTTGGTTTAAAAGGAATAATTAAAATATCTGGGTTCTTTAAGGATATTTGGAAATACAAAGTTTCTAGGTATTCGATTATTATTTCGATATTGACACCAATAGTTTCATCAATTTTTAAGGTTGATAACGCAGCTTTACTCTGTGAAATACAATCACAAATGATTGTATTTTTACCTTGTATATTGGGTTTTACTATTGCGGGGTATGCTTTAGTTGTTGGCTTTGTTCAAAGTAATATGATTAATAAAATAACAGAACCAGCGAAGGATACCAATTTCAGTCTTTATCAACTAATGAGTTCCAAATTTGCAATGAACGTGATTTTGCAGGGAGTGTCACTTGTATTTGCATATTTGTATCATTTTATAATCTATTTTAATAGCAATAGTAAACTCAATTTACAATTTTCAAATTGTTACATCTCGTCGGTTAATATAATCGGATTAATTCTCCTATCTTTTTGGTTCACTATTTCAGTTCTATTAGTTATACAGATAGTTATAAATATTTTTAATTTCAGTCAACTTCATCATTATTTTATTAATATTGGGAAGGTTCGTGATAAAGAATTATAAACAACGAAATGACTATAAATTTTTCCAATGCAAGACTAGTAAACCTTTCAATTTATTCTGTTGGAAATAAAGAAAAAGGTGAACCACTATTTGCACCTGAAATTAGCAATGTTAACTTGACAGATGAATTAAAAGATGTAGTTACTAATTATTTTCTTTCTGGTTTTAAAGAACTTGAAACATATAACTTTTGGCATGAATCACAAATAGAATTAAATAACGTTTACAATTTTTCAAATTCTATTTTTTCTGATATAAATAGCTTCGATTTAAAATCTAAAAATATCGCTCAACATCTTTATGAAAAATCGACCCATCCTAAAATTCAAGGGGGTGAATTATATGTTTCATACTTTAGTCAATGTATTATAGATAATGATGTTGTTGACGCAATTTGCATAGTTAAATCAGAGTCAAAAGATTCATTTATTAAAACCAATTTTACTTCAAATAAAGTTGAAATCGAACTAGATTCAGGATTAAACATTAATAATATAAATAAAGGCTGCCTGATCTTCAATATCGAAAAAGAGAACGGCTATAAGGTTGTGGTGATTGACAATGCCAGCCGCGGACAGGATGCCGCTGTTTATTGGAAGGATGATTTTCTGCAACTAAAGATCCGTAACGATAGCTATAACCAAACCAGTAACGCGCTGGGCATCTACAAAAACTTCGTTACCAATAAGATCGACGAAGAGTTTGACATGACCAAGACCGATAAGATAGACCTGCTTAACCGATCGATGAAGTATTTTAAGGAAAAGGAAACTTTCGATATGGACGAGTTTGCTGACGAGGTTATTGCTAACCCAAAAGCTATCGAGTCGTTTAAAACGTTTAAGAGCCAGTACGAGGACGAGTTTGATACTCGCATTGGCGACACTTTCGAGATCTCGAACAACGCGGTAAAGAAGCAGGCCCGCGTTTATAAAAGCGTATTAAAGCTGGATAAGAACTTCCATATCTATATCCATGGCGATAACAAGTTGATAGAAAAAGGCTTTGATGATGAGAAAGCGATGAATTACTACAAGGTGTTTTTTAAGGAGGAGCAGTAAGGTTGTTTTGTTTCACGAAAGTGTGAAACAAATGAAACAAGTGAAACAAGATTTTTGGTTAACTAACTGTTTATAAACACTTTATTAAAAATCAGTGAAACAAAATGAAACAAAGGATAAGTCAGTAAATTTATAGGTAAAAAAGACACAAAAACCTGTGTATAAGATGCTTGTGATTTTTGAATTTTTCAGGCAAAACAACGAGCGAAAAAAAATCGTCACATATTATAGAAAGGAAATTTAAATGGACAGCGATTTACTATCAACAATTTGCCCTGTCCTTTTTCAAATCTTACTCCAATGTATAATGATATACCGTTCTGCCTAATTCGCCGGCGGCGTTAATGCCTTCTACCACAACACGATATCTCCCAGGGCCATCGGCATTATAAAATTCAAACGTTGCCTTTCCTGTCGCATCCGTATTAAGGTAAGGATTCCAGTAAATCGTAGTACGCTGGTCCGGTTTGTTATTACTATCCTCCGGATGGTTATAGCGTGGAGAATAAAAAGTGCGTGTCGTATTGAAGCCTTTAGGCGTAATGTTAGCAATGCTTGGATTATACTGCCTTTTTGACGATACAAGTTTTGTAAAAAGCAAAACATAACCGGCGTAACCTCCGCCAGGTTCATCAGGGCTGTGCAGGTAATTCATCACAGCTACATTAGATCTTACTATCTCTATCTTTGCCACATCTTCAGGTAAGATACTGCCTTGTAATATTTCATCAGCCTCACTTTTGCTTGTTATTTTTCTTCCGTTAACTATCAGGCCTATTTCTTTACCTTCATTTTTGTTGCTATTTGCTTTAACCAACCCATTCGATGGGCGCGCGCTTACCAATTCATTATAACCGTTTTCGTCAATGTCAACGCGTATTCCCGGTAAAATGGCCTCCAAAGCCATCGTCAGGGTGGGGTAACTTTCCGGGTTAGAAATGGTAATTGTTTGATCCGCTCCTTGTTCAGGCACCTTAAAGGTGCTCTGCGGTGCTATAGTTTTATCTACTTTTTTTGTCTCCTGTGTTTTGATGTTAACCTGATTTAACAAGTTGTTTCCTTTTAAATTAACTATTGTTTGCCTGTCCTGATCATCATTTTTTGGATAAGCGTCAGTCGCGGCCATTATTTTATTGATTTTTCCGCTATTACCGTCAAGTTTTATTTGCGAAATGCTGTCTAAAACAATAATTACTTTATCGCTACCCCGGGCATCGCGGGCTTGTACCACAAATTTAAGGCTGTCGCCAATAAACATTTTATCAAACTTAAACCTGCCGTTAACATCCGTAACAGTATCTCTTTTGAATCCGGCCCTGATAGATGTGATCAGCACGTTGGCTTTAGCTAAAGGTTGATGACTTAATGTGGTAACCAGTCCGGAAATAGCAGATCCCAGGCCTTCGGCAGCGAAAGCCGGTTTAATATTCACCATATTATCCAGCAGCTTCCATTCAAACCTGCGATAGCCCTGTGTCAGCATCAGGTTGTCCAATGCAATATTTATGGTGTCTGTATCGGCCGTGAAATAGTAATTAGGTTTTTCTATATAGCCTTTAAGGTCTGATTTTAGTAAAATGTTAGAGAAGATGGTGCTCTCCGTATTTTCGTCAACAGGCACCTTACTTTCATCTGTCACCGTTACAGAGAAATTGCCAAAAGTTGGTTTATCGTCGCTGTCATTCGCATCTAAATTTAGTTGCACATGCTCCCTGCCTTTATAACCGGTTTTCGCTGCTTTAACTGTCAGTTTCATTTGGTCATCGGTCTTGATAAATGCGATACGCTCATTAAGGGGTTCATTATTGGTGTTGAAAATGGTAAATTGGGCTATACCGCTCGGAAACGCCCTCTTATCCAGCCAAACAGATGACACGGCACCACTAAATACTATCGGCAATGCAGAGATAACCTCGCCGCTGCTGTGTACCACCAGATAAATGGTTGACGACTGCAGGGTGGCAGATGCACGTACGCGTACCAATATACTATCCCGGTTGGGCTGATATACATTAAGTACGTAACCCTGATCCAAAGCTGCCGGTAACGCAACACTTTTGGTTGTTCCGTCAGTAAAATTGATATTAGCCGTATAGGTTTTGCCGGATAACGGCTTCAATAAAAAACTGCCTATACCGGCATGTAGGGTAATAATATCGGCTACTTCTTTATGGTCATTATCAGTGACCTTACCGCTGATCATTTGTCCGAGTCCGTTCACACCTACCGCCTTAAAGCCTACTCTTGAAGAAAGGCCGTTTACCAGGCTACCACCCTCCGGGAAAAATTGTATGTCTGTTTGTTGTAAATTACTGTTATTATCTTTTTCTTTCACGGCTTTAACAGGATTGCCAATGTTAAACGCCTGGTCAAAAAAGTAGTCTTCGCCCGCGTTTCGCATCCACCGGGTAAAGGCACGTATGCGGTACCTGCCATCTTTCAGAGTATCATCAAGTACAAAGTTGCCTGCCACCATTCCTGAGCTAACCGGTAGTTTCAGTTCATTTATCACTTCATCCTGTTGGCCTATCAGGTCTACGTAAACAGCGCCGCTTAAGGCAGAACGCTCATGCCTGCTGCCAATGGTAAGGTAACCTTTAAACCAAATGGTATCGCTATGCGCATAACAAGGCTTATCAAGTTGCAGATACAGTTTTTCCTGCGGAATGCTATCCCTCCACTTTTGAAGTTTGGCGGCCAACATGTCCGTAGGATAATCTTTTTGCGCTAAAGGGACGAAAGGCGGTTGATATTCAACAGGTAATTGGTCGGCCACCCTTGCCTTTGCCCAGTTGCCATAAATAAAGAAATCCCGGTAATCTGTATGACTTCCTTTTCTGTCTATTATGGCGCCGCCTGATGCCAACTTCAATACCGTTGCTTTATTATCAATTATTATAGTTTTCAGCTTATTAGATGCGTTCGCAAAAAAAGTTCGCGCCTTTTGGGGATCATATAGGACGTATAATTGTTTAAACTTAAATGATTTAAAACTGGTATCAATAGAAGCTACCAGCGAGTCAAACTTTACCTGGCCGTCGTTTATTACCAATTTGTCGCGATCCTCGATGTCAGGGTTAATTCTCTGTGATCCATATCCATATAAAGGCCTTGTTATAAAGCCATTTTCTAAAACTTTGTTACTGTATACCGACCGCAGAAAGTGCGTAAATGAGCCCTTATAAGTATCCAAACGATTTTTTGCCCATTCTTTCTTTTGTTCATCTGTTCCGTCAAGCTCTTCAAAGGTACATTCGCCATGATACAAAGCTAAATCTTCTGCAGTGCTATATCCAAAATCTTCCAACTGGTAACGGAGCCTGTAGCCCAGTCGCTTGTTTTCTATAATTAAAAAGTCGTCTGCATCTGCCAGCAGCAGTCCTTTTTTAGTGCTAAAGTTTATAACTTTAGGATTAACGATAACACATTGCCTTGCGTTGGCTGATGCGCCTAAAAAGGTCTCTTTGAACAATTTGAAATTGCTTTCCCACGCGCTTTTCTTTCCTATTTGTACGCCTTCAAGCACTATTGATTTTACAGTTAGCTGCAGGTCGACATTAACGGGCGCCGCTTTAACTATGATATTGCGGGTTAACGGGCTGTAGCCAAGTACCTGAACAGAAAGTTGAAAAGTCCCCTGGGGCACGCTGCTAAATTTAAAACGACCATCTTCGCCGGTATGAGTTACCCGTTCTGATCCGCCGATAAAAACCGTGGCGCTTTTAACTGGTTCTCCTTTTTCACCGGTAACAATTCCGGATACATCGTAGCCTGACTGGGCAAATACAACAACCGGTATTAGCGATAACAAGACAGACAGTAATATTTGACAAGTAAATTTCATGGGATAAGAAGGAGGCATGACCAAATATACAATCAAATCAATTATCTACAACTGTAACCGGAGAATAATTAGCTACACTGAATTTGTTTCAGCCCTCGTTATACGCTATTTGCATAAACCCAAAAACTTCCTCATTAATATCATCTGCAGTTAATACCCTTAAGTGGTGATTAAACTGCTGCTGGCCCGGCACCTGCCCTACTTTTTGAAAACATAAATTATCTTCATAAGGCTGCCCGAACGGAAAAACCACGTGGATAAAGTTTTTACCTAATTGCGTTATCCAGGCAATGCGTTTATGCGAGTTGGAGATACCGATCATGGTTTTGGTAGGTTCGACTTTGATATCGCCGATCTTTTCAAACTCGCTGATAAAATGATTATAGAGCGCAAGCGTATGTACTGATTTACCGGTTAGGAATTGTGATAGGCGTTTATCGTCTTGCATATCTATAATTTTTTGTCATCGAACGATAGTGAGAGATGACAATTAACTATTACAATATCGACAAAATTTCATTAGCGCCCCAACGTTCTTCAATCCCCAATCCAAATAAAGCGAAATCATATTTAACGGGATCAGTTGGGTCAAACTCACGGAGGCGCTCAGTTAGCTCGACAGCAGTTTGCCAGTCTGTTTGTTTACGGGTGATGAGGTTAAGTTTTCGGGCTACGCGATCAACGTGCAGATCGCAGGGCATGATGAGGTTTGAGGGTTTGATCCGGTTCCAGATACCAAAGTCAACGCCGTTATCATCCTTACGCACCATCCATCGCAAGAACATATTCAGGCGCTTGCAGGTTGATTTTTGCGATGGCGACGATACATGCTTTTTGGTTCGGTGCGGAAAATCGGGCAGGGAAAAAAAGTAATCACGAAAGCCGTTAAGCCCGGTTTCGGCAGAGTAATGCCCAGTGGCGGGTATGAATGCCGATTCTAAAGATTCATGATTGGTATAATGATACCTGAAGAAACTTATAAAATACAGCGTATCGATATCATTAAATGTGCGGTGTTTAAAGTGTAGTAGTTTCTTCAGGTCTATCTCTTCGTGATTGATGATAAAATCATAAGGAGCGCCATCCATCAAAGTAATTAACTCCTTGCATTTATTGATGATAGTAACACGCTGCCCCCAGGCCAGTGTTGCGGCCCAAAAACCCATGATCTCGATATCCTGCTTTTTAGTGAACATGTGCGGAATGGATATAGGGTCATTGGCAATAAAACCGGGTTGGTTGTATTGGGTTACTTTGGCGTCAAGAGAGCCCCGAAGCCCCCCAGCCCCCTGAAGGGGGAGTTGATTAGCAGGTTGAAATTGCATAATTATTCCCCCTTTAGGGGGTTAGGGGGCTTAACGCCTGTTTTAAATCATCCAGCAAATCATCCACATCCTCCACCCCTACACTCAAACGCAGTAAGTTATCAACCACGCCAACTTTTTCACGGGCTTCTTTTGGTATAGATGCATGCGTCATGGTTACGGGGTGATTGATCAATGATTCAACCCCGCCCAATGATTCGGCTAATGTGAAAACTTTGAATGATGATGCTATGCGGAATGTTTCTTTCAGATCGGCATCCTTGAGGGTAATAGAGATCATGCCGCCAAAATCGCGCATTTGTTTTTTGGCGATCTCGTGATTAGGATGATCGGTAAAACCGGGCCAGTAGATCTTATCCACTTTAGGGTGCGTCTTCAGGAATTCAGCTATTTTACGGCCGTTCTCGCAATGGGCTTTCATGCGTAGGTGCAACGTTTTTATGCCGCGCAGCACCAAAAAACTATCCATAGGCCCCGGTGTAGCGCCGCAGGCATTGTAGATGAAGAACAGGCGTTTATACAGTTCCTCATTGTTCATCATTAAGGCGCCCATTACCACGTCAGAGTGGCCGCCAATGTATTTGGTAACCGAATGCATCACAATATCAGCCCCCAGGTCTATCGGGTTTTGCAGGTACGGCGAAGCGAAAGTGTTGTCAACCACCGTAAGCAAACCTTTTTCTTTGCCGATTTTGGTCACTGCCGCTATATCAACGATCTGCATCGTCGGATTTGTCGGCGTTTCTATCCAGATCAGTTTGGTATTGGCATTAGTATGTTCGCGGATGACCTCGGGGTTTGAAAGATCAAGAAAATGGAATTTGATACCGTAATTAGCAAAGATCTTGGTGAACATACGGTACGAGCCGCCGTATAAGTCATCGCCGGTAATTACCTCGTCACCGGGTAAAAGCAATTTCATTACGGCATCGGTAGCGCCCATACCGCTTGAAAAAGCAAGTCCGAATTTGGCGTTCTCTAAAGCTGCCAGGCAATTTTCCAGAGCCTTACGCGTGGGGTTCGTCCCACGCGAATACTCATACCCCTGGTGATCGCCCGGCGATTTTTGCCAGTAGGTAGATGTCTGGTATATCGGCGTCATTACCGCGCCGGTTGATGGATCGGGCTCTTGCCCTGCGTGTATTGCTTTTGTTGCGAATTTCATGCCCCCTCCGCCCCCCTAAAGGGGGTACTTAAAGTGAATATTTTTTTTTCTTTAGCCTCCATTATTCCCCCTTTAGGGGGTTAGGGGGCTTAGTATGCTCTGGCGAATAGTACCCTTTGGCTACTTGGCTTACCTGTCAATATACATTTCCCCTCTTCCTGTTTATTATTTAACGGGATACAACGTATAGTAGCCTTGGTTTCGTCTTTTATTTGTTGTTCGGTTTCTGCTGTGCCATCCCAGTGTGCTGAAAGAAATCCCGGTTTTTCGTCCAATAAACGTTTAAACTCTTCGTAAGTGTCAACCTCGGTAGTATTTTCGGTACGGAAGTTAGCGGCCTTTTGGTAAATGTTTGTTTGAATTTCTTCTAACAGCTTTTCAATATGTTCAGCCAAACCTTCCTGGCTAACAGTTTCCTTGGTTTTGGTATCACGTCGCGCCAGTTCTACGGTTCCGTTTTGCATATCGCGGCTGCCGATGGCTACGCGCAAAGGCACACCTTTCAACTCATATTCCGCGAATTTGGCCCCCGGGCGGTGCGTATCGCGCTTGTCGAATTTAACTGATATATCTTTAGTTTTCAGTGCCTTACTTAACTCATTTACATAAGCAGTTATATTATCCAGCTCTTCATCGTGTTT
>JAQBOP010000381.1 GCA_028287975.1 Mucilaginibacter sp. | reverse complement strand
TGCCAATAGTTCACGAACAGGATCAGCAAATAGCATCGCTTAAGGCGTCAATGATGATCTGTGACGTTTAAAACTTCAAGATCTTAAGACACAAAAAAAACCGCTTAAAATTTAAGCGGCTTTTTTTGTGTCTTAATGTTTTATGTTATTTAGCAACAGCCGGTTGCTTTAACGTTAATTTAATAGGCTGGGTACCAAAAGTAGTGGTCAACACCAATTTACCATCGGCGATGGTGCCTTTGTAAACAACGGGTTTGCCATTAAAAGTAGTAGTAAACTGTATGTTGTCGCCATCAACTTTACCATCAGTAATGGTGTTTTTACCCATTTGTGCGGCTACATAAGGAGTGTAACCGGCTTCGTCAGGGTTTTCTGATTTTGGGTTGTTATCAACTAAAGCAAATACGCCGGTTAATTTACCACCGTCATTTTTCAAGGTAAGCGATAAGTTATACTGTCCCTCGACAAGGCCTTTCCACACGCCGTCAACGCTGGCTGCTAAACACACTGTAACTACGGTTAGCACTAAAGCGATTGATAATAGTATCTTTTTCATTTTTTTAATTTAGTTTTTATTTTATGTTTTACTCGATTACAAAAATATTAAAATATTGGAAACTTACTGTAACAGTTTCGTTTTAAAACTGTAACGTTTGTGTATCCCTGCTTGCGGCAACCTCTGCCTCTATGGCTACTTTAGCCGGCGATGCGCCCTCTTCATCAAAAATAACCAATGTGTTTTTACCCGGTTTTAACCAGCATTCGGGTATATACATGCCATTTATTTTTATTTTTTCGGGATACCTGCCCAAATTATGACCGTTAACCCAAACCGAACCACGGCTCAAACTGGTAGTATTAACGCGCCATATGGCATGAGATTGTTTTGAAGGCGAAAAGTTTAATGTAGTACGGTAAAATACCGGGCCATGAAAGACCTTGCCGGATAACAGTTGCCAGTTGTCGTCGCCAGGTTGTTCCCCTCTTGAGAGGGGGCGCGCAGGCTTGTGCGGTTGCAGGGGTGTGTTAACAGTCATACGAACAACACACCCCTCCCCCTTCTCAAGAGGGGAATCGCACGGCCCGCCACGCATACGCCAATTGTTTATAGTTGTCGCGCTACTGCTCCCACCTTCTTGCTGCAATTTTACTTCACCCCAAATTCCTTTACGGTCAAGTGTATCTATCTCACCAATTTTAAATATCAATTTATTGCGGCCGATATGCGAAGTAAAAAGCGCCATTGTATGCGTACCGCTCTTTATCGCAATGTGCGTAGTATCCTGGAATACCGCCGCAGTATCAACGCGCTTGCCGTCTAAAAATAGCGCGCCATTTTCGGGTGCGTGTTTTAAGATCAGCGTATACTTGCCGCCTGCGTCAACTTTAATTTTGGCGCGATACCAGGCATAAGCAGTAATATCACCATCAGCGCCCATCTGTAGGGGTTCTTTACTTGCCAGCCATTTTGAATCATCATATCCGGGCATAGCAGGTTTGTCGGCGCGGGCAAACTCCCATGGACCGGGATCGATTGTAACCCTACGCTTCACCATCTTTACCGGCTCGGCTGGTTTCATGACCGAGCCAACCGGTTTAAAGATCCAGGTCGGGTAGTTGGCGTTAGCGAGCCATGGACGCTCGGCTGTCAGGCTCATTTGATTGTTGTTGCTGATCAGGTCAGCGGCATAATCAGGACCGATGACAATGTTTGTTTGCCCACTGACCTCTGTAAACCAGGAACGCGATGTCAGTTGGTCATTTACAACAATGATCTTTATTTCTTTTCCATCGGTACTAAAGCTGTATGCAGTAGGAGAGGTAGTGACAACAGCATTAAACCCTAACAAACCATCGTTCGTTTTAAAATTGGCTGCACCCGAAGTGATCTTTACCTGGCCAGCTGTTTTAAAATATAATTGAGCCGATGAGCCGGTATCGCCATATATTAATAGTGTAGTTGTATTTCCTTGTGGGATGACGCCATAAATACGCGTTGGCGCCCAAACTAATTTAACCGTTGGCGTTAGCTGATAATTCTGCACCACAGGCATGATCTCGCCGGCTGCTAATTTGATGGGCATAGCCTTTTTTACCGGGATACTTGCCGGTGCCCGCAAGTCAAACTTTATTGCTGCCGAATCCGGATTATCTAAGAAAGCAATTGTGCCGCCGGGGCCTTTTCTTGACGTTACTTTAATAATGGTGTCTGATACGACAGATTTATCGGCTTGTTCGTCAAGGCTGTTTTCCAGCACACTTTGAAAACTTTGTGCAAACCAGTTGGCACGTTTAAACGCGTAGTAAATAGGCCTTAGATCACCGGTTTGGCCAACTGCCGCACCGTAATCATAGGATGCGGCATTTTCTTTATCGTTATTGTAATCAAAGTTGCTGCCACCATGCGCCATGTATACATTATACCCGTTGCCGCCATGGGCGATCATTTTCCAGGTACGCCTGTCGTATAACGTAGAGTCGAGTTCCTGCGGGCCGTAATTTAAGAACCATACTCCCCAATACTCCGGGCAAAACCAGGGATTGGGTCGGGCCGGGTCGTCTAAACTGGCAAAATCCCCGGCAGGGTCATTGCCCGAATGCAATCCGCTAAAAAAGTAAGGAACCTGTAAACCAAGCGAAACCGTTTTGTTCTTTAAATGCTTAAAGTAATTATTGGGTGTAACGGTTCCCCAGCCGGCGCGGTGTTCATTTTCCAGTTGCACCATAATAACCGAGCCGCCATGGTTTATTTGATTTTTAGATACGATAGGCATCAGCTTGTCAAAATATTTGTCAACTGCTGTCAGAAACTGAGGATTATCCTCGCGTACGCGCAAGCCGGGTTTAAACCGCAACCAGATAGGGTAGCCGCCCATGTTCCACTCGCCGCAATAATAAGGGCCGACACGTACTATTGCATACATTCCCATGCTTTTTATCAACTGCAAAAACGCGTTAAGGTCATGATCACCGGCAAAGTTGAACCGGCCCTCTTTTGGCTCATGGAAGTTCCAAAAGGTGTACATTTCTATCGCGTTGAAGCCCGCTCGTTTAAGGCGAAGTAACCGGTCACGCCATAAAGCCCGTGGCACGCGTGCATATTCCATCCCTGCCGAAGCAATAAACGTACGTTTGCCGTTGATCAAAAAACCACGCGCATCATAATCTATAAACAGTTTTGCCACTGCGACAGATGGAAATAGGTGATCGTTACGCGTAGGTGTACCTGTGCCGGGTTGGGCATTGGATTGACCGGAATACATCAATAAGAAAAACAGCAACAAAAAGCAAGGTGTCACCCTGAGGCAATCGAAGCCTTGCCTGCCTGCCGGCAGGGGTGAGCGTAAAGGCCGGCCCTCATGCTTCGAGTGCCTCAGCATGACACCCAATTTTAAGCTTTTGGTCTCGTCGTCACTTTGTATCATGGCGCAATTTAACGATAAAACAAAAAAGGAGGCAACCTTTTGGGCGCCTCCTTTTTAATATGTTTAGCGATTAATTAAATTCCGCTAAGTTTCCATGGAGCTCTATACTCGCGTTTAACGTACTGGTTAAGCTCGTCAACGTTAGTGATCTTTAAATTAGCAGCATCATAAATAACATCGATATAACGTGCAGGATAGTCACCACCACGGCGTCTTTTGCCACCGTCAGCCGGAGCAGCACCATCACTGGCTTTAGGTACGCTTACGCCCCTGATAGCCAGGTTACACATTAACATTGCTTCGGTTAATAAAGCAGCTTCCTCAAACGGCGAGCTGGTTTGCATGTTGCCATAACCGGCTAAACAAGCCTCAACCCATTGTGCGTAGTGATTTTCGTCTTTAACACGTGCAAATTTCTCCGGAACGTTTACATCGTCCATTCTTGAAACGGGTAATAAACGGGCACGTGATGCGTAGCAACCGGCGGTCATTTTACCTTTGGTACCAATAAATAGCATACCGCCGTCACCTTCACCCCAATGTTCAGAAGGATCCAGTTCTTCAGGACGAGGAGGGATCATACCGCCATCAAGCCAATGTACTTTTACAGGGCCGCTGGTTTTGTCTGTTTTAGGGAATGTCATGGTAGTGAAGCTTGATGCCGGACCGGTTTCAAGTGAGCCACCCTGGCCAACACTGGTTGATACTTTCTCAACATATTTTAGATTAAGCACTTTCATTGGGCCATGCAAAATGTGCGCGCCCATATCGCCTAATACACCGGTTCCGTAATCCCACCAGCCTCTCCAGTTAAATGGCAATACTTTAATACCACCCGGCATATCGGTTGTTGCAGGGAATGGTTTTTCTTTTGCAGTACCTTGCCACAGATCCCAGTTTAGGGTGCTTGGTGGGGTGGCAGTTTCTTTAGGCCATTTTAAGCCATTAGGTGTGTTTGCCCCGTTGTATCCTTGTGGCCATACAGGACGGTTGGTCCAGCACCAAACTTCGGTAACATCACCAATAACTCCTGCATCATACCATTCCATCATCTTACGAACACCGTCGCTTGATGATCCCTGGTTACCCATTTGGGTTTGTACTTTATATTTATGACCCATGTTGGCCATCATACGTGCTTCGTACACATCATGCGCCATTGGTTTTTGTACGTAAACGTGTTTTTTAAGAGACATTGCAGCCGTTGCAACTACCGCGTGAGTATGATCCGGCGTGGCGCAATGCACCGCGTCAAAGTTTTTATGTTCTTTATCCAGCATTTCTCTCCAATCCACATACTTCTTAGCATCCGGGTAAGTATTGAAAACGTGCGCTGCGTAATCCTGGTCAACATCACATAAAAATGCAGATTTTGCTTTTCCGCTTTTAACAAAAGCCTCAATATCACTCGTCCCTTTTCCACCCAAGCCCACACTTGCAATATATAAGGTATCGCTCGGCGCCCTATAACCCTTACCTAATACAAACCGGGGTACTATGGTAAATCCGGCAGCAGCAAGAGCACTCGTTTTTACAAAATCTCTGCGTGAAGGAGCGCTTGCTTTTTCTTCATTTTCTTTCATGTTAATAGTTTTATTGTTTGGTTTTATTGTTTTTTGTTAAGTATCTTTTTATATGGTGTAACCGTAGAATCTAAATATTAATGAAACGCGGTTTATGTAACGGCAAAATTGGCTTGATATTTTCTGTTATTGTTCAATTACGATCAGAGAAAGGTTGAAATTATAAAATATAATACGAATAATTAAAAAAAATCAGCTAATAAATCGTAACATTTTTAATATATAATTCCTGACACGTATATACAAGCAGGTTTTGTTAAAATCTCTTTTTTAATTTCAGTTGATGCTACAGATCAATAATTGCCGAAAATTGCTGGCCGGTACTTAATTGTTATAGGGCAGGGTATGTTAATAAATTGTGATTTTTTTGCGTTTTTTAACCATTTAAAGTCAAAAAATGCCTCAATATGCCATCCTAAAGCCATTTAGTCTACTTCATCTGCCGACTATCTGTTGAAATACCTTATATATTGACCAAAAGATTGTTATATATTACAAAATACATATTACTTTTGCCGTCCATAACAATCATGAGCAAAACATCTCCACAACTTAAAGTTCTTTCTATTGATATAGGCGGATCGCATATAAAGGCCACGGTTTTAGATAGTAACGGTGCTCTTTTGGTTGACTATTCTAAAATAGAGACCCCGCAACCCGCTAACCCCGACAATGTGGTAAAAGTCATAAAAAAACTGGCCAAGCCATTTACTGATTACAATAAGATCTCAGTTGGTTTCCCGGGTTATGTGCGCGACAGCATTGTTAAAACCGCACCGAATCTGGATAACGCCGCCTGGGTCGATTTTAACCTCGGTAAAAAACTGGAAGAAGAGTTAGGTAAGCCTGCACGCGTTGTAAACGATGCCGACATGCAGGGGTTGGGCGTAGTAAGCGGAAAAGGACTTGAGCTGGTACTGACATTAGGTACAGGATTTGGAACAGCCGTATTGCTTGACGGTAAACTATTGCCACATTTGGAAATTGGCCAAAGCCCCATTACCCGCCACAATAGTTATGACGCCTATATAGGCGATAAGGCCTTTGAAACGGCAGGCAAAAAGAAATGGAACGAACGAATGGAAAAAGTTTTGAAAGTTTTAAAAACACTATTCAATTATGACTATTTGTATATAGGTGGCGGCAACGCCCGCGAGCTTACTTTTAAGCTTGACGACAATGTAAAATTAGTAACTAACCAGGATGGTATAAAAGGTGGGGCAAGGTTATGGTCGACAGATCAAGCGCCTACTCCCGTTGTGCCATCATCAACTATTAAGTAAATCATCTAAACATTCATAAAAAAAGAGGAAAATGGATTCAAATAGTAAAAACATTGAAGAATTAGCAATTGATACGGTAAGAATATTGTCGGCAGATGCTGTGCAAAAAGCTAACTCGGGCCACCCGGGTACTGCTATGGCGCTTGCGCCGGTAGGCCACGTACTTTGGAAGGACTTTATCAACTTTAATCCTAAAAACCCTGATTGGGCAAACCGCGACAGGTTTATCTTGTCTGCAGGCCACGCTTGTATCTTACAATACAGCTTCCTGCATCTTTTAGGTTATGACCTTTCTTTAGATGATATCAAAAATTTCCGTCAGCTGCACAGCAAAACCGCAGGTCACCCCGAGTACGGTTTGGCACCGGGTGTTGACGTTACCACCGGCCCGCTGGGTCAGGGTTTTGCTAACGGTGTAGGTTTCGCTATCGCGCAAAAACACCTGGCAGGCTATTACAACAAACCGGGTTTCGACCTGTTTAACTACCATATCTACGCTATTTGCAGTGATGGTGATATGATGGAAGGTGTAACTTCAGAAGCCGCTTCATTAGCCGGTCACTTAGAGTTAGGTAACATCATTTATGTATATGATGATAACAAGATCTCTATCGAAGGCAGTACTGATATCGCCTTTAACGAGAATGTTGACGAGCGTTTTAAAGCGTACGGATGGCATGTACAATCTGTTGATGATGCTAACGATATCCATGCTTTACACCAGGCTCTGATTAACGCTAAATCCGAAACTCAAAAACCATCATTGATACGCGTACGCTCATTAATTGCTTACGGTAGCCCTAATAAATCAGGTACTGCAGGTTCACACGGTTCGCCGCTTGGCGCTGATGAGATCAAATTAGTTAAAAACTTCTTTGGCTTTGATCCTGAAAAATCATTCTACGTACCTGACGAGGTTGAAAAATATTACCATGAAATTGGCTCAAGAGGTATCGCTTACGAACAAAAATGGAATGAGCTGTTTGCCAATTATAAAGCTAAATTCCCTGAACTGGCTGCCGAGTATGAAGCAGCTGTTAAAGATGAGCTACCAAAAGGCTGGTTAGATAAAATACCAACGTTTAAAGCATCTGACCCTAAAATGGCTACCCGAATGGCATCAGGTAAAGTGTTAAACGCTATTGCAGCCAGTTTCCCTCATTTAATTGGTGGCGCGGCAGATCTGGCACCATCAACAGAAACAAACTTAAAAGAATACGACTCGTTTACATCAGAGAACCGTAACGGCCGTAACTTCCACTTCGGGATCCGCGAACACGCAATGGGATCTGCCTTAAACGGTATGGCTTTAACAAAAGGCATTAAACCATTCGGCGCAACGTTCCTGATGTTCTCAGAATATATGCGTCCGCCTATCCGCTTAGCGGCCATCATGAAAATAAGCCCGATATTTGTTTATACACATGATAGTATTGGTTTGGGCGAGGATGGTACAACGCACCAGCCTGTTGAGCAGCTGATCTCTTTACGCTCGATCCCTAACATTACGCTTATCCGCCCGGCTGATGCAAACGAAACTGCACAGGCATGGCGCGTAGCTATCGAGAAAAAAGGTGGTCCTACTGTATTGGTATTTACCCGTCAGGGCTTGCCAATTTTAGATCAGGATAAATATGGCAAAGCAAGCTTATTAGAAAAAGGCGCTTATGTATTATCTGATTCTGAAGGTACGCCTGATGTTATCCTAATGGCAACCGGCTCTGAAGTCGCTTTGATCATGGATGCAAAAGCTAAACTGGAAGAAGATGGTGTTAAAGTACGTGTAGTAAGCTTCCCATCATGGGAGCTGTTTGAGAAACAAGATGCTGCTTATAAAGAAAGCGTGTTGCCTAAAGCTGTTAAAAAACGTTTAGCTGTTGAAATGGCGTCGCCGCTTGGCTGGCATAAATATGTTACCGACGAAGGTGACACCTTATGTATGACCACATTTGGCGAGTCGGCTCCTGCAGAAGATCTGTATAAATTCTTCGGATTTACAGTTGATAACGTAGTTAAAAAAGCAAAAGCGCTGTTATAAAGTTTTAAGTCCTTAGTCGGGAGTCTAACGTCAGAAAATGATCAAGACTCTCGACTTAAGACTCACATCTCATCACAATGAACTGGAATAGCGACATCATCAACAACCTGGGCTGGGCGGGCACTATTACAAATAGGGCAGGCAAGCAGCGGGTGGCTGATCAGATCGTAAGTAAAATAAAGGATGGTGATGTTATTGGCGTAGGTTCGGGCTCTACCGTTTACCTTACGCTGTTCGCTATAGCCGAAAAAATAAAAGCCGAAAAGCTCAATATCCAGGCGATACCTACCTCTATAGAAATTTCAATGGCCTGCAGTAAACTGGGTATCCCCTTAACCAGCCTGTTTGAACATAAACCCGACTGGTGCTTTGACGGTGCCGACGAGGTTGACCCCAACAAAAGCCTGATAAAGGGACGCGGCGGGGCATTATTTAAAGAAAAACTGCTGATAAGCTGTAGCCCTCTAAACTATATTATAGTTGACGATACCAAACTGGTAGACAAGCTCGGATCAAAATTCCCGGTGCCTGTAGAAGTTTTCCCGCAGGCTTTATTGCACGTTGAGGAAGAACTGGATAAATTGGGTGCCACGCAGATCATTTTAAGACTCGCAGGCGGTAAAGACGGGCCGGTTATCACCGAAAACGACAACCTTTTGCTGGATGTTCATTTTGACGGCATTGATGCTGACATGGAACGCAAAATAAAGTCGATCACCGGGGTGATTGAAAGCGGCCTGTTCATAAATTATAATATAGAAGTCGTAGTGGCGGCAAACACGGTTTAATAGTAATATTGTATGACAATTACGTCAATAGGTGGTACACTTATTGACGCCAAAAAGATAACCAACTCACAATAATAAAATTGATATTAAAAATTAAAGTATAATGGAAACTAATAAAGTAAAACAAATACACAGCTTTGGTCAAAGCATCTGGCTTGATTTTATTGATCGCGCGTTTATTGGCAATGGTAAATTAAAAGCCTTAATTGATGATGACGGCATTAGGGGCGTTACTTCAAACCCGGCTATTTTTGAAAAAGCTATTAGCAGCAGCGATATGTATGATGCTGATATTGCGGCATTGTCTGACGGTAAAAGAACTACAGAAGAGGTGTTTTTTGGTTTGGCTATAAAAGATATCCAGGACGCTTGCGATCTGTTTAAAGACCTTTATAACGAAGGCGAAGTAAAAGGCGCTGACGGTTATGTAAGTTTAGAAGTTTCTCCGTTTTTGGCTTTAAAAGGCGCCGAAACATTTGAGCAGGCAAAACTACTTTGGAAACAAGTTGACCGCGAAAACGTGATGATCAAGATCCCGGGAACACAGCCTGGTTTAGATGCTATTCGCAAATCTATCGCGCAAGGCATCAACATTAATGTTACTTTATTATTTGGTTTGCCACGTTATGAAGAAGTTGCTTTGGCATACATTTCAGGTTTAGAAGATCATTTGGCAGCGGGCCATGAAATTGCACATATCTCATCAGTAGCAAGTTTCTTCCTGAGCCGTATAGATGTGTTAATCGACCCGATATTAGACGAAAAAGGCTTAGGCGAGTACAAAGGTGAAGTTGCCATTGCATCTGCCAAAAAAGCATACGAAATTTATAAAAGAGTATTCAGTGGGCCGCGTTGGGAGAAATTAGCTGCTAAAGGCGCTAAGCCACAACGTTTGCTATGGGCAAGCACCAGCAGCAAGAACCCTGCGTTTAAAGATACCAAATATGTGGAGGCCTTAATTGGTGCGGACACTGTTGATACCGTTCCGTTGGAAACTATTGAGGCGTTCCGCGATCATGGTATTGCTGCCAATACTTTGGAACAAGGTTTAGCTGAAGCAACTTCAATTTTAAGAAAACTTAAAGCTGCCGGCATTGACATTGACCAGATCACGCAACAATTAGAGGATGAGGGTATTGATAAGTTCAATAAACCATTTGAAAAATTATTAAAGTCGATAGAAGATCAAAAGGAAAAAGTAAAATAATTTCCGGCTGATGGAAACTAACGATATTAAGATCCTTTTCTTCGACATTGGCGGCGTAATGCTGAGCAATGGCTGGGGGCACGAGTCTCGCCACGCTGCGGCTGAAAAGTTCGGCCTCGATTACGAGGAAATGAAAGAGTTGCATACATTCATTTTTAATGTGTATGAAAGCGGTGGCATTACCCTT
>JAQBOP010000379.1 GCA_028287975.1 Mucilaginibacter sp. | reverse complement strand
TGGATAATAGAAACTCCGTGCTTCTCTGTGCCTTCTTTGCGTGCTTTGTGGTTAAAAAGAAACCGCAGAGTTCGCAAAGAAGACACTAAGATCACAGAGGGCAAATATTATTTTGAATGCCATTTAGATTTAAGACTTTTGAGACAGCCTCTTTTTATAAGCGCTCTTTACCGTTTGCCGCGGGTACATAAAATAACTGCATAATATTGACGGCATTTGCAGAAAACATGTTTTAATTGACGCGTTTTGGCACCGACGTTTGGCTCCTAACGGAGAAAAAGTTCAGGATTGCACATTTCATGGCGGCGTTGCATTGTGTGGTAAAGCCTCACCCAACCCTCTCCAAAGGAGAGGGCTTTGAATAGATATTTTAGGAATGGTGGCGCTATATTGTCAGCGATCTTGTTTCATTCTGGTTCACCGATTTTAAACAATCGGCTTATTTACAGGTAATTAATTAAAAATCTTGTTTAACTTGTTTCATTTGTTTCACACTTTCGTGAAACAAGCATTGCTATTTGAAAACGTATTTAATACCCAGTCCCGGTGCCAGGTCAAAAAACGGTCCCGAAGCCAGCTCAACCCTTGGGTTAAGATCAAGGCTGATAGCTATCGGCGAGTCGGGGATCAGGTATTCAAGACCTACGGCACCGTCGGCACCTAACAGTAACTGGGCATTGTTGTATCTGCGGTCGTTACCATTAAATGTGTGGTAAGTACCTTGTCCTATCGAACCAATGTGGGCACCAAAGCCGTAATAAAATTTCAGCGCGGGCACATTAAATGCTTCCTGGTTAATTTCGTAAAGGCCGGTAATAACCACGCCGTTTTGCCTGAAACCAAGCAAACCTTCTAATGATATTTTCTCGTCCATAAAATATTTGCCGGAGATGCCGTTTTCATATCCGCCAAATTTTAGTCCGGCGGCAACTTTATAATCCTGTGCTTTTGATCGGTTGGCAATAAATAGAAAGGAAATTGCAATAAGTAAAATGTAAGTTGTTTTTTTCATGATAGTATAACGGCGTATTTCTAATTTTATGGTAAAGATAGGAAAGATTGTAACTTTTATATGGACTTTAGCTGTACCGCGTATTAGTGAGTAGTTGTAAAACCCACGTGCAAGGAGGTTAAAAGGGCATTACTATCATAAAAATTACTTACAATTGCGTGTATTAAAAAAGTTAAGTTTATTTAGATGGCCGGCGCTATAAAACATCAGGAAACCATAGATTATTTTTTAAAGATAGTCTGGCAAACCGTTGCAAACCGTTACAACGCCCTGGTTACTGATTTTGGCATAACGCAATCTATTGGTTATTTACTGATCAATATTGACGAGGAAGAAGGTACCACGGTATCGCAGGCGGCGGCATTGCTGGGTTTAAAATCAACCAGCCTGTCGCGTATGCTAAACCAACTGGAAAAAACAGGATTGATCTACCGGGAATCAAACAAGGGTGATAAACGGTCGGTTAAAATATATTTAACTCCGCTGGGTAAAGAAAAACGCCAGCTGGCCCGGGCCGTGGTAAAGCAATTTAATAACTACCTGAACGCGCACATCAGCGAAGCGGATAAGTTGTATTTAACAGATATGCTGAAGAAAATAAATCAGCTTACGCTAAACTACAAGCCCGAAAACACCGTTAAATAGCCGATAAACCAAAGCTAAGATCCCGGTAAATGTTAAAAAGTGTTAAGCTGCCGTTTTTGAATTATAAAAGAATAAATTTGCCTTTTGGAAACGTAATGAATAGGGCAGCAATAATTATATTGTTTTTATGTGCCGCTTTAACGGCCTGCAAAAAATCAACAGAGAGTGGTTTGGCAGGATATAAAGCACAAGCAACTATCGATGATAACATTATTACTAACTATTTGAAAGATAATCCGACACTTGTTGCAAAAAAAATAGACACCTCGGGTGTATATTATATAGTAGAACAGCCGGGTAGCGGCAGTGATTTATTTACTAATTCTACCTCGGTTACTGTGGGATACACAGGAAAGGTGCTAACAACCGGAAAGATATTTGCTCAAACAGAAAATTTTCATCCTTCTTTTTCATTGCAAACTGTAATATTGGGCTGGAAAATAGGGATCCCTAAAATAAAAAAAGGGGGGATAGTACGATTATTAATGCCATCACGTTATGCGTACGGGCCGGCGCCGCAGCCTCAAATTGGGTTACCGGCAAACGCGGTACTTGATTTTACAATAACGTTGTACGACATAGTTAACTAAAATACCATCGCCAAAGGCGATATAAAATATATACTGCTTAAAAGCAAAAAACCCGAAGTCACTATTGAAAGCCGACGGGTAATATGAAACAAAATATACAAATGAAACAAACTACTTTTACTCTTTTATTATTTGCAATAATAGCCCTGGTTTCCTGCAGAAAAGATAAATACGATCCTACTATTAAACAATTTGATGAAGATCAAATTAAATCTTACATGAGCGCCAATGGCATTTCCGGAATGGAACGCGACACTTCGGGTATTTACTATAAAATAATCGATCAGGGTATCACCAGTTCTCTTATACAATATTCAGATACGATATCAATGGTGTTTACAGTACGCAGTATTGATGGTAAATATGTTTCGTCGGATACAATTGCAAATCACTATGGTGGGGTAGCCGGCCATATATATGGTACTACTTTCCCGCTGGGCCTTAATGTACCGGGATTACAAACCGCGGTACATGATATATTGAAACATCCGGGCGGTATAATGCGTGTTATTGTACCTTCGAACCTGGCCTATGGTGTTTCAGGCGCAGGTAGCGGAAGCAGCACAGTAACTTCTAATAGAATAGCTGGTAACCAATGCATTGATTATTATATTCACATCATTGGTAACCGGCGTGCTGATCCACCCCGTCTCAGTGATCAGGATGCTTATGATCAGTTAGTAATAAAAAATTATATTGGTACAAACGGCCTGACTACTATGAAGCAAGACCCTGACGGCTATTGGTATTCTATAAGTATACCCGGAACAGGTACTGTGCCCATAACAGATAATACAACCGTTTCTGTAACTTATACAACGCAATTGTTTAACGGCACAATTGCTGATGATTATAACATTGCTGGTCCGGGTAGGCCTTTTGATATACCTGATCTGATACAAGGGGTACAAAAAAGTTTGAAAAAATATGCAACTACAGGCACATTAATGACGGTGTTAATACCATCGCGTTTAGCTTACGGCATAGTTACCACCTCCATCCCTGCAAACAGTTGTATCAGGTATGATGTAAGGGTACTGGCAGTGGCGCCGTAATTATTTACTTAAAGCGACTTTAAAAGCTTCCAAACAACGATCACGCGCCATAGCGTGATCAACAATGGGTTTAGGATATTTGCTGAGATCAGCATACTCCGGAACCCATTTTTTTATGTACTTTAATTCGGGGTCAAAGCGTTTGGTTTGCGCGTCGGGGCTAAAGATCCTGAAGTAGGGCGCGGCATCTGTGCCCGATCCTGCCGCCCATTGCCAGCCGCCAACATTGCTGGCCATTTCATAATCCAATAACTTCGCTGCAAAATAGCGTTCGCCCCAGCGCCAGTCAATTAACAGATCTTTTGTTAAGAAACTGGCTGTCAACATGCGGATGCGGTTATGCATAAAGCCGGTTTCATTTAGCTCGCGCATACCCGCATCAACTAACGGGTAACCTGTTTCGCCCTTGCACCAGGCTTCAAATTGCTTTTCATCATTGATCCATTTTATGCGATCATACTCGGGCCTGAAAGCATGGTCCTGTGTTTTTGGGAAATGATGCAGGATCATCATGTAAAACTCGCGCCAGATCAACTCGTTAAGCCAGGTTTTTTCTTTGGCCTGGTTAGCTTCTGTAGCTAAGTGGCGAATGCTGACCGTGCCAAAGCGTAAATGGATCCCGATATGTGACGTGCCTTTTAGAGCAGGATAATCACGCTTCTCAGCATAATCATCAATTACTTCTTTATAATTTTTACCGGGGGTGATCAGCTCGCTTCGCTCAAAACCTATGTCCTTAAATGTGGGTATTGATAGATGATGGATCTCAAGCAAGTTTTTTAAATATTTTTTTGTAGGATAGGAGCTTAGATAAAAGTCTTTAAGCTTTTGTTTCCATTTGCGGCTGTACGGAGTAAAAACGGTGTAAGGTTTACCATCATCTTTTACAATTTCGTCTGTTTCAAAAATTACCTGATCCTTATAGGTTTTAAATTCGATATCATGCTTGCTTAACAACTTACCTACAGCCTCGTCGCGTGTTTTGGCATAAGGCTCATAATCATGGTTAGTATATACAGCCGTTACATTGTGTTCTTTTAAAACTTTATGCCAGGCTTTTTCAACATCGTCATATAATACCAACAAACTGCTGCCGTGCTCTTCTAATTGTTGTTGCAGGTCTTTAATGGTGTCATAAATAAAAGTGACACGGGTATCGTGCTTGTTGTCAAGCTTATCCAGTATCGCCGGGTCAAAAATAAATAGGCATAATACCGGGTTTCCACTTTTTAAAGCATGATACAAACCGGCGTTGTCATCCAATCGCAAATCGCGGCGAAACCAGAAGATGGTTGTTTTTTGTTTCATGTAAATCAATGGTGTGGTGTCATCCTGAGCCCGTCGAAGGATGAGCGGAAAGGCCCATCCGCATGCTTCGAGAGCCTCAGCATGACAGCCCTTTACTGCTTATATATATCCTTCAATGCCCACATTAAAGTAGGGTACTTAAACTTAAACCCGGCTTCTTCAATTTTTTGTGCCGATGCTTTTTGGCTGGCCAGTACCATACTGCTCATTTCGCCCAGCAGTAATTGTAGCGCGAACGCGGGTACTTTAGGTAGCCATAGCGGTTTATGCAGCTCTTTAGCTACAGCTTTGGTTAATTGTTTGTTGGTGACCGGGTTAGGGGCTACCATGTTGTAATCGCCGGTAAGATATTCATTATCTATACCAAATAGGTACATCTTTATTACGTCTTCCTCGTGGATCCACGGCATCCATTGTTTGCCGGTACCCAATGGCGCTCCGAGGCCCAGTTTTACCGGTTTTGCCAATGCAGCTAAAGCGCCGCCATTCGCGTCAAGCACTACCCCTGTTCTGAATTTTACTATCCGCAAGCCTAAACTTTCGCCTGCATCCACAGCATGCTCCCATTGCAGGCAGCAGCTTGCCAAAAAATCGGTACCGGGTGCGCCGGTTTCGGTTAGCAGTTCATCGGCCCTGTCGCCATAATAACCTACAGCCGATGCAGAAACAATGGCTTTGACGGTATGCTGCGGTTTAGCTTTAAGCAGCTTATAAACCAGGGCGATTGATTTGGTGCGGCTTTCAATGATTTCTTTTTTGCGCGCTTCAGTCCAACGGCCATCGGCAACATTGGCTCCGGCTAAATGCACTATGGTATCAACGCCGTTAATAGAAGCTTCATCGATCAGGCCTTTACTCACATCCCATAAAAAAGTAGTTACGCCAGGGTTTCTGCCGGGCGTTCGGCTTAGATGGCTAACCCGGTAGCCTTTGTTCAACAAAGCCTCGGTTAGTTTGCCGCCAATTAAACCCGTGCCCCCGGTTAATAGAATATGTTTGCTCATTTTTTAGCAAGTAGTATTTGATAGTTTACAATTTCATGTAAGGGTAACAAGAAAGTAGGGTGGGTGTTTGCAACCCTCTCTAAATCTCCCCAGCAGGGGGAGACCGGGTTTTTAGTTATAATTTATTACCCATGTTTATTAATGCAATAATTTGTTTTTTACTGCATTTTATTGACGATTATTGACGGGAATAGGTGGGATCTACCCCAAAATCTCCTTAATATCATCAGCCGATAATGACTTGATAAAGCTCTCCTCGGTAGTGATCAGCGCGCGAGACATGGTTAGTTTACGTTGTTGCAGGGCAAGGATCTTTTCTTCTACGGTGTCTTTGGTGATAAATTTATAGATGAACACGTTTTTGGTTTGCCCGATACGATGTGTACGGTCGATAGCCTGCTGCTCAACCGCCGGGTTCCACCATGGGTCAAGGATGAAAACGTAGTCGGCTTCGGTGAGGTTAAGGCCCACGCCGCCGGCTTTTATCGAGATCAGGAACACACGGGTGCTTTTATCTTCCTGGAACTGTTTCACCACATCACCCCGGTTTTGGGTGGCGCCATCAAGGTACACATAAGGTATATGCTGCTCGTCAAAATGCCTGCGGTAAATAGCCAACTGCTTTACAAACTGCGAGAAGATCAGTACTTTATGCCCGCCATCAAGCACGGTATTAAGCGTATGGGTAACGTTCTCAAACTTGCCCGAATCGCCCTCATAATCCTGATCTATCATGTACGGGTGGTTGGCTATCTGTCGCAATTTGGTTAGTCCCTGTAATACCTGGATCTGGGTTTTGGCGAAGGTGCCATCCTCAAGGCTTTTCAGCAGTTCGTTACGGTATTCTGATTTTACTTTTTCGTATACCGATGCCTGCTCTTCGCTCATCTGGCAGTAAAACAAGTTCTCTGTTTTTGGCGGCAGCTCGGTGGCTACCTGTTCTTTGGTACGACGCAATACAAAAGGTTTTATTAAAGCCTGTAGCTTGCGGGCCTTGTCTTCGTCCTTTTTCTTTTCTATCGGCGTTACAAATTCGTTTTGGAAATATTGTTGCGTGCCCAGTAAGCCGGGGTTAATGAACGACATTTGCGTCCACAGATCATTTACCGAGTTCTCCACCGGCGTGCCACTCAATATCAGCTTAAAGCGCGATTTTAATTGCTTAACCGAGTTAAATGATTTTGATGACGGATTTTTAATGTTCTGACTCTCGTCCAGTATCACATAGTCAAAAAAGTAAGCTTTAAACAGCTCGATATCTATCCGGCTGATGCCATAAGTGGTGATGATAACATCATAATTGGCAAAAACCTCGGGCGATTTATAACGGAACGTACCGGTATGTACCATCAGCCTTAATTGCGGCGTAAACTTCTTAGCCTCGTTAAGCCAGTTGTAAATTAACGAGGTTGGCATGATTACCAGCGATGTGCTTTTACCGCCCTCGGCCTCTGTATCTTCTTTATGTTTTTGTAGCAGGGCCAGGGTTTGTATAGTTTTACCCAAACCCATATCATCGGCCAGACAGCCGCCAAAATGAAAGCCTTTTAAAAAATGGAACCAGTTATAGCCAGCCTGCTGATAAGGCCTTAAACTGCCCGAAAAGTTGACAGGGATAGGAACTTCGTCCAGTTGATCAAAGTCCATCAGTTTTTGCAGCTTGCGGGTCATGGTTACCTCAGCCATCTCACCGGCTAAGTCATTTACCAGGCCCAGGTGGTGCCTGCGTAGTTTAAGGTGATCGCCGCTTTCACTGAAGTGTAACAGGTTGCCGTATTGCGAGAACCATTTTTCGGGGATTACCGCTATCTCGCCCGACGGCAATGTAAATTCTTTTTTATGGTTGAGAATATGATTTTTTAACTGAATAAAAGGGATGCGGTATGGCCCGAAGTAAACAAATGCGTTGATATCAAACCAGTCGTTATCCTCTTTAACTTCAAGATCAATTTTGCTGGTACCAAAAACGTAGCGTTTTTGTCCTTCGGGCTGTTCAATTTCAAAGCCCAGTTCTTTTAATTCGTTATGGTGCTGGTTAAGCCACTCGAATATGGAGAATGCCTGGTTAACATCGTCGTCGTTGTGCACCACTTCAAGGTTTTGAAATAACGACGAAACAGTCTTTAAGCCCAATGCCTCCAACTGGTTCAATTTGTTCTTCTCCCAGGTTACAGAGCGTTTTATGCGATGGAAGGTGTAGCTATCCCCATCGCGTTCCATACGTACAGATATCTGCCTGCCATCCCCGTAAGGGAAAATATAGCCGGCATACTTAAAATATAGTTGCAGCTGCGATGTGCCGCCCTCAACATATATGGGCTTTAACATGGGATGTGCCTCATGCTTTTCGGTATCAATGGTAAAGCCCTCGGCATATACGTTATGCTTCTCGATAAGGGGGGCCACAAATTTTTCGAAGTACGATTGTTCAGACGAGCGCGGGATAGCGATATACCGTTTATTTAAAAACGGCAGCAACTTTTTGCCTTCTATCTCTTTATCAAAATAGTAAAGAATATCATCCATCAACATCCAGGCAGGGTGGTTGCAAATGATCTCGGCATTTTTGAACATGAACTCGATGCGCATTCCCTTGTACTTGATAGTAGGGAAGTACCGGATCTCTTCTTCATTGCGCCTGAAATGGAACAATACCGAAGCCGGCTCATCAGCGATTTTAAGCTTACGCTCGGCTGGATAACCCTCTTTGCTCATCTGGTAGATCTGCTTATCACCCAGTAAATTCAGCGCATCTGCCATTCGCTTTTCCATTTTTGGGCGGATGGTATCAAAAAGCTGCTCGGTAAATACCTTAGCAAAAAACTCGGACGGGCGGATAGGCTTTTTATAGAATTTTTTGATAACATTACCCTGCTCTATCTCTTCTAAAAGCTTGATCAGTTTGAAATCTGTCTCATCAATACAGTGTACAAACTCGGTAGCTGTGTTTGAAAATAAGCGCTGATGGGTTAAAGAAAATTCGCCGTTGGGGTTTAGCTGAACTATGTGCGGTTCAATAACATAACCAAGGTACTCATGCCGGGCTATGGCATAAATGATCTGGCAAGGTTTTGAACTGTCTACACGTAACATAGCTTCTGGTAAAAAATTAAGAGAAGCTACATCAACAAAAAATTCAAACGTAGTCAGAATTTGCAGTAAGAAAAAATGTTTTGTGTTAAATAATTATTAACAATGTGAGGTGAAAGGTAAAAGGTTAACGGTGAAAAGTATGGAAGTGAATTTTATATTCAGTAGTTGCATAACTGACTAATTGCATCTATATTAGCAGTTCCTAATCCTAAACCTATGAAAAAACCTTTGCTTATTATTTTATTGTCTCTTGTTATAATAAGCTGTTTTGGTCAAAAAGTAACCTTAGTACCTATCCAAAACAAAGCTTTAAAATCAATACTTTGTAATGTAGATACGGTCTTGTTTAGAAGAGGGGCATCAATATCGGTAACGTTATACCAAATTAGCAATCCTTCAGGAAGTGCACATATGCCGGAAACCGACGAGGTTTCCAACAAATTTTTGATCGCAGTTTCAAGCATTGATGAAACTCCTGATCAGATCTTATACAGTGTTGGTGATTTTTATGCACCTAAGATATTGAAGTTTCAACCGGTAAAAAATGATAAATACCTGTTATCAATTGAGTATGGCGTATTTAAAAGCCGTAAAAGAATAAATCTGGATATTGCAGTGGATAAGGTAACGGTATTGAAGTGAGCTAATTGGCTTTCTAAATAAAAAAAGAGCAATTGTTAAAAAAAAGCCTTTTACCTTTCAGCTTTAGCCTTTAACCTCAATCTCTACTTCTCCCTCAAAAACCTGCACCGCCGGCCCTTCTAAAAAAATATTGGTGAAGCCTATACCGTCATAACTAAAGCGGATATTCAGATCGCCGCCTAATACCTTTATGGGGGTTTCAATGGTTCCGATTTGGTTGTTGTGTTTGGCCATAGCTAACGCTACGGCTGTCACTCCCGTACCGCAGGCGTAGGTTTCGTCTTCAACACCGCGCTCAAAGGTGCGTACAAAATAGCCGTTGCCATTTGGTTCAACAAAATTTACGTTGATGCCGTTGGTATGGTAGGTTTCATTATTGCGGATGGCATGGCCTTCGGTATAAACATCTTTATTGGCGAGGTCATTAGCAAGGGTCACATAATGAGGCGAGCCAGTGTTTAAAACGTAAGCATCGTTATCATTAGTAATAGTGTCTACATCAATCATTTGCAGGCTTACCCAATCGCCGGTTTCTGAAATTCTGGCATGATGAGGGCCATCTACTGCCAAAAAATCCGTTTCGGTGTTAATAATGCCCAGGAACTTTGCAAATGCCACAATACAGCGCCCGCCGTTGCCGCACATGCTGCTTGGCTGGCCATCGGCATTGTAATAAACCATTTCAAAATCGTAGCCCTCTTTGGTTTGAAGAAACATGATACCATCGCCTCCGATCCCAAAACGGCGATCGCACAGGTGGGCTATCAACTTTACATTGTGGTGATCTACAGCGTTTTCGCGGTTGTCAACCAAAATAAAATCATTGCCTGCGCCCTGGTATTTGTAAAAATGTAACTTCATTATATCATTGTTAAAGGGTAGCTTTATATGTCAAACAGAGCGCCAAAACGTTAACTCAGGCTTTTAGTTTAGATTTAACATTTTTTAACACAAGTTTCAATAACATATTGTTGCTTATACAGTCTATATGGTATTAAATTTGACTTGTAAAAGTAATTATAACAACAGAATAAATAAGGAAGAATAAGATGAAAAGATTTGGTTTAACATTATTAACGGCTTTTGTGGGCGGCGCTATGGCGTTAGGCACCTACAAATTAGTCGAAAAGAAGTATGCTGATAACATGAGTTTTGATGAGAAACAAAATGTTTATTTTGCCAGCAATCGCATGTCGCCGGCAATCACCTCATCAGCAGGCGAGGTTGATTTTACACAAGCTGCGGCTGCAGTAACACCGGCAGTGGTTTATATCCGCACTACTTACTCAAGCGCCGGTCAGCAATCGCAGCAAGATAGGTTACAACAAATGTTTGGTGATATGTTTGGCCAAAGTATGCCACGCGAAAGCGCGCCGCAAATGGCATCAGGCTCGGGCGTTATTATCTCTCCGGATGGTTATATCGTTACCAACAACCACGTAGTGGCTAAAGCCGATAAAATTGAGATCACTACTAACGATCATCGCCGCTTTACCGCTAAAGTGATCGGTACCGATCCGAATACAGATTTAGCATTAATTAAAATTGAAGCAACAGACCTGCCCATTGTAAAACTGGGCAACTCGGATGATGCAAAAGTAGGCGAGTGGGTACTGGCGGTTGGTAACCCGTTTAATTTAACATCAACTGTTACAGCAGGTATTGTTAGCGCTAAAGGCCGTGGCATAGGGATCATCGGTAAAGACGATGACCAAGACGATAACCCGTTTGGCCCGACAAGATTGCGTTCGGCAAAACCTAAGGCAAATGCCGGTATAGAATCATTTATACAAACAGACGCTGCTATTAATCCCGGTAACAGCGGCGGCGCATTGGTAAATACAAAAGGCGAGCTGATCGGTATTAACTCGGCTATCGCTTCACACACTGGTTCGTACGAAGGTTATGGCTTTGCTGTTCCGATAAACCTTGCTAAAAAAGTACTGAATGACATCAAGAAATTTGGCGCCGTAAAACGTGGTTTCATTGGTGTTAGTTTTTCTGATTTGAGCGAATCTGACCAGGTTGCTGATCTGAAAACCGACAAAACCAACGGTTTATATGTTAGAAACGTAGTGCCAGGCGGTGGTGCAGAGGCGGCTGGTGTAAAACCGGGTGATATTATTACCAAGGTTGAGGGTGTAACCGTTTATGAGTCGTCTGACTTGCAAGAGCGTGTGGGCCGTTTACAACCAGGCGACAAGATCAATTTAACTGTGGTACGTGACGGCGCCGAAAAGAATTTTGCTGTAATGCTTAAAGCTGAAACTCCTGCAGTTGCCCGCACCGCGGTTTCAAGATCAGCTAACGAGTTGTACAACAAGTTGGGCGCGAGCTTTATTCCGCTTTCACAAGGCCAAAAGGCTAAATTCCATGTTAACGGCGGTGTGATGGTTACGCAGGTTCGTGATGGTGGTATATTTGATGAAGCAGAGATCCCGAAAGGAACTGTAATTACCAGCATTAACAAAGAGCCGATAAATAGCGTAAATGATATTGATAAGGCTATAACAAACCTTAAAGACGGATTACTTACCATTGCCGGTTATTATCCTGACGGCACTAAATTCAATAATAAATTTACAGTAGAGCAATAAGCTGCTGCTAAAAACTGATAGGAAAAACCCGGCCACAAGCCGGGTTTTTTTTGTGGTTGTTTAGGAAGATCTAAGAAGAGGGCTTTGTGTTCACAATTTTACCTGGCCCATAGGGCCTATTCCTTTGTAGCCAATTAGACAGAAGAATACTTGCAACACCACAAGTTGCTGGTAAAGGGCAGCCACCTACGGGGCTGAAGGTGTTTTTCCTTTTGCTACAAAGAGGTAGAGCCTACGGCTCATTGCACGTGATGCTTACGTTATGCCTATAGTATACGAGTGCCTCTTAAAAAAAGAATTATTCTTGGATGTTTGTTTTGTGAGATTTATTCACGAGTCTACATCGTTTAAGACGGGGCCTAACTTTTACTACCTTTGCAGCCATGATCGACATAATACTTAAGAAGGGCAAGGAAAAAGCGGTACTGCAGCGTCATCCGTGGGTTTTTTCGGGGGCGATAGAGCAGGTGAAGGGTAAGCCTGCCAACGGCGATATTGTGCGCCTGGTGAATGCCAAAGGCGATTTTATGGCTTATGGTTTTTATAACGATCAGTCGCGCGTTGCATTGCGTTTATTGGAATGGGACGAAAGTATTACGGTTAATGAAGATTGGTTTCGCCATAAAGTAGCGGATGCGGTAGCCGGTCGAAATGAATTATTAAGTACAGGCGCTACCAATACCTGCAGGCTGATCTTCAGCGAATCTGATTACCTGCCGGGATTGATCGTAGACAAATATGCCGATCATCTGGCGGTGCAGGTACTTACATCAGGTATCGAAAAAATGATGCCGGTAATTATTGACGAGTTGCAACGCCTGTTAAATCCCAAAAGTGTTTTTGACAAAAGCGATGCATCTTCAAGACAACACGAGGGTTTAGAAACCACCAACGTCGTTTTATTTGGCGATGCACCGCCGGAATCAGTAGAAGTAAAAGAAAACAATATTCTTTACAACATCAATATCGCCGAAGGCCAAAAATCGGGCTTTTACTGCGACCAGCGCGACAACCGTAAAATTGTAGCCGGCTACGCTAAAGATAAAAAAGTGCTGGATTGCTTTAGCTATACCGGCGGGTTTACATTGAATGCCTTACAAAACGGTGCACTATCAGTTACCAGCGTGGATAGTTCTGCGTTAGCGATTGAAACACTAAAAGAAAACATCAAACTAAATAAGCTGGATACCAATAAACATACCGCCATACAATCAGACGTGAATAAACAACTACGGGTTTTTAAAGACGAGGGCGAATTGTTTGATATCATCGTGCTTGATCCGCCAAAATACGCGCCATCACGTTCGGCATTAGACCGGGCAGCAAGAGCCTACAAGGACCTGAACAGGCTGGGCATGTTATTGCTGAACAGCGGCGGTTTACTGGCTACCTATTCATGTTCGGGTGCTATGAATATGGAGACGTTTAAACAGGTTATTGCCTGGGCCGCTTTGGATGCCGGTAAGCAGGTGCAGTTTATCAACCAGTTTTGCCAACCCGAGGATCATCCGGTAAGGTCATCTTTTCCAGAAGGCGAGTATTTGAAAGGTCTATTGTGCAGGGTATTTTAAAAACGAATTAATCTTACTTTAAAAACTCATCAATAGCTTTTACCGCGTTCTCGTATCTATCCTGTCCGGTGCCGCTTACCAATACATAGTTGGCGTTTAGGGCATCCAACTCTTTATACCATATATCCATAAAATGTTCGCGCAGGTGGGGGAAATCGCGCAGGGGATCGTCCTGCCAGGGCAGGTCGATGTTTAAGAGCAGGTAAAGATCATACTTGTGATTAGGCAGTTCGTCCAATACCTCTTGTGGCGATTTCCCGAACATCTGATCGCTCCAGATCTTTACGGTGATAAATGTGGTATCGCAGATCAAAATGCCGTTAGCCGATGGCAAAAGCGCTTTCTCAAGTGCCACTTGCCCATGAAACATATTGATCTCATCCTGCCAGGTAGGTGGCTCAGTTAACTTTTCGCAATACTCACGGGCATACTCGGGCACCCAAACGGTATGGTAATGCTCCGCCAGGTAAGCAGACATGGTTGATTTACCCGTTGATTCAGGACCTACGATGGCGATCTTTTTTATTTTCATATCTAATGTTAGCCCCCTCTAAGTCTCCCCCCGGTAGGGGAGACTTTTTATAGGCTTTTTTAAGCCCTCCCTACCGGGGAGGGTTGGGTGGGGCTCTGCTTCTTCCAATCCCTCTTCCAGTCAAAATATCCCATTAACGCTATGGCTACATAAATAGCATACATCACAGCGGTCAGGTGCAAGTCTTTATAAATATAAACACCGACGTATATCACATCAACAAATACCCAGATCAACCAGTTCTCCAGCACTTTCCTGGCCAGGAAGAACTGCGCCACCAGGCTGCAGGCGGTGCAAAAACTATCCAGGTATGGGTAAGACGCCGTGGTGTATTTTAAAACTGACCCCAATAGAAAAGTAAACACAATAACTGCCGCGACAGATAGAAGGCCTTCCTTTCGCTGAATACGCATTACAGGCGTTTTATCTTCGGATGCCGGTTTTTTGCTCCAGTAATACCAGCCGTAAATATTGGTGGCTAAAAAATAAAACTGCAGGCCCATATCGGCAAACAGGTGGCTGTTAAAAAAGATAAAAATATAAATGACTACGCTGATAATAGCGAACGGCCAGTTCCAGATTATGTTTTTAGCGGCCAGGTAAACACATAATAACCCGGTAATAACCCCAATTACTTCAAGTAATGATTGTTGTTGCCACCAGGTTTGCAGCGCATGTATAATTCCCATTGCTCAAATATAAAAAAACAGCCATGTTAATTGTGGCTGTTTTGCTGTTTTGAGACTGTGAGGGCAATAAATTCCCGAAAGTTTTTATAAAGATGAAATTAATTTCATTTAAGGCAAATAAAAATAGGTTTTGTTCATTAAAAACTTATAAATTTATGCCTAAGATTTAAACAAGTCCGGCGGTCGTACCTTTTGTGTGATGAAAAGCAGAGATCGCGGACGCAAACTAAAATTTAATTGTTAATTTTTTTTGTGAAAAAAGCCGTTCCTTTCATAGGGGAACGGCTTTTGTACTTTAGTGCACGTCGGTAGGCACCTTAACGTTCTTCTTAAATGGCTGCAGGTAAAGCAGCGGAATAGAGAACAACATTACCAGTCCCGAAATATAATAAGCGTCATCATAGGTTAATAATAATGACTGTTTTGTCACAGCACCCTCGATGGCAGCGTAGGCCATGTGCAGGGCGTCATAAGCAGATTTGCCTTTTGCAATAAAACTTTGCTCCAGCATGTGTAGCCGTTCATTAAACGCATTGTTATACGGATTAACATTACTCAATAAATTGCTGCGGTGAAATCCGGTCCTGATGTGGATGATGGTAGTTAATACTGCGATACCAAACGAACCGCCCAGTTGTCGCATCATATTATTTAAACCGGTACCCTGGCCAAGCTCGGGCCCTTTCAGGTCGGCAATGGCCAATGTGGTAAGCGGTACAAACAACAGCGCCATACCAATACCTCTTATCAGTAACGGAACCAATACATCGGCCTGCCCTGTGCTTAATGTCGACTTGCTTAGCATAAAAGTAAACACAAAGAATAAAAACATGCCGCCCGTCGCCATAAATTGGGCAGGGATACCTTTGTTAAGCATCTTACCAATAAAAGGCATCATCACAATAGTACATAAGCCGCCGGGGAACAGCAATTCGCCGGTTTGCTGTGCCGAGAAACCTAAAAGATTCTGACAAAAAACGGGGAACACAAACACCGAGCCGTACAAACCAAAACCCAATATAAACGAGGTAAACATACCTACCGCGAAGCTTCGATGCCGCAGGATGCCAAAATTCACTATCGGGAACTCGATACTCATTTCGCGCCATATAAATAGTATCACACCTAATACGGCAGTAATGGTAAGTACAAGTATGTAGGTTTTGGCAAACCAATCTTCCGACTCGCCTTTTTCTAATATGGTTTGTAAACTGCCCACCGCGACGGCCAGCAGCCCGATACCCCACCAGTCGATGGGTTTACCCTTTGCCTCCTTGGGTGTTTCATTAATAAATGTAAAGGCGCAAAACGCAGCCAGGGCCCCAACGGGGATGTTTACATAAAATATCCAGCGCCAGGTGGCGTGGTCGGTGATATAACCACCTATGGTTGGGCCAACAGTAGGGCCCACAACCGCGCCTAAACCAAACAGGGCCGTAGCGGTACCAATTTGCTCGCGCGGCCAGGTTTCAACCAGTATGGCCTGCGATGTGGAGATCAAACCACCACCCGCAAGCCCTTGCAGGATCCGGAAAATCACCAGTTCATCCAGGCTTGTTGCGTTACCGCATAAAAATGAAGCAATGGTGAATACGATGATCGATGTAATGAAATATTGTTTACGCCCGAAGCGGCTACCCAACCATCCCGACATGGGGAGGATGATAACGTTCGCCACGGCGTAGCCGGTAACCACCCAGGCAACATCCTCAAGGGTAGCACCCAGGTTACCCTGGATAACCGGTAAGGATACGTTTACTATCGTGGTATCTATCAGCTCCAATAATGAAGCTACGATAACCGTAATAGTAATGATCCATTTTTTAAAGCCAGTTTCAGCCATTTTTTGTTAAAGTATATTGTAAATTTTATTAGTCTAAAGTCTGTAGTCGAAAGCCCTGAGTCGTAAGGCTAATAACAGACTTGCGACTAAAGACTTTGGACTAACGACTAAAACTTAGTCTTTAATAATAACAGATACGTTCACGCTCATGCCCGGGCGCAGTTTATCTAAAACATCTTTTGATGCGTTTATTTTTATTTTAACAGGGATCCGTTGTACCACTTTTACATAGTTACCGGTAGCGTTATCCGGAGGCAATAAAGAAAATTTAGCACCTGTAGCTGGCGAGAAGTTGTAAACTGTTCCTTCAATTTTAAGATCAGGATAAGCATCAGTTTCAATATCAACCTTTAAGCCATTGTGAATATTCTCTAATTGGGTTTCTTTAAAGTTAGCGGTAATGTATAAGCTGTTGTCGTTAACAATGTTAAACAATGTCTGGCCGGCTTGTACCAACTGGCCCAACTGCACATTCTTTTTTGACGCGATACCACTTGCAGGTGATTTTACATCCGTATAGCTTAGTTGCAATTTAGCGTAGTCAACATCAACCTGGCGTTGGTCAACCCCTGTGTGGGTAACTTTCAATTCGTCGCGGGTGGTACCAATTTGTTGTACCGCGGCTTTGTACTGGTCTTGTGCGGCAGCTAAGCTGGCTTGTGCCACTTCAAGGTCTGATTTTGCCTGGTCAAATTGTTGTTGGGTTATTGAACCGTCTTTTACAAGGTTAGCATAACGGTCGTAATCTTTTTTAACCTTGTCTAAACGAGCCTGTGCAGATACCACACCTGCTTTAGCCACTGCCGAGTTTGACGCGCTGGTGAAAATTTGCGACTGGCCAACGCCAATGCCGGCACTTGCACCAACGTGTGCAGATTGTGCCTGCTCTAACTTGATCTTGTAATCGCGCGGATCAATTTTAACCAATACCTGGTCTTTGTTTACGTGTGTATTTTCTTCAAAGAAAATGCTGTCAACGTATCCGCCAACGCGTGCTACCACCGGGCTAATATCGCCGTCAACTTGTGCATCATCCGTATCAACGTGTTTACCGTAATATATGTATTCTTTTATACCGAAAATTATACCACCTAAAAGTACGATCCCTAAAACTATAGGTAATACTCTGTTAGGTTTTTTTGCTGGTGCGTTTTCGTTAGTGTCTTGCTTTGCCATTTTGTGTTTTGTATTATTTGTTAAGTTTTCCGGTTGATTTTAATAAAGTATAATAAGCCAGTCCAGCATCGGCTTTAGCCAATTCTAAATTGATCTGGGCCTGGTATAGTAAAGTTTCCGCATCGGCCCTATCAGTTGCTGACGCGATATTGCTTTTGTATTTAGAGGCCAGTATGTTATTGTTTTCGCCGGCTTGCTCTATTGATGTTTGTAAAAGTTTGATCTTGTCAACAGCGGTTATATAATTGTGATAATCCTGGTTAACCTCATTTTTGATATTATCTATGGTGATGCCTTTGTTAATGCCAACCTGGTCGCGTTGGATGCGGGCCTCGGCCAATTTATTTTTATTGGTCCATAAAGCACCGAAGTTCCATGACGCGGTTAAACCTACAGTAACAGGGGTAATAAAATTACCGCTCTTTGGTAAAGGGTTAGCATTTACATCAACATAATAACCACCTGCTGATGCCGCCAAGGTTGGTGTTGTGTTTGCGCCAACAGTTTTAATATTGGTTTCGGCATACTTGGTACGCAGATCAAGCTGTTTAAGCTCTTGCCTGTTGTTCATTGCTGTATCAATGTAGTAGCTTAAAGGGCCAAGATCCTTGTTAGCATCAGCTATCTGGTCAATGTTTAATTGGGTAGACTCAGGTAAACCCAATAATATATCCAGGTCATAAGTAATGATCTTACGGTTGCTTTCAAGGTCTATGCCGGTAAGCTCAACGTTCGAGCGTTGCAGTTGGAATCGCAGTACATCATTTTTAGTAACCAATCCCTGCTCAAAAAAGCGTTGCGACTGGTGGATCTGTGCATCGATAGTTTCCAGATTTTGGTTAACTACCTTTTTACTTTGCAGCACTTTATACAGGTTATAGTACGCGCTTATAATTTCGTAAGTGATCTGATCCTTATCTTTATCAGCGTCCAGGCGTGATATGCTGGTCAACAACTGTGTAGACTGTTGCGCGTACCTTAACTTGTGCCCGCCAAAAATGGTTTCGTTAAGCGACGCGATACCTAAGTAAGCGTCGGCACCTTTAGGCAGGTGGATGTCGCTGCTGCCAAAAGCAAGGGTATTTGCAGGTATTTCTGCACGGTTATAAGCAAAGCTTACACTACCGGTTGGCAGCGCCTTGTCTTTTGCCTGATTGTATTGCGAAACCGCCTCGTCAATTTTTGACTGCGAAAGTTTTAATGTCTTGCTGTTATCCAGGCCTAATTTTATGGCTTCGCTTAATGTAATGGTCCTATCCTGAGCAACAGCTCTTTTAGACACCAAAGACATCAGCAATATAGATAGCAAAATTGCTAAAAGGGGGATCTTGCAAAGATGTAGTTTGTGAGATGTATTCAATTGTATATTCATATTAGTTGTGTAAGTATGCTTTTAATAAGTTTTTCATAAAGCTTTTTATCTGCGGCTTAAGCTTTGTTTCAATCATGTTATCATCCGTAATGTCGTATCCAAGCAGCGGTGACGACATCAGGGGCGTATTAATAATGTAATTTTTAGTGCCGTAAAGTGTGGCTATAACCATCGGCACATCTATATCTGTTTTAAATTCGCCTTTGGCAATGCCTTCTTTTAAAATTTTATCAAGCTCGGTAACGTTCTTCATTAACATATCACGCAGTTTATCAGAAAGATCCGTCCTTCTATTCATACCCATTTCCTGGTATAATAGTTTTTGAAAACAGTTGTTATTTACAACCTTCTCGCCATACATTTCAATATATTGTTCCATTTTGGCCCAGGCGCTTATACTGTCGTCATTGCCCAGGTTTTGCAAAATGTTTTGAAACGATGATATTTTGCGGTTAAAAATCTCAAGAAACAATCCCTCTTTCGAGCCGAAATAATAGTTCAGCATCGCCATATTAACACCGGCCTCACTCGATATCAACCGGGTTGATGCGCCGTCAAAACCTTTTTCTGAAAATACGCGTTCTGCTACGTCCAGAATATAGTCTTTCTTGTCTGTCTTTTCTTTCTCCATAATCTTTTGATAGGACAAAGTTAATCAAACGATTGATTAAAGTAAAATTATTTTTATGTTAACTTCATAAGTTATTGATAATCAACAATAAAAAATTAATCAATCGATTAACTAAGTAGGTAGACTTTATTTGTTTTGTCGTTTTTTGATGATTACGATCGGGGTGTGGGATTTTGGACAAGGTGGATTGGGTGGTTAAGAATACGATCCATTGATTCGCCCGCTCTACGCTTCGCTTGATCACCCTCTTTCCCGTTGACGAAAGGGGGAGTTTTCCTTTTGTAGCTATCGTTAACAGCTATCTTTTATTCCTCATTTCCTGGCCCATCGGGCCTACCCATTTGTAGCTAATTAAATTCAGGAAGCCTCAGCCCCGTAGGTGGCTGCCCTTAATCACCATTTCGGCTAATAGGGAATCATTAGGATCATGTTGTCAAATGGGTAGCCTCGTATGAGGCAAAGGCATTGTTTATTGTTTTTCTACAAAGGGATAGAGCCTACGGCTCATCAACTTTATATTTCTTTTACAGCGTTCTTTCCCGCTTGCGGAAGAGAGGCCGCCCAGCGCAGCGTCGGCGGGGTGAGCCAACGGTTATCCTTTTTTATTCGCCCAATTTTTCGTATTTTTGTAAAGTAGCACGCTCGTACTTTAACATCAATTCGCACGTCATAACAAAGCGCGATAAATCGTATAAAACCAATTGTTTTTATATAAATAATTATATATCAACTATTTATATAAAAAATTCGTGACCGGCATAAGCCCTCATACCCGATAAACGCCTTTTTTTACTACCGGTAAAACACCCGATACCCGAAAAACAGTGTTTTTTACTACCGGTAAAAGCATGCATACCCGAAAAACAGTCATTTTTACTACCTGCATTATAGCTTATACACGTGCAAATGTAATTTTACTGTTAAGAATAGTTTACACAGTTTTAGCCAACGTACAGACTGATTTTCTTTTAATATCTTTGGCTATGAAGCGTCTACTATTACTTGCCGTATTTTTGCTGATCCGGGACACTACCTATTCGCAAACCGCCCCGCCTGCCGACCTTATAACCATACAACAAAGCATTAAATAGTTAAACGTCTTGGGCAGCGTATTATATGTAGCCGCGCACCCCGACGATGAGAATACGAGCCTGCTGGCTTACCTGGCGCAGGAGAAACATTACCGGACCGGCTACTTATCCCTAACCCGTGGCGATGGCGGGCAGAACCTGATTGGCAATGAGCAAAGCGAGGTTTTGGGTTTGATCCGCACTCAGGAACTTTTAGCCGCGCGCCGAGTTGATGGCGCCGAGCAGTTTTTTAGCCGGGCAAATGATTTCGGCTTTTCAAAGGGACCTGAAGAGACACTTAAGATCTGGGATCACGAGAAAGTATTGGGCGATGCCGTATGGGTTATCCGCAAATTCAGGCCGGATGTTATGATCTGCCGTTTTCCTACGACCGGCGAGGGCGGACACGGGCACCATACTTCATCGGCCATCATAGCGCAGGAAGCATTTACCGCAGCTGCCGAACCGAACCGTTTTCCCGAACAACTTAAATATGTGCAAACCTGGCAAGTAAAGCGCCTGTTATGGAACACCTTTAGTTTTGGTTCTGTAAATACAACTGCTCCGAACCAGTTTAAAATAGATGTAGGGGTTTATAACCCTATCCTGGGTAAAGGCTATGGCGAGGTTGCTGCCGATAGCCGGTCTAACCATAAAACGCAGGGTTTTGGTACGGCCAAAACACGCGGCAGTTCGTTCGAGTTCTTTAAAACGATATTGGGCGACGCGTCCGTAAATGATCTGATGGATGGCGTAAATATCACCTGGGGCAGGGTAGCGGGCGGGGATGCCATAGCGACTGAGTTGGCTGGCATAAAAAAAGACTTTGATGCCGATCACCCTGAAAAGTCGGTGCCGGCGTTGGTAACCTTATTAGGCAAGGTTGAAGATGTAAAAGACACCTATTGGAAAGACCAAAAATCAAAGGAGTTGAAAGACTTGATTGCCGCTTGCGCGGGATTATGGTTTGAGGCGTATACAGATGAACCTGCGTATGCGGTTGGCAATAAGATAGGGATTAGCGCGCAAGTTTTGAGCAAATATACTATACCTGTTAAGCTTGACAGTGTTAATGCCGAATATAAGGTTGGTACGACATTATCAAATTATGAGAAACAGGCGTTCGAAGGGGGCTTGCCTCTTCCGGTAAATCAACCTAAAAGCTTTAAAAGTTCTCTGGTAGCATATATTCCAACCCAACCTTATTGGTTGGAAACGCCACATAGTTTGGGTATTTATAATGTTGAAAATCAATATCAGGTTGGCAATCCTGAAAATCCCGATTATGGCAAGGTAATATTTGGCTTTAATATAGTCGGCAAGTCTATAACCTTCGAGCGTAAGCTAATGTATAAATATGTCGATCCCGCCAAAGGCGAAGTTTATGAACCAGTGGTGATAGCTCCACTGGTTACTGCCAACATAGTAAACAAAGATTACATATTTAATAGCCAAAAACCGCAAACCATACAGGTAAAACTGCAAAGCTTTACCAAAGCCAGCGGCAGCATCAGCTTAAAACCAATTGCAGGCTGGAAGATAACGCCTGAAAAGATAGATTTTGCAGACAAGCCAATGGGGACCGAATGGGTTGAAACATTCACTGTTATACCAACGGACAGCAAACCTAAAAATGATGTGTTAAAGGCTGTGGTAAATGTCGGCGGCAAGGATTGGTCGATGGGGATCCAACGGATCGCTTATGACCATATCCCGGCTATAACTTTATTCCCGCCTGCCGAAGCGAAGCTGATCAATATCGATCTTAAAATTGCCGGCAAAAAGATCGGTTATATAGCAGGTGCTGGCGATGTAGTGCCCGAAACGTTAACGCAGGTTGGTTACGAAGTGCACCAGCTTACTGAAAACGAGATTATGAATGGCGACCTTTCTGTTTACGATGCCATTGTTACCGGGGTGCGTGCTTATAATATCAATCAACGTTTAATAATAGAGCAACCTAAATTGATGGAATACGTACACAAGGGCGGTAACCTGGTTGTGCAATATAATGTGTATTCGCCGCTGGTATTGAACCAGATCGGCCCATATCCGTTTAAAGTGGGAAATCAACGGGTTACAGACGAGAATGCCAGGGTTACTTTTATCGATCCGGCAAATGCTGTGCTGAACTATCCCAACAAGATAAACCAGGCAGATTTTGACGGGTGGGTGCAGGAGCGGGGACTATATTTTGTGAGCAATATTGATAGCCGCTATAAAACCATCCTGCAAATGAATGATCCGGGCGAGGCGCCAAACCCCGGCTCACTAATAGTTGGCGATTATGGTAAGGGGCGATTTGTTTACACCTCGCTTGATTTTTTCAGGGAATTGCCTGCCGGCGTGCCGGGCGCTTACAGGTTGTTTGTGAACTTACTAAGCAAGCCAAAATAACAGGTTAAATATTGCCTTATAGTTATATTTTTTTTACAAAACGCTATTGCGACACATGATATAATAATTTACTTTTGCGGGTACTACTATAAAGCAATATTATGAAACATCACCACAAAGCAGAGAAAGAAGATCTGAATTATGTTTATTACCTGGTAGGTATATTGAGCGGCCTTTTTACCGGCGCAATTATCAACG
>JAQBOP010000378.1 GCA_028287975.1 Mucilaginibacter sp. | reverse complement strand
GAGGGTACTATGCAGGCATTGTTCTCGCCGCAGCTTTGGACACCTGACGGATTGGCGACAGAGGCAGGAAAAAATACTTTTTGGGACAGGTCAACCCTGTATGCCTTGCGCGGGCTCTTGCAGGCCGGCGAAACGGAAAAAGTATTGCCCTTTTTAAAATATTACTCGAGGCGCAGGCTTTTGGGCGAACATGTGCCCTACCCTGTCGAAGCTTATCCAGAGGGGAATCAACGCCACCTTTCGGCAGAAAGCGGTTTGTACTGCCGGATCTTTACGGAAGGCTTATTTGGAATGCGACCGACAGGTTTTAACAGTTTTACCTGTACACCCAGGCTACCCAAAAAATGGAACCAGATGTCGCTAAATAATATCCATTCGTTCGGCACGGTGTTTAACTTAAAAGTGACCCGGCTTAAAAATGACAAAATACTGTTGCTGGTTACCAACGGCAACAAAAATCACTCAAATATAATTGATGATGGCAGTTCTGTCCCGGTTAATTTGCAGTAATTAAAAAGGGCAATAGTTTACCGAACGATCAAAAATTTACCACCTGGTAATACTGTGCTATTTCATCTCCGATATTATCGGGCAGATTATCGTCGATAATATATATTTTTATAAACCTGGCTCTGACAACACCCACGTAGTCAAATATTGATTTATCGCCGTTAAAGAAGTCTGTATTTGCAGACATTATCTTTTCAAGTATCGAGTTACATTTAGCTATTGCGTTCATAATCATAAATTTAATACACAAACCTACGTGATTTGTTAAGTAATAAAATGCGTATAAATACCTATTTTTAACCTGTGTTAATACTATTTATTTTTACCAAACGTGATATAACAAATATATAATCTCCCATTTATATCTCTTCATTATCACGATTATGTTACAATGCGCTACTTCAACGCCAAAATAGAAATCATAGGCATAAACCCTTATGTACCCCTGCCTGGTGAGGTATTGGCACAACTTTTTGTTGATGCGCAAAAAGATAAAGGCCCGATACCGGTTAAAGGTTTTGTTAACGGCAAACCATTTTTACAGCGATTGGTAAAACTAAAGGGCGTCTGGCGGTTGTACATCAATACGTCGATGCTTAAAAACTCTCCCAAAAGAATCGGGGAAACTATTTCTGTAACCATTGAATTTGACCCGGCTGAAAGGATTATTGCGCATCACCCAAAATTAGTTAAGGCCTTAAAAACCAACAAAAAAGCCAAAGCCATTTTTGACGGTTTAACGCCATCGCTGCGGTTAGAAATTGTACGATATATTTCCAACTTAAAAACCGAAGAAAGTGTGGACAGAAACGTGGTGCGTGCCATTGATTTCCTATTAGGCAACAGCAGGTTTATAGGGCGCGACAGGCCTTAACCTAAAAAAAACAGACAGTTAAGGAAAGTTAGGAAATTGATATTACCTTTATTTGGTTAACCCCAATACCTGCTAACCCAATTATAATGAAGAAAATATTTGCCGGCATTATTTTGCTCCTGCTGATTCAGGATGCTGTTTTTTGTAAACAACCGGCGGTAAAACCCGGGCAACTTAAATGCGAATATCTTACTAACCCCATAGCGATAGAAAATCAACACCCAGCACTTGGCTGGCAAATGGCTTCGGCAGATAAGGGCAAAAGTCAAACAGCATATAGAATAGTCGTGGCCGGCAGCCCTTCTTTACTGGCTCAAAATAAAGGCGATTATTGGGACAGCGGCATAGTACATTCCGCCAATTCTACCCAGGTTATTTACCGGGGTAAGCCTTTAAGCGCAAGAACACAGATTTACTGGAAAATAATGGTCTGGGATGAAAACAATCAGTCCTCGGCCTGGAGCCAACCTGCCTCGTGGCGTATGGGGGTATTAAAACCTGCCGACTGGTCAGCTAAATGGATAGGATCTTTTAAAGACCCGTACCCTGACTCGGCAATCACCTACCCTGCTCCCTTTTTCCGCAAAGATTTTATGGCAACCAAAAAAATAAAACGGGCGACTGTTTATGTAAGCGGACTTGGCTTTTATGAGCTATTTTTAAACGGCCAAAAAATAGGCGACCAGGTATTGGCCCCCGCCGTTACCAATTACGATCAGCGGTCGCTTAAAAAGCTCTTGTATCCGTATGACGATCAATCAACCCAACGGGTGCTTTACAATACGTTTGATGTCACCAATAGCATCAATCAAAGTAATAATACCATAGGGATCTTACTGGGCAATGGCTGGTACAACCAACGGGACAGGACCGTTGAGGGGCGTATGTGGTATGACCTGCCAAAACTGATCTTCCAGTTAGAAATAACTTATACTGACGGAACAACTAAAATTATCGCCTCTGATAACAGTTGGAAAACAATTACCGGCCCGCTATTAAAAGACGGCATTTTTACCGGAGAAAACTACGACGCGCGGTTAGGTTTAGGCGAATGGAACAAAATTAATTACGACGATACCAAATGGAAACCGGCAATTTTTGTAAAACCGCCAACCGGCGCATTGCACCCGCAAACCGCGCCTTTTGATAAGGTCACCCGAGTTTTAAAACCGGTTTTTGACGGCAAGATGAAAGATACTGTCTATCAATATCATTTAGACGAAACTGTAGCAGGCTGGGCGTCTATCACGGTTAAAGGCAAAGCAGGCGACAGGATCAAAATAAGATACATCAGCGAAGAAGGCGATGATTACAGGCAATACGATAGCTATATTTTAAAAGGCGGTGGTATAGAAACCTGGGAGCCGCGCTTTACCTGGCACGCGTTCAGGCATATCGAGGTGACCTCGCCTGATGTACCACTTGATGCCGAAAGTATCCGGATAAAAGAAGCACATACCGATGTAGCGCCAAACGGAAGTTTTGAGTGTTCAAATCCGTTTTTAAATAAAATATATTCGGCTTATTTAAAAACACAGCAGGCAAACCTGCACGGCAGCCTGAGCAGTGATTGCCCGCACCGGGAAAGGCTGGGTTATACCGGCGACGGGCAGGTAGGCATGGAAAGCGCCCTGCTGTCATTTAACATGCCGCAGTTTTACAATAAATGGATCAATGATATAGACGATGCCCGCAATAAAAAGACCGGCTTTGTTACCCATACCGCACCCTTCGCCGGTGGCGGCGGCGGACCGGCCTGGGGATCGGCTTATGTAATTATGCCCTGGCTGTATTTTTCTTATTATGGCGATACTACGTTGTTAAAACAGCATTACGCAGGCATGAAACAGTGGGTGGAGTATTTGGGAACGAAAACCAATAACAAAGGACTGATAAACCACGAAGAGCCAAACGGCTGGTGCCTGGGCGATTGGTGCACGCCCGACAAGATCCAGATCCCCGAGCTGCTGGTAAACACCGCTTACTATTATCATGTTACCGACCTGATGGCGAAGGTTGCCGCTGTGTTGGGCAAAAATGACGATCACGACAAATTTGTAAACCTTGCCGGGCAAATAAAGGCCAATTTTAATAATGCCTATTTTAACGCTTCAACCAACAACTATTGGCAGGGTCGGCAGGGATCTGATGTCTTCGCGCTGGCTTTTGGCTTGGTGCCTAAAGAAAAATACAGCCTTGTTTTTAATGCCTTGCTTGATCATTTAAACGAGATCAATTATCATTTTGATACCGGTATATTGGGTACCCCATTGTTGTTAAAAGTACTATCGCAAAACGGCAGGGACGATATCGCTTACAAAATTATGAACCAAAAAGACACCCCGGGGTTTGGTTATTTGTTGGATAGCAAAAACAGCACCTTATGGGAATCATGGAATGGCGACGGCTCACATTCGCACCCTATGTTTGGTAGTGTTGCTACATGGTTTTACTCGGCTATCGGCGGCATTAAGCCTGATCCTGAAAATGCAGGATGGAAACATTTCATCATCGAACCAAAACCGGTAGCAGACCTGACCTGGTGTAAATCGTCATACAACAGTCTGTTCGGAAAGATCCGTTCCGAATGGAAAAAAGATGAAAAGGGCGGGTTAGAGGTATTGGTTGAAATACCCGGAAACTCTTCGGCTACGTTTGTTTTGCCCGATAGTTATAAAGTTGTGAAAGCCAATAGCGGACAGAATATTCTTGTTAAAAAACTGAATAGCAAGTATGTGGTTGAATTTAAACCGGGGGTGTATCAGTTTAAGGTGATGTAATGTGTAATAAGGCACAAGTAGCTTTCGCCAGTTTGGGGAAGGATGGTCGGCTTGAAAAAACCGCCTGTTTGTTAGGGAACAATTAAAGTTGGTATAATAAGTTTCCTTTTTTATCAAAAACGACAAAACATTCTTTACGCATGGTATCAGTTGCGTGCAAAGGATTGTTTTTTAGCCCGGCCACATCTTTAGTAAAATAGACCATTAATACCAATTTGCCATCAGGCAATAATATCCATTGCGATTCTTCGTGATTTAATCTATCAATCGAAAAACGAGTAATGTTTTGCATGGAAATACCAGGATTAGTTTTAACAAATTGGTCAAATTTAGCTTGTGCGTCTGGCGACAACCACTTCACCGATCTTTCTTGATACCATCCGAATATTATTTGGGTTGCCGGCAATTGCTTATAATAATCAAACACAAAAGCTTTGCTTAAAATATTGCCTCAGGCTGTCTGTAAATAACATTACTTTTTTTAAAAACCTGGTGCTGTCAATATTTATCCACAACTTTATCACGGCTTTTTCAGGTAGCACATATGGCTGCAATATACTTTCAACTTGTTTACCTTTATCGGTAGAGTAATCACGCAGATCTTTTATCTTAAAATTAGCTTTTAGTTTATTATAGAATGCGGGATCCAGTTTTTGCCAATGATCCCTAATTATTGCATTATCCCCGAAAGTTCTATAGCAATAGTCCCAGATCTGTTCGGGCAAATAATTACCGTCCAAGCGGCTTTTATTTGATTTTTTATAATCGCCCATTACTGCTATGAAAAAATTGTTAATATTCAGATCGTAGCTTTCTATTTTATTTATCCGCCATGGCAACATATAGCTTGGCTGTCTGTTGGTTTCAATTTTAACGGTGTCATTATTTTTCAGGATGATTTGAATACGACAATAGGGATAATCGTCGGTCCACCAGTCATGTTGCAAAGAATCTATAGCTTCTTTTATATTTTCGGGTTTTAATGCCTCTGTCAATATAATTTGGATCTGTTCCGTAGAAAGGTTGTTTTTTGCTTTATCAGCAAATTTACTGGTATCGGCATAATGGATAATAGTTTGTGGAGTGATATTTAATGCAGCTGATGAAAATTTAGGCTTAACTACCGCTATACTTTTTAGAAAATCAATTATAGTTTGCTTATCTACTTTTTTAACAAATTTTTGTTGCACGGCGTTCTCATCTTCATAATAAGCGTTTTTTCCGGGCCGGGAATAAGTTATGTCATAGTGCTGTTTAGTTTGGTTGCATAACCATTCATTGTTAATGTTAGTAACTTCAAATTCTGTTTTGCGGCCAAATCCCAAAGCTCCTTCCGCGTCTAAGAAATCGATTTTTTTTATATCGCCAATGTTAACTTTCTGCTGGGCCTTTGATATTCGACCCATCAATATTAAAAGCGTCAAAACAAATACAAGGCGAAACATTATACTGATTTTGTCTACTTTTTCCCAAAAATTATATTTTATTAGCCGGCAGTGCATCAAGGCATTTAAGTTTAGATATCACTAAGATAGGATATAACTTATACCTGTCAAACTATTATCCCAAATACATCCTTCAACGCCCTTTTTGCCGCGTTATACCCACACATACCATGCACACCACCACCGGGAGGCGTTGACGACGAACAGATATACAACCCTTTAGCCGATGTTTTATAAGGCGAACAGCGCAGGGCCGGCCGGGTAAATAACTGTGCCAGGTCAATAATGCCGCCATTAATATCGCCGCCTATGTAATTTGGGTTATAGGCTTCAACCTGTGCGGTATTCATGGTGCTTTTTGCAAGGATCCGGTCTTTAAAATCCGGCGCGACACGTTCAACCTGGTTTTCAATGATCGTAGTCATATCATGGGTTGAGCCGTTGGGCACGTGGCAATAAGCCCATGCGGTTTGTTTTCCTTCGGGCGCCCTGGTTTTATCAAACAGGCTTTGTTGTGCCAGCAGTACAAATGGCGTCTCCGCTACTTTTCCCTTGCTTGAAAGCATTTCGCCTTCGGCTATTTCTTCAAACGTATTTCCCAGGTGTACTGTGCCTGCTTGGCTGCATTCGGTGGCGGTAAAAGGTATCGGGCCATCTAATGCCCAATCTACCTTAAAAACACCCATACCGTAACGGTAACGCTCCAGTTGCCATTTGTATATGGACGAGAACTTATGCCCGGCTATCTGCAGCAATTGTTTTGGCGTAACATCAAATAATACGGTATGCGAAGATGGTAACTGATCTAACGAGGTAATATAAGTCCCTGTCTGAATGATGCCCCCTATCGACGTAAAATAACTGCTTAACGCATTAGCTATAGATGCCGATCCGCCTTTAGGTATTGGCCAACCTTTTAAGTGCCCAGTGGCCATCAACACCAAACCAATAGCCGTAGTACTTAAATTAGTCAACGGCTGTATACCGTGCGCCGCCATGCCGGCAAATAGGCCGCGGGCCTGGGTGGTTTTAAACCGGTTTACAAAATTGCTGGCACTGGTCAGTCCTTTGAGCCCGAATCCGGCCAAAGCCAATGGATGTTTTGGGAAATGCAGCGGGCCTAAAACATCTTCGTCAATTAAGGGCCATGCCTGCGTTACCGACTGCATAATTTTGGTATATTCCTGTTCATCTTCACCCAGGTGCTTTGCTGTTACTTCAATAGAATGATCCAGAATGGCGGCCGTACCATCGTCAAAGGGGTGAGCCGCCGCCAGTCCGGGGAATATATATTCCAGCCCGTGATCAGCCAAAGGCAATGTCCTGAAAAAAGGAGAAGCAAGCGCCAACGGGTGAATGGCCGAGCAAACGTCATGCTTAAAGCCGGGTAAAGTTAATTCGGCAGTGGTTAAGCCGCCGCCGATAACATCCTTACCCTCTATTATCAAAACGGATAAACCTTGTTGCTGCAGCAAGATAGCCGCGGCAAGGCCATTAGGCCCAGACCCGACTACTACAGCGTCATATTCGCATTTTTCGAGATTCATTTTTTAGGTTATAATACCGGATTTTTCGATTGCGTACTACCCCTTGCAAATAACGTCATAATTGCCAATAAACAAGCAATACCTGTCGTCAACAATATATTGAAAGTATCGATTAAAACTGTAGCTTAGTCGTCCTATGAAACCTATAACCAATCTATTATTCGTGCTGTTATTGTTTGGCTGCGGACATCATTATGATCCTTATGCTATAAGGATGCCATCCAAACAACCGCTATTAAAAAATGTCGTTGGCGTTTATCGTTTTCAAACGCAAACCGTAAATGACAAATTAAAAAGAGGGGTATTTAAAAACGCGTCCATCACACTAAACGCGGACAGTTCATTTACAGCCACAAACATCCCGGATTTTGCCGGGAACACGGATTTTAAATACAATGGTATTATCTCGGCTAAGGGCAAATGGCATATGCAAAAGCTTAGGGGATTAGACAATAGTATTGATGATAAACCGGTATGGGGGATAGCATTAACTAACCTGCCCGTAAATTTACAGGCAATGGCTTTTGGGATGCACAAAGCGCCGTATCAACTAATGGTATTTTATGGTGATCAGCGTAAAGATAAAGTAATGCTATTTACGTCTAAAAGATAAAATTAAAGTAATCGCGGTTTTAACCCGCGATTACTTTAATTTTTGATATAATCGTTTATATCCTTACCCATTGTTGGCAGATCAGCCTTTAAATACCAGATCCCATTCTTGATCCACCCTTTGCTGTAGTCTTCTGCCGGAAACGCTTTGGTTTCAGGCCATTTATGATGCGGGTCAAGCAATACATAGCCTGCAGTTTCCATCGCAGCATGATAATCTATATTAGTATTGAACAATAAAAACATACTCTTTAAAGTACCCATGCTAACTTTGTCACTCGACATTTTTTTTATGATCAGGTTAAATACTGTACGTTGTCTTTCCGTACGTTTTCTGTCGCCACCGGCCGCGTGCCTAATCCTGGTATAAGCCAATACCTGGTCGCCATTTAGTTTTACGTTTCCGGTATCCGTTAATTCAACATATTTATTGTTGTTATACATCACCTGTTCCTTAACGTAATTATTTATCTGTATGCGTTCTTCATCTGTAACGGTCATATCTAAACCGCCAAGCATATCCACGGCCTTTGCCGCGTTAATAAAATCTACAACTATATAACTGCTTATTTTGGTCTTAAAGTTACTGTTAATGGTGCTGATCAATAGCTTAGCCCCTCCATACCTGTATGAAGCATTTATTTTATCCATGCCATGACCCGGGATCTTAACGTAGGTATCCCTCATTATCGAAGCCATTTTAAGGTTTTCTTTATGCACCGTCATGATCATGATCATATCCGCATTACCTGCCAATTCTTTGCTTCTGCTGTCGATACCAATAAATAAGTAATTCTGCGCACTTGATGACAATGCAACAAATAATAGTAATAAGGTGACTAACTTTTTCATAACGTTTAAAACTACAATAAAATTCAATTGGTTTTAATGCGCTTATAAATTATTTACTATCGACAAATGATAATAGCAATAATTGTTAAAATGGACCAGTTTATAAATCTTTAATCTATAACCGAACACTTAATGTATCACAACCGAACATCAGAGCTACAACAATCAATATAAAATACACTGACAATCAACAACTTATCAGTATGGCATTTAAGTAGATAACTTTAGCTATTAAAAACCCTAACAAATTATTAAACATGAAAATAAAGAAATTATACCTCTTTTATATTTTGATTTTTTTATCGGCCTGTCACATGCCGTTAAGGCAATCAATTACCCGGCCATTATATAAACCCGAATCAAAAGAACTTTACGATGCTATCGTGCGGATGGATAGCATTTGGGAAGATTCTTACAATTACTGCAAAATGGATGTACAAGATCAGCTTATTTCTGAGGATCTTGAGTTTTTTCATGATCAGGGTGGCGTTATTAAATCAAAAGCACAACTGATGGCTGCCTATAAAAATAATATTTGTGGAAAGGTTACCCGCGAATTAATGAAAGGAAGTATAGAGGTTTACCCGATAAAAGATTACGGGGCTGTTGAGATGGGTTATCATAGGTTTCATAGCATCAATGACACCGGCCCTAATTCTAAATTCGCCCGTTTTGTGCATATCTGGAAAAAAGAAAACGGGCATTGGAGAATTACAAGAGTAATCAGCTTGCATTAAATCCCTTTTATCTTTTATTTTTTTCTGTATTTACACCAATAACACTCACTCTAAAACAAAAAAGTCCCGGCCAATTGGCCGGGACTTTCGCATAAAAAACAATTATATATAACGATTAATCAGGTTCTCTATGTATTCCTGTCTGCCGCTTGCCGCTTTTGGCTCGCCGTTTTCAATCGCGTAAGCTCTCAAATCCTCTAAAGAAAGTTTGCCTTCTTCAAATTCTTTGCCTTTGCCGCTATCGTAAGACGCGTAACGGTCTGTACGCAATTTTTTATATTCTGATTTTTGCAGGATGTTGTCAGCGGTGATCAATGCCCTTGCAAAAATGTCCATACCACCAACGTGGGCATAGAACAGGTCAGCCTGGTCTGTAGAGTTACGGCGAATTTTGGCATCAAAGTTTATACCGCCGCCCTGTAAACCACCGGCCTGCAAAATGATCGTCATGGCTTCGGTGATCTCGTTAATATCGTTAGGGAACTGGTCTGTATCCCAGCCGTTTTGGGTATCGCCACGGTTAGCGTCAATTGATCCCAATAAACCGTTATCAGCTGCAACCTGCAACTCATGCTGGAAAGTATGGCCCGCCAATGTAGCGTGGTTAACTTCAATGTTCAGTTTAAAATCTTCAAGCAAACCATATTTCTGTAAGAAACCAAATACGGTAGCCGAATCATAATCATACTGGTGCTTGGTAGGCTCGCAAGGTTTTGGCTCAATAAAGAATGTACCTTTAAAGCCATGTTTGCGGGCATAATCTTTAGCGGCGTGTAAGAACTTAGCCAAATGTTCCTGCTCGCGTTTCATATCGGTGTTTAACAACGACATATAACCTTCGCGGCCACCCCAGAAAACATAATTCTCGCCACCCAAAGCAATGGTAGCATCAATAGCAGCTTTAACCTGCGCGGCGCCATGCGTTAATACATGAAAATCAGGATTGGTAGCCGCACCGTTCATATAACGACGGTTTGAGAACATGTTGGCAGTTCCCCACAGCAGCTTAACACCGCTTTCTGCTTGTTTTTGTTTGGCATAATCAACCAATGCCTGTAAGCGCCTGTCGTTTTCGTTAACGTCATTGCCGTAATCAACCACGTCCACATCGTGAAAGCAGTAGTAAGGCAAATTCATTTTGGTTAAAAACTCAAACGCCGCGTCCATTTTATCTTTTGCACGCTCTACCGGGTCTGATTTTTTGTTCCACTCAAAGATGTGGGTGGGTTCGCCAAACGGATCGGCACCATTACCTACAAACGAGTGCCAGTAAGCGCCTGCAAAACGCAGGTGATCTTTCATTGTTTTGCCGGCTACAACCTTATCAGCGTCATACCAGCGGAAAGCTAACGGATTATCAGACTCAAGGCCTTCATATTTTATCTGGCCTATACCTTTAA
>JAQBOP010000402.1 GCA_028287975.1 Mucilaginibacter sp. | reverse complement strand
TTCATCAACCTACTCGGGAGGATGATGATGACCGACGTCATCAACAAATCTCACCAGTTGATTGCGAGCGACCGGGTCGAAGGCACCGCGGTAAGACGGCCGAACGGCGATATGATCGGCCATATCGAGCGGCTGATGATCGACAAGATCACCGGCAAGGTGTCGTACGCGATCCTCAGTTTCGGCGGGTTCCTCGGCATGGGAACCAATCTGCTCCCGCTGCCATGGGCGCGTCTCAGCTATAACCCGAGATTCGAAGCCTACGAACTCGACATTGACGATGACGAGCTGCGGCGGGCGCCGTCGTTTCGCGCCGACAAGGATTTCGATTGGGGCGATCGCTCGCAGGAAGCCGAGTTGCATCGCTACTACGGAATACCGCCCTATTGGGGTGGTTTCTGATCGCGGCTCCAATGACCTGACGCAGCGACGTTGCAGGCGAGGGCCGCGCGCGTGCGCGCGCGATTATGTTCCGTGGAACCCAGCGGTTATCGTTCGTCGACATTGGCGAAAATGCGTTGGGCGACCGGAACGGCCAACGGCGTCGGAGGTTTTCTCCTTACCAATTCATATCAGGGAGAAAACCAGATGTTAAAATATATCACGGCCGGTCTGGCCGCCTCTGCATTGCTCGCGACCGTTGCCTCGGCGCAAACCCCGACCACCACCACCACCGACCGCGCCAACATGGCGCCGGCGACGGCATCGGACTCCGCGTTCCAGGGCAACTGGCGCGCCTCGAAAGTCGTCGGTCTCAGCGTCTATAATGACAACAATGAAAACCTCGGCTCGATCAACGATCTGCTGATGGACAAGAGTGGAAACATCAAGGCGGCAGTGATTGGTGTCGGCGGCTTCCTGGGCGTCGGCGCGCACCTGGTCGCCGTTCCCTATGACAAGATCAAATTCGTCAACGAGCCGGTCGCCTACACCGGCGTTGCCGGTGCGCCGAACGGTACGGGCAGCCGGCCGTCGTCGACGACCACCACCGGCTCCGCCAGCACGCCGCCGACCGCGGTGTCGAAGCCCAATCCCTGGTATCCGGATCACGCCGTGTTCAACACGACCAAGGATGAGCTGACAGCGATGCCCGAGTTCAAATATTCGATGTAAGGCATGCCCAGGTCCAAGATCTGATCCTAACGAGATCTGACCCCAACAAGATCAAGATGACCGGACGGCAGCGCTGCCGCCCGGTCATTTTTTGATCGATGGCGCTCACGCGGGGGGACGGCGGCATGGTGCGCCGCATCCTTTGCGTCCCGATATCCCGATGTTAGGCTCGTCGACGGCAGGAGCACCTGCCTCCTGCCTATTAGTCTAGCGAATGGGAGGACGATATGACCGAGAGCGTCTACAAAGTCATTGAGCTGATCGGTACCAGCAGTGAATCATGGGAGAAGGCGGCCGCGGCCGCGGTCGAACGGGCCGGGAAAACCCTCCGGGATCTTCGTGTCGCCGAAGTCGTCAAGCTCGATTTGCAACTGGATGCCAAAGGCAAGATCGAAGCCTACCGCGCCAAGCTCAACGTCTCGTTCAAATACGAGGACTGACGGTGCTTCTTACCTCGCCCCGCTTGCGGGGAGAGGTCGAAGCCGAAGGCTTCGGGTGAGGGGGACTCTCCGCGAGTTCGAATGCGTGGAAAGAGCCCCTCACCCCAACCCTCTCCCCGCGAAGAGCGGGGAGAGGGAGAAGAACCTCAATTCGTCTTCACCAGCGGGCAGCCGCCCTTGTCGAGCGGGCGGAACGCCTGATCGCCGGGCACGGTGGCGATCAGCTTGTAGAGATCCCATTCGCCTTTGGACTCTTCCGGCTTCTTGACCTCGAACAGATACATGTCGTGCACCATGCGGCCGTCGATCCGGATCTTGCCGTTCTTCGCAAAAAAGTCGTTGATCGGCGTCGCCCGCATCTGCGCCATCACCTTCGGCGCTTCGTCGGTGCCGATCGCCTCGATCGCCTTCAGGTAATGCATGGTCGCCGAATAAAGCCCGGCCTGGATCATGGTAGGCATATGACCGACCTTCTCGTTAAAACGTTGCGAGAAGGCGCGGGTCTCGTCGTTCATGTCCCAGTAGAACGCGTCGGTGACGATCAACCCTTGCGTCGCCTTGGCGCCGAGCGCGTGGGTGTCGGTGATTTCCTGCAGCAGCGCGATCATCTTCTGGCCGCCCTGGGTGATGCCGACTTCCGCCGCCTGCTTTAACGCATTGGTGGTGTCGCCGCCGGCATTGGCGAGCGCCACCACCTTGGCCTTGGAGGCCTGCGCCTGCAGCAGGAACGACGAGAAGTCCGACGAGTTGAGCGGATGGCGGACGTCGCCGAGCACCTTGCCGCCGCTCTCCTTGACGACATTGGCGGCGTCGCGTTCCAGCGCCATGCCGAAGGCGTAGTCGGCGGTGATGAAGAACCAGCTGTCCTCGCCGCGATTGACCATCGCCTTGCCGGCGACATTGGACAGCGCGTAGGTATCGTAGGTCCAGTGAGATCGGAAGAGCGTCGCGCAGCGGACAGACGTTCAACGTCAACGCCGACACCTTCG
>JAQBOP010000350.1 GCA_028287975.1 Mucilaginibacter sp. | reverse complement strand
GAAAAACTCAATAGCTCCGGATTGCTTTACTGTGCCTGAAAATTATTTTGAAGAGTTAAGCAGCAATATCCAAAGTCGTATTGTTGTTGATGATGCTATAAATGCACAGCCAACAGGTTTAACTGTGCCTGAAAACTATTTTGAAGAATTAAGCAGTAACATACAAAGCCGTATAGCGGTTGAAGAATTACTGGATGCAACGCATACCGGCTTAACCGTTCCTGAAAATTATTTTGAAGAGCTAAGCAGCAACATACAAAGCCGCATAGCGGTTGAAGAGTTATTAGATACAGAACATACCGGTTTAACTGTTCCGGCAAACTATTTTGAAGATCTGAGCAGTAAGATCCAAAGCCGTTTAGTGGTTAAGCAGGCGTTAGTTAATGCAGAAGACACCTTAACTGTTCCGCAGGATTACTTCAATAAGTTAAATAAAGAGATCTTAAATAAAACGGTTAACAAGGATGTAAAACGTAAGGGCGCTATCATCAGGATGATCTCATCAACCGCGTTCAAGTATGCAACTGCTGCTTGTTTTGTAATGATGATAGGTACAGAAGTGTTTTTACAGCTTGAATCACCAACAGCGGTACACAACCGTTCTTTCTTACATAAAGAGTTATCAACTATCCCGGTAACTGATATCCAGGATTACCTGGAAGAAAATGTTGACGGCGGTGATACGCAACACACCGTAACTTCTGAAAATTTACCGGTAAGCACAGCCGATTTGAAAGCCGCTTTACAAGATTATACCGATCAATAAGATATGACAGTGAATAAGTTGTACAAACATATTTTTGTTATATTACTCATATCATGTGCCAGCCTTAGCGCTTATTCGCAAGATCTGCGCATGGGCTTTAGGCGACAACAACCTAACAACAGGGTTATAGAGCCACGGGCGCAAAACCCCGGGATGCGTAAGATCCAGGTGGTAAAAGAAGCCTTTATCAGCCAGCAGCTTTCACTATCGCGCGAACAAGGCCAAAAATTCTGGCCCATGTACCGCAGATACCAGAACGAACTTTTTGAGGTTAGGCGCCTAAAACGATTAAACAACTCTGACGCTCAGGCAAATGGAGCTGACCAGGTTAAAAGAGACCTTGATTATGATGGTCAACTGGTAGAGATCCGTAAGCGCTATAACGATGAGTTTATGAAGGTACTGCCACCCGAAAAGGTGAGCCAGCTAATTAAAAGCGAGCGCGAGTTTAATGACGAGCTGGTAAGAAAACTGCACGAACAAAATAAAGAAACTCCCTGATCAAGATATTTACCCAACAATAAAAGGCTTATCGCATAAAGTGGTAAGCCTTTTGTATTTTTGGCGCTATGTTAACCCTTCGCCAGTTATTTTTAGCCAACAACGCGCAAACCACAGATTTTCCGCTCTTACTGGAGTTTGAACGTGCCGAAGGTGTTTACCTATATGATACGGATGGCAAAGCTTATATCGACCTGATATCGGGCATAGGTGTAAGTAATCTCGGGCATGGCAATCCCCACGTAATTGAAGCCATAAAACAACAGGTGGACAAATACATGCACTTGATGGTATACGGCGAGTATGTGCAAACCCCGCAGGTACGTTTTGCCGAAAAGCTGGTGTCTATACTGCCCGAAAACCTGCAATCTGTTTACTTTGTAAACTCGGGTGCGGAGGCTGTTGAAGGGGCGTTAAAATTAGCCAAACGCTTTACCGGGCGGCAGCAAATCATTGCCTGCAAAAACTCTTATCATGGCAGCAGCCATGGCGCATTGAGTGTAATGGGCAATGAAGATTTCAAGCAAGCCTACCGCCCGTTATTGCCGGGAGTAAATTTTATACGGTTTAATCATATAACTGATCTTGATCTGATCACTACACAAACCGCTTGTGTAATTATTGAAACCATACAAGGCGAGGCGGGCATCCGTGTACCGGATATAACCTATATGCAAGCATTACGCAAACGTTGCGATGAAACGGGCACACTATTAATCCTCGACGAGATCCAGGCCGCACTGGGGCGCACAGGCAAGTTATTTGCCTTTGAGCATTTTGGTATTGTGCCTGATATTTTATTATTGGCCAAAGCGCTGGGCGGTGGAATGCCCATCGGTGCGTTCATATCATCCAACAAAATAATGGATGCGCTGAAAGAGAATCCCATACTGGGTCATATCACCACTTTTGGCGGCCACCCGGTTTGCTGTGCGGCAGGTTTGGCGGCGTTAGAGGTGTTGCTAAATGAAGGCCTGATAAATACAGTAACCGAAAAGGAAACTATAATGCGTACCTTGCTGGCGCACCCGGCAATAAAAGAAGTACGCGGAAAAGGATTGATGCTGGCTATTGAACTTGAAAACTTCGACACAAACAAAAAAATAATAGACCACTGCATTGCAAATGGTGTTATAACCGATTGGTTTTTACACTGCGATAATGCTATGCGTATTGCACCACCACTCATTATTACGCACGATCAGATAAAAGACGCCTGTAAAGTGATTCTGGAAGCAATAGATTACTACTGCTAAACACTCGCGCTGTTAACTATTTCATAATGTAATCAAAGGGCTGCCCAATGTTGAAGCAGCATTTTGGTATGGTTTATGCAAAATATGAGGTATACTGCTAAAAAGTGCATTTTATTGACGGAAACATGCTTTTCATGGACGAAATGCACCTTTTTCAAGTCAGTATACTATACAATAACCAAAAACATTAGTATACCATGACCCGGATTAACACACTATCAGAAAATATGAAAATAGCCTATATATCAACCTATCCGCCACGCGAATGCGGGATTGCGACATTTAATCAAAATTTGATGCGTGCTATCGGCTCTAATTTCCCCGAGAGAGGTAATTTATTAAAAGGCGATTTTGTTGTGGCATTAACAGATTCTGAAGATATCCACGAGTATGAATATCCAGAAGAAGTGAAATATGTCATCCGTCAAAATCATCAAAAAGATTATATCAGGGCTGCAAATTATATCAACACCAGCACTGCTGATGTTTGTATAATGGAGCATGAATTTGGTATTTACGGCGGCGAAAGCGGTATTTATATATTGCCTTTGTTAAACCGGTTAGAGAAACCCTTAATATCTATTTTACATACTATACTAAAAGACCCAAGCTATGTACAGCGGGTTATCATAAGGGAAATAGCAGAGCAATCTGCAAAAATAATTGTGATGAGCCATCGTGCGCTTGAATTTCTAACCACTATTTATGATATCCCTGTTGAGAAAGTACAAATAATTGAACACGGCGTACCCGACCTGGAAGCGCCTGAAGATAACCCGATAAAGAACTTAACACCATTTAAGAATCACAGGGCACTGTTAACCTTCGGCTTAATTAGCCGTAACAAAGGGCTTGAAACCGTAGTGCGTGCCTTACCACGAATTGTTAAAGACCACCCTGACGTTATGTATGTGGTGTTGGGTAATACGCACCCGGGGGTAATCAAAAACTCGGGCGAGGAATACCGTGACCACTTAAAAACGTTGGCTAACCAGTTAGGCGTATCACAAAATCTTGCGTTTATAAACAAGTTTGTGGCCGAGGAAGAATTGATACAATACTTGTCAGCAGCCGAGATCTATGTTACACCTTATTTAAACGAAGCGCAAATAACCAGCGGGACCTTATCATACGCAATTGGCGCAGGTGCCGCGGTAGTATCAACACCTTACTGGCATGCTACATAACTGCTTGACCATAACCGGGGCAGATTATTCGATTTTAAAAATGCCGATGAACTTGCTGTTATAATAATTGAACTGCTTGACCAGGAACGTGTTCTTAATGAATTAAAACAAAACGCTTATGAATATGGCCTGCATTTACGCTGGCCGGTTATCGGTTCCGAGTTTATAAAAGTAGCTCAGGAGGCTTGCTTCGACCACGACTTCAGAGACAAGATCTTAAAAAACAGCATAGTTGATCCCGAAGTTATGCCTAAGTTTAACCTTGCACACGTATTGCGGTTAACCGACGATACGGGCATAGTACAACATGCTAAATATGGCATACCAAACTTAAAGGAGGGTTATTGCCTGGATGATAATGCCAGGGCGTTGATCATGGCTATTATGGCCCACAAACGCAGCAATAGTAAAGAAGCCTTTGAATTATTACCAATCTACCTAAGTTACATTCACTACATGCAAACAGATGATGGTAACTTCCGTAATTTCCTGAGCTTTAGCAGGCAGTATCTTGATGAGGTTGGTTCTGAAGATTCTTTCGGGCGTACTATATGGAGTTTGGGTTATTTAATTGCTTACGCGACC
>JAQBOP010000321.1 GCA_028287975.1 Mucilaginibacter sp. | reverse complement strand
CCCGCCTTGTCAAATAAGGGGATAAAGCTATAGTTAAAATAAAACATGGTTAGTTTACCGTCAATAGCCAGATCAACCCGCTGATTACGGGCATGAACCGGGATGCCTGTAGTAAATACGCCGTCTAACAGCGAATATATGTTCTGTTCCTTTAATTCCGGAAGGAGATCATAGTAGGTTCGGCCAACTACCTGGTTTCCCTTGCCCCACACATCAATAATAGCCTGGTTGGCTTGTGCTATGCGCATTTCGCGCCCTATGTAAACGGCTATAGGGAAAGGAGCACTTGCTACCAGGGCACGCATCTGCTGCTCGCTTTCTGTTAGTTTGTCTATCGAAGTTTGCAGTAGTTTTTGTGCTTCGGCTAATTCCTCGTTCGTTACCGATAGTTCTTCGTTGGATGCCGCCATTTCTTCGTTAGTGGCGGCCATTTCATCGTTAACCTCCTGCAGCGCTTGTCTTGCCAATACCTTGTCAGTAACCTCAGTAGCAACTATCATAATACCCGTTACTTTGTTTTCGAGATTGCGCATGGGTTCATAAACAAAATCTACATGCACTACTTCGGGTACATCGTTGCGGACAAGCATAATTTCATGTTCATGGGCATGATAGGTCTCGCCGGTTTGCATAACATGATCAGTTATGGGTTCATAGATGACTTTAGCCTCGGCGATAACATCCCAATAGGGTGTGGTATAAAATTGTTCGCGCTTTTTGCCAACTATTTCCAGGAAAAGATCATTTACCTCTTCAACATGCAATGGCTCGCCGCTTATCAGGCACATGCCAACCGGCGCTTGCCTGATCATATTGCGGATATTTTGCTGGCCGATGGCTAATTGCTCATTTTTTGCTGTTAGTTCGTTATTTAAATGAAGTATTTCTGCCTGCGACGCCTTTAGATCTTTATTTGTCTGCTCAGTTTTTTGCCAGGCATTTACCTGGGTAGTATTCTCAAGCACCCAAACTGCAACTTTGGTAACCTTAGCTTCGGCATTCTTAACGGGCGAATAAACAAAAGTAACAAATACTATTTCGGGCTTTCCATGCCTTATCAGCATTAACTCAACTTCGTCTGCATGGAATGGCTCGCCGGTTTCTACAACGCCTTTAAGCGCGGCCTCATAATATTGCCTTACCTCGGCAAACGAATCCCAATAAAAATTTCCGATGATGGCTTCAGAAGTCTTGCCTGCAACCTGTAAAAATTTATCATTAACCATCTCGGCGACCAGGGTAGCGGCATCCAATATGCAAATACCTATCGGCGCATTAAGTACCGTGTTGTACAGATCCTGATTGTCCTGAGGCTTCATGGTTAATAGTGCTTCGCGAAACGTAAAGTAAAGTTAGTCCAATTTATTGAACAGGCATATAAAGTAAAATCATAAACCGATAAATGCGGCGCTTGTTTTACTATTCAATTAATTAGACAAAAGGGATCCGGCAATATTTAATTGGTATACCTGATCACTTTAGTGAGTGCCAGGTTTTTACCGATCTTAAATCGGATTCAAATCAAAAATTACGCTCTATCTTACTTTGGCACAAAAACGAGGGACAACTGTGTCATTATCCATTATTCTTTTACAATCCGGGTTTGTCAATTTGTGCTTGAATTCTTTTTTGCCTTGGCTTTTTTATTGTTTTTGGTATGGTTCCAGAAAATAAATGTGCCGCGGTCTGTAGCGGAGATAATATCTATCTTCCCGTCATTATTGAGGTCGGCTGTAGCTATGTCTGATCCTGCCCCCGAACGGTTATGAATTAACTCAGGAACAAAGTATGCGCCACCCGGCACTTTTTTATTTCTCACGGTTTTGTAAACATATATTACCGCCGCCCCGTATGGATCAGGATCAAAGTAATCATCAAGGTGAGTCCAGTAACGTTTGCCCACAATAAAATCGGGGATGCCGTCACCATTAATATCAGCAAAGGTTGATCCATGCGGTTCGGAAAAAGTAACACCTCCCGCGTTTTTTCCGGCTGTTGCATAATCATCAGCTATCATATGTTTTGCAAAAGATATTTTGCCGGCTTTATCACGCTTTTGTTCAAACCAGGCCAGCCCGAAACCATGCGCATTTAAACTGGTGACCACATCATTTAAACCATCTCCGTTGACATCATATACAGCCATAACACTCCCACCAACAGCCATGCTGCGATGGCCGTAACGGGCAAATGCCTCGGGATGATAGGTCCAGGCGCCATCTTTGTTTGATGCCTTGGGATGCTCCCACCATCCGTACGGATTAAGGATATCTACCAAACCATCGCCGTTAATATCCCCGGTACCAATGCCATGCCCTAAAGCATATCCTTTGCCCGAAACGGCCACTTGTTTCCAGGGTTTAGTTGGGTCGGCCGGGTCAAACTTAGCATACCATAAAGCCCCGTCATTAGCATAGATCAATTCAGGCTTACCATCGCCGTCAAGATCTTTAAAAACGGTTATTTCCGACTGGATATTGATGGATTGCTTGTTATCTCCTAACAATATTTCATACCTGTCCCATCGGCGCGATTCGCCTTTAGGATTAATATAAAGTGCCGGATGAGCACCCGGGCCGGTAAGGATGTCCGGCCAGCCATCGCCGTTAAAATCAAAAGTATACTGGCAGTTAACATTGGTAAACTCTCTTGAGGGATTAAGCGCGCCTGCAAAAAATGCTTCCCGGTAATGTGTAAAATCCGGGCCATAATAAATGTACGGGCCCGAAACTATATCCATGTACCCGTCATGATTAAAATCGGCAGCAGCAGCACTCCATGAATAATACATATCGCTAACGCGTTGGGCGGTGAAATTGGACGATGTTATTTCTTTTGGTGTATATTGTTTTGCAATGTCTTTGTAACTGATATTCTTAAAGGCTGCGTTACCGTTTGCGTATAAGGCGATGGGGCCAAAGCTCCCGTCTGTATCTTCGGTAGCACCGCCTGTTGCGTCGCCGCCGTCATTTATAAATTTCCTGATGATATTATAATCTATAATAATTTCCAACTGATTCCAATTGCCCGGGATTATAGCTGTTGAAGGCGGCTGCATCGGCAGATCAGCAGGGGCAGCGTTGCGGCGATTGCCACCATTGCCGGATGGCCTTTCGGGTTCGGCCTGTTTTGGAGCAGGGGGAGCCACGCGGATAATGTTTCCGGCTACCCTCAATTTTTCGCGCGATAATTCTTTCCCGTTCAGATCGAACGAAATACGGTAGGATGCAGCTTTATCATCTTTTATGGCAACCAATATTCCCTTATAGCTATCGCCCTTTTTTTCTAAACGAAAAAGTACACCGGCTTCGCTGCCGGCATCAACTTTTACTAACAAGTTAATTGCCACATCCTGGAAAGAATGGTTAAGCGCCAGCCAGCCGTTGCCATTATTAATATTAACCTCGCCATTGTTAGCTTGCCAACTGCCTGTACCAACCGCATGCCATCCGCTGATATCTGATCCTTTAAACGTATTGTCAGGCATAAAACTAAGCCCCCTGCCATTTACGTCCCAGGGTATCTCTTGTGCAAATAAGCAGGTGGCCAAGCCAATTAGCAAAAAGGTTAATAAAATGCGTCTCATAATTAACGGGTTGAATTGTGTGCCGGGTTTATTTAGCTATTTCAGTTTATCAAATTCATCAGGTCTGGAAGCTACCAATTGCAGCCCTTTGGCGTTTGATTTTACGCCGCCTTTAGGCACGTCAATACCAGCGGCCCATACAATGGCATTCAATAAAAACCGTCGATAGTTTTCATTTAGCAAAGCCGCATGATAATCCATTCCACCCCAAAGTAAACCTCTTGAAAGCCCATCCTGGTATGCCCATGCAACACATCTTGGTGCAATGGCGCCCATGTTTGACCGCGGAGTTTCGCCCATCAGCAGGTTGGTACGGTGCACTTCATCCCCTGGCGTTACGGTAAGTTTTGAAAATATTTCGTCTTTGTAGGTCCACGGGCCTACACCCTGCATAATCGGATGTTTCTTACCTTCGACCATCGGGGTTATTGTCCAGTAACCCAAAGGGTTTTGTGTGTAGTTTGGCATTGACGACCCGCCAAACCAATCTATATAATAGTTGCGCGCTCTTTCATTATCAGTTACTACCGCCCAATGCAATACAACTATACCCATACCCGTTCTATGCAGGCTATCCAGTTGTTTAAGGTAAACCAGTACATCTTTATCATAAGTGTTGTTTTTGGGCGACGTGTTCGCGGGGAAAATGGGGTTCGTTTGATAGTCTTTTTCGCTGCTCTCCGCGCTGCTTTCAATAATAATGGCAGCGGCATCTTTTATATCATTGATATTATGCTGCGTTCTTTTACTGATAAACTTAGTGATGATCTTTACTCCCTTAATATTGGTTATGCTATCAATACAGCGCTGTAGTACCAGCAGGTCCTTCTCGGTTTCATGCCTTGACGGCCAGGCATGATCTTTAGGGCCGGATAAAAAATAGATCACTTTTGTTGTCTGTGCTGATGCTGCTTTATAAGATCCGGTAATGCCGGCAAGGATCAGAAAGAATAATATAAGGCGAAAATTATAGCTGCTTTTCATATCAGATTTTGTTTAATTATTTTTTCTGCGGAAGTGAATAAACCACATATGATCTTTTAGCCGCGGGCGCGTTTTTTGCCCGCGCCGTTGGGAAACCGGTAGTTGCACTGACCACTAAATACTCGCGGCCGTTAATTTGATACAATGACGGTTGCCCCTCTGTGCCTGCGGGCAGGTCGGTGCTCCATAAAATGTTTCCATTATCAATATCAAAGGCGTATAAACGGCTATCCTTCGCGGTAGCAAATAAAATACCTGAAGCTGTAACTACCATGCCTTTACGTTGGCCGCCACCCGTAAGTCCGGATGGTTTGCCGCCTTTTTTTTCAACCTCGGGGTCAATGCCCAGGGGGACTTTCCATTTTATTATTGCTTTATTAAGATCATACGCAACAATAAACGACCACGGCGGCGAAATTATATATGGAAACAACAGGCCGTTATCAGAAATATACCGTTCGGCAGGGCGCTCAACTCCTGCGGGATAATCTTGTAAACCGGCCACACGCCCTGCGTTTTCCTGCCATCCCGGCGCGCCACCCGATGCCACAACCGGGCCGTCAACTTTCGCATTTTCACCCTCAGCCTGCCTGCCGCCGCGTCGTTGACCGGCAACAGCGCCACCCAAAAATACATGCAGATCTGCAACCTCGGCAACGCTTAAATGCGGAAAGCCAGGCATTTGTCCTTTGCCGCTTGCTAATAACGTTTTAAAAACTTCAAGATCCAATTTTAGCCCGGCGGTAACAATATTGGGGCCAACGGCTCCTGTTCTGTCAGCGCGGTGGCAGCCTTGACAATTTTGAGTGTAAATTGTCTTTGCCCTCGCCATTTGATCGAGTCCGCCGGGTGCCATCCGCTCTTCATATTTATTTATCGAATAAACTGATGGATGATCTTGTGCTATAATAAACATCAAGCCCTTGCCGGGTACAGAAGCTGTGGTGCCAAAGTTAGAACCGCCAACCGCACCCGGAACTGCAAAGGTTTCATGTTTTAACGAGAGTGGCTGAAATATCCCCGTACCGCCGGCAGCTATTCGTTTTCTCCAGGACAGCTGATCTTCGGGTTTCATATAAGGCGAAACATCGTCGGCCGTGAGTTTCAATCTGCCAAAGGGCGGGATAACTGTCGGGAAAGGTTGGGTTGGCGACGACACCTCGCCCGGTATATCACTTTTTGGTACAGGCCTTTCTTCAATGGGCCATAAAGGCTCGCCGGTTACCCGGTTAAATACGTATAGAAAACTGGTTTTTGATGCTACTGCCACCGCGTCTACCTTTTTACCATTGTGATCAACCGTAATCAGCTGCGGCGCCGAGCAAAGGTCGAAATCCCACAGATCATGGTGTACGGTTTGAAAATGCCATAATCGTTTACCTGTCCGGGCGTCAATAGCAATAATACAATCGCTGAATAAATTATCACCAATACGGTCGCCTCCATAATAATCATACGTAGGCGAACCTGTGGGGAAATAGGCGATGCCGCGTTTTTCATCTACCGATATTTCTCCCCAGGTATTGGTGCCGCCTACATATTTATAAGCGTCTTTTGGCCAGGTCTTGTAGCCGTATTCGCCCGGGAGCGGAATGGTATGAAACACCCAGGCCATTTTACCCGTAACTACATCATAAGCTCTCAGATCGCCGGGGCCTGAAAATATGTTTTCGCCAGGCGATGAACCTACCAGGTATAAGTTATCAAAAATAACACCTGGGGTGGTAGGCTGTATCCGGTTAAATGTTGACGGGTCACGAATAGTGCCTTGTTTCAGATCTACCACACCATTATTGCCAAACGTTATTATTGATTTGCCTGTTGCAGCATCAATTTCCTGCAAAGAGCTACCTAATGCAAATATTAACCTGCGGTCTGTTTTATCTTTGCTTTCCCAGTAGTTAAGCCCTTTCCAGGTTATGGCATTAAGCCCGGTATGGATCCAAATTTCTTTGCCGGTAGTAGCATCCAGCGCAACAAGCGAGTGGTTTTTAGCCAGCAGGTACATTACATTGCCAATAATGACCGGATTAAATAAATAACCCGAATTGTCATTGGTAGGATAGGTCCACGCAATTTTTAGTTGGCTTACATTTTTCTTATTGATCTGTTTAAACTCCATGTACCGCGATTGATCAGCACTGCCGCCATATTGTTTCCAGGAAGTATGCTGCCCGGTGGCGGTTTGGTTGTTTTTACTTACGTTATGCGAAAAAATGCTGCAGCCAACCGATATAGTAATAGCCAAAAAAGTAATAAATGTGGCAACGCGAATAGTAAATGACATAGTTTTATAACTGGTAATACGCATCAGGCCTTAA
>JAQBOP010000284.1 GCA_028287975.1 Mucilaginibacter sp. | reverse complement strand
ATCATTGATGTCAAAGTCAAAATGATGCTTCCCCAGCGGTAAACCGGTAAAAGGAATCGAATAATTTCTTAGCGATTTCAATGAGCAACAATTAGCCCGCAAATGTAGGGAAAAATACTAATACAGAAAAAGGTTTTTTTTAAATGGTTTGCCCTCCCCGAAAGGGAGGACTTTGCAAGACCTTGAGCGATGATAAAGTCTCCCCTACCGGAGGAGATTTAGAGGGGGCCGGGTTGTTTTATATTTTCAGCTTAATATTTGCTTTTTCAAGCAATCCTGTTAGCCAAACCATGGCGAAGGCAAATACCAGGCATTTAATTAAACCGCCTGTTCCCTGGCTTATGTAGCCAGGATACTGCAGGTTGGTCATTTCAAACAGCGGGTAAAACAACCCGGGAATGATGTAACAGGTAAAAGCATTGGTGCCTGCCGGTTCAATAATTTTAAACCAGTTATACTTCTTTTTAAAATCGACAATAAAAATAAACAGCGCGTATATCACCAGGCTTATAGCCGTACAGATCAATACCCATGACGGCGTATCGCGCATTTTTGATATGCCGCCGCTAAAGTACCGTACGATAAAGCCCAGGTTAAATAATATAATAGCCATTAGCAACATGCCTATCCAAAGCATTTTAAGCTCATTTCGCTCGCGCAAACGCATGTATAGTACAGCCACAAATACCCCCGCCATGGTGAACGATTGCATTGCTCCGTTGCCCGACAGCCATACATAATCGCGCAATGGGTTCAAGAAATCAAGCATCCCGAAATGGAAATCGATATTAAAGAACATAAAGAACATCCACGCTGCGGCCTGGATCCATAAGTGGCCCTTAGAGTAGTAATAGATGAGCGCGCAGATAAGATACGACCAGCCTATCAAGCCTAAAATTTCCCACCAGGTAAAGTGCAGCCATGGATGTGCCGGGTCTTTACTTTTATACAGCAGCGACAACACCAGCAACAGCAGCACGCCAAAGCCCTGGAACAGGTATTTTTTAAGCGTCGAAGTTGTTTTGTTGTAATTAAAAAAGATAAAGAAAAAGCTAAATACCATAAGGCTTTCCCAAACCGGGCGTGGCAGCAAGGCGGTCGCTTCATTATAGCCATCAACGTTCGCGAAGAAGAAGCCCATAAAGATCAAAGCGAACGACCGCATAACGATACGCAGTGGTGTATGATAATCGCCACGGAGCAGCCGGTTTTTAAAAGCGAACGGTATGGACAAACCCACAATAAATAAAAAAGCAGGAAAAATAGTATCGGCCAGGCCCAGTGCATCTGCATTTATTTTGGCATGATGGATCCATTGCGGAGTATTGGGCACATCATCAAGATCATTCACAAAGATCATCAAAAACATGGTTACGGCCCTAAAAGCATCAATTGACCGTACGCGGCTCGGCAAACTATTCATTGAATAGTTAATGCCTATTGGTTAAAAATGTTTCGAATTATTTGTTAATTTTTGTTAAAGTTATACAATGAGCAAGTAGGCCGGCAAACAATTGTAACTCATTATTTACTTGATAAATTGGCAAAATATATTGCGCCTTTAAAAATTGTTGTAGATTTACCCTAACCATTTAAATTAAACATGAAAAAAATACTTTTATTAAGTTTTGTAGCATGCATTGCTATATCACCTGCGCTTAAAGCACAGGACAACACCCTAACTAAAAAAGAAATAAAACAAGGCTGGAAACTGCTTTTTGACGGCACAGACTTAAAAGGCTGGCACTCATGGCATAAAGATGCCGCTGCTGCAAACTGGACGGTAAAAGACGGCCAGATTGAATATGATCGCGACCATGACCGTGACGGTGATGACTTATTAACTGATGGCGTTTACGAAAACTATGAATTACAACTACAATGGAGAATAACCAAAGGCGGTAACAGCGGGATCATTTTTGATGTGCAGGAAGACCCTAAATACGGCGCTACTTATCAAACCGGCGCAGAGATGCAGGTATTGGATAATATTGATGCCAGTGACAACAAAAAAGAAAATCACCTTGCAGGTTGCCTTTATGATATGATAGGCGATGCTACCGTTTCAAAACCGGTACCTGTTGGCGAGTGGAACCAGGTAAAACTGGTGCAAAACAAAGGCCAGTTAACTTTTTGGTTAAACGGCATTAAAACTGTTGATGTTAAAATAGGCAGTCCTGAGTGGGATGCTGCAATTGCTTCAAGTAAGTTTAAAGACAAATTTTTTGTGGATTTTATGAAAATACAAAAAGGCCACATTGCTGTACAAAAACACCCGGGCGCAAGCGGTTGGAAAAACATCAAGATCCGTGAGATAAAAGACTAAGTTATTTTATTTACCTAAAAAGCCCCGCTACTGTATTGCAGTAACGGGGCTTTTTGTTGCTTTTTAATCACAATAAAAATATACAGATTTGTACAACATGAGCACAGCGGCAAAAGGCAAGCTTTTAATTATTGACGATGAGGACAGGTTAAGGCAACTGCTTGCCCGCATTTTGCAATTAGAAGGCTATGAGCTGCTGCAAGCCACCAATGCCAAAGAAGGGCTGCGCTATCTGGATAATAACATTATTGATGTAGTGATATGCGATGTTAAACTGCCGGACGGCAACGGTATCGACCTTACTAAAACCATCAAAGTAAGCCATCCTGCTGTCGAAATTATAGTGCTTACAGCTTACGGCACTATAAATGACGGTGTCGCTGCTATTAAAAACGGCGCTTTTGACTACATAACCAAAGGCGACGATAATGAAAAGATAATACCGCTGGCAAGCAAGGCGATGGATAAGGCCATCTTGCAACGCCGTGTGCTGGAACTGGAAAACAAGCTGAATTTAAAATTTGGGTTCGAGCGGATAATTGGTAACTCGACAGGCATAACGGCTGCTATAAAATTGGCGCAACGGGTAGCCCCGACAGATACAACCGTTCTGCTATTGGGCGAAACCGGTACCGGCAAAGAAGTTTTTGCTGAAGCCATACACCAGGCCAGCCCGCGAAGCGCCAAGCCTTTTGTCGCCATAAATTGCAGCGCCTTTAGCAAGGAATTACTGGAAAGCGAATTATTTGGGCACAAGGCAGGCTCATTTACCGGCGCGGTTAAAGATAAAAAGGGCCTATTTGAAGAAGCTAATGGGGGTACTATATTTTTAGATGAGATAGGCGAGCTTGACCACGACCTACAAGCCAAGTTGTTGCGTGTTTTAGAGTCACAGCAGTTTATTAAGATAGGCGATACCAAAACTACACAGGTAAGCGTGCGCATACTGGCCGCAACCAACCGTGATCTGCAGGAAGAATCTGCAAAGGGAGGTTTCAGATCTGACCTTTTTTACCGTTTATCAGTATTCCAGATCATACTACCGCCGGTACGCGACCGTAAAAAAGACATTGGGTTATTAGCTAACAGTTTTATCCAAACCTTTGCGACCAAAGTAAATAAACATATAAAAGGTTACACCCCTGATTTTTTAGAAAAGCTGGAAGCTTATAACTGGCCCGGCAATATTCGCGAATTAAAGAATGTTATTGAACGCGCGGTAATTTTATGCGATGGCAATGAGCTTGACGCCTCTTTACTGCCTTATGAGTTTGAAACTTCATCAGCCAAAAATGGAAATGCCGCTTCGACTTTTGATCTGGCGGCTATCGAACAACAACATATTATACGTGTACTCAAACACACGCAAAACAATCGCGCAGAGGCCGCCCGGCTATTAAATATCGGCATTGCCACGCTGTACCGCAAGCTAAAGGAGTACGGGTTAGATTAACATACCTGGTAACCATTTTGATAAAACCATATCAAAATGATATGGTGTCCTTTTTACACCTTTTACCGAAAATATATTTAAATCATTATTTATCAGATAATTATAACTAATTAATCAATAGTGGCACTTGATTAGCATTGGCGGGTTCATTGACAACTGATAACTATAATGACACCCCATTTAAAAAAGATCTCGGCCGCAGGCTTACTGGTAACTCTCGGAATAATTTTTGGCGATATAGGTACTTCGCCGCTGTACGTTTTTCAAACATTGCTTATAGAAGGCGGTAAAGTTAATCAGGCATTAGTGCTGGGTTCAATATCCTGTATCTTCTGGACACTTACCTTACAAACCACTTTTAAATATATTTTTATCACCCTGCAAGCCGATAACAAAGGCGAAGGCGGGATTTTTTCATTATACGCGCTGGTTAGGCGTTACGGCAAATGGCTGGCTATACCTGCCATAATTGGCGCAGGCACTTTATTAGCCGATGGCATTATCACTCCTCCTATCTCTGTAACCTCGGCTATTGAAGGGTTGAACAACGTACCTGCTCTATCAGCTGCGTTTGTACCGGGCAATCATCTGATATTGGGGATTGTAATTGGCATCATGCTGTTGCTTTTCTTTTTTCAGCAATTTGGCACCAAGGTAGTGGGTACAGCTTTCGGGCCGGTAATGCTGCTGTGGTTTTTAATGATAGGTGGTTTAGGCCTGTTGCAGGTAATGCACAACCCCGGCATTTTTAAAGCGTTGAACCCTTATTATGGCATCCGCTTGTTGATAGATCACCCTAAAGGATTTTGGTTGTTAGGCGCGGTGTTTTTATGTACCACTGGTGCAGAAGCCCTTTACTCGGACCTTGGGCATTGCGGCCGCAGAAACATACAAGCAAGCTGGATCTTTGTAAAAACAACCCTCGTACTTAACTACCTTGGGCAGGGCGCCTGGGTATTAATGCAGCCAGATGGCTTTGACTTTAAAGGAGTTAATCCTTTCTACCAGATTGTGCCTAACCCGCATTTGTTTATGATACCTTGCGTGGTGTTGGCCACATTGGCAACCATAATTGCCAGCCAGGCATTGATCAGTGGGTCATTTACGCTGATTAGCGAGGCCGTAAGCATGAACTTCTGGCCGCGCATCACTATCAAATACCCGTCAAACATCCGCGGTCAGATCTATATCCCCAGCATCAACTGGATCCTTTGTTTTGGCTGTATAGCGGTATCGTTGTATTTCCGTACTTCGGAAGCCATGACCGCGGCCTATGGGTTCTCTATCACCATAGCCATGCTCATGACCACTATCCTGATGTATTACTTTATGCGCTACGTTAAGCATTGGCCGGTATGGTTGGTTACCATAATTTTGTGCGCTTTTTTAACGGTAGAGTTTTCCTTTTTTGTAGCTAATGCCGTTAAGATCTTAAAAAGACTGTTCTTCCTGGTGTTTGAGTTTGGGCTGATATTTACCATGTATATCTGGTACCGGGCACGCAAAATAAATAACCGCTTCCTGAACTTTGTCGACTTAAGGGAATACATCCCATTGCTTAATGCGTTAAGTG